>JAJPJL010000023.1 GCA_021324255.1 Bacillota bacterium
CATGGTGGAGGGCACCGCGCGCATGAGACGGGAGCTCGCGTCATAGCCGTGCCGGCCCCGCCCGTCCTCGCCGTGGAGGCGCGGCGGGTGATCCGCGCCTCCATGGAACACGTCTTCAGCCACCTGGTGCCGCCGGAGGCGATGGCGCGCTACGGCGGGCCGCTGTGGATGGTGGCCGAGGTCGTGGAGAAGCGCGGCGCCGCGCAGCTCGTCTCGCTGCGCGGCTACTTCGCGGGGCTGCCCGCGGAATGTCTGCTCCGCGTCTCGCTCCGGACGCCCTCGTCGATCGAGTTCACGCAGGTGCTTGGCACGCTGCGCGCGTTTTCCGGCCGCTGCACGCTCCGGAGCGGCGAGGACGGCGTCGAGGTCGTCTATCGCGTCGACGCGGATCCGGGCATCGCGATGATCAGCGACGCGGCGGCGCGGCAGTTCCTCGTGCAGTTCCTGGAGCGGATGCTCGACCGTATCAAGCATGCCTCCGAGCGCAAGCCGCCCGGCCGCCGGCCGGCGGCCAAGGGGACGGCCGTCAGCACGGCGCTGGGCGAGGCGGCGCCGCCGGACGAGGAGTCCCTGGACTTTCCGGAGGTCCACGCGCGGGAGACAGCGCACATGCCCTCGGCGCCGCGGCCCGACGAGGCGCGTGGAGCGCCCGCGGGCGGCCGCGCCGCGCGGCCGGAAGCACGGCCGCAACCGTCACCGCCGGTTCAGGCGCCGCACCCCGCGCGGCGGCGGCATCCGAACGACGGGGCGGCGAGCGCGTCCCACGCGCCGCGGGCGGGGTCCGGAACCCCGGACGCCGCCGCCCCACCGCCGGCGGCGGGTGAGGCGGCGAGTGCCGCGCCGCACCAGCGCAAACGCCGGAGGCGGCGGCGCGGGCGGCGGGGCAGCGCGGGCGGCGCGGCGACGCCGCAACCGTAAGGTCCCACTCCAGCGCCACGCTCATCCACGTTCCGCCAGCGCGAACCCGGACCGTCTTGTTCCCGGTGTCTGGGACCCCTGCTGTGTGCGTCGTCGAGGGGCCGCGTCAGCGGCGCGCCGGGGCCGAAGTGTCCCGGGCGAGGCACCGTACGATTGCCATCACCTCGTCCACGTGCCGCGCCCACGAGAACGCGCTCGCCCGCGCACGTCCTCGGTCCGCCATCGTCCGCCTCGCCGCCTCGTCACCGCGCAGCCGCGTGATCTCGGCCGCGAGCGCGCCGGCGTCGAGCGGCGGGTAGTACGCGGCGGCGTCGCCGCACATCTCCCGGTTCAGCGGACGCTCGGCGGCGATCACCGGGAGGCCGCTCGCCATCGCCTCCACCAGCGGAAAGGCAAACGACTCGCAGAGGGAGGGGTGCACGAACACGTCGGCCGCGGCGTAGACCCGATGCACGGCCCCGTGAGGCACCCGGCCGAGGATTCTCACCCGCTCCCCGAGGGCGTGGCGGGCCAGGAACGCCTGGTAGCGGGAGAAGCCCTCCGGCCAGTCTTCCGGGGCGATCGTGAGCCAGACGGTCGATGGGATGCCGCGATCCCGGAGCAGTCGCGCGGCCTCGAGCAGGATCTCGATCCCCTTATAGGGGGCGGCATGGGAGACGTAGAGCAGGCGGACCCCCCGAGATCCGGCGATGGCCGTCCGGACGGCGTCGGGAAGCGGCGTGTCCGTGTGGAAGACGTCCGCGCCGAAGCCGTGCGGCACCACGCGGAAGCGGTCCTCCGGGAGCCCGGGATAGTACGCGCGGATCATGTCCCGCATCGCCGCGGACGGGGTCACGATGCACTGGGCCCGCCGCATGATCGCGTGCGCAAGGGTTCGGGTCGCGATCACGGCCGCCTTCTGCCGGACGGTGAGTCGGCGGAGGTAGTACTCGCAGTAGTAGACCGGGTTGCGCTGGAACAGGACGTGCGGAACCGGGCTGCGCACCGGACCGAAGTTGAGAAGAGAGACCAGCACGTCGGGACGCTCCCGCCTCCCGGTCCGGTTCACCCCCCATTGGTCCCACACGGCGTGGGCGAGGCGGCCCCGCAACTCGGGGGTGCGGATGAGCCGGACGTTGGCCGGTAACGGGGGCGCCTGCCAGCGCTCGTTGACGCAGGCGATGAACGAGTCGGAGGGGTACCGGAGGCCCGCCGTCGCGAGGAAATTTGGAAGATGCGTGGCCGAGCCGCCCATGCGGGCGGATACCGCGTTGATGAGGAACCGCACGCGGCCTGATTGGCGGCCGGCGGCCCGGGTTCCTGGACCGGGCGCCATGGCGCGCCATGGGACGTTCCTTGACGCTCCCAGGGCGCGATGCTACGCTCGTTATGCGTTGAGAATGACTCTCATCGGCCCCCCGCCGGTCCCGGCATGATCGCCGCCCCGGGGCCTGATTCGCGCCCAACGACCTGAGGAGGCCAACCATGGCTGCCCGCCAGCTCGCGGTGACCCGAGACCAAGTGCTCGAGGCGCTGCGTGACGTCATGGATCCCGAGCTTCACCGTAGCATTGTGGAGCTCAACATGGTCAAGGACATCGCGATCCGCGGCGGTGATGTGCGCGTGGACGCGTTGCTGACGATCAGCGGGTGTCCGCTTCGGGAGACCATCATCGACTCGATCAAGACCAAGGTCGCGTCGCTCCCGGGCGTCGAGCGGGTGGACGTCCACCTCGGCGTGATGACGCAGGAACAGCGGCAGGCGCTCGTCGCGCAGCTCCGCCCCGGGCCGCAACGGCAATCGCCCCTGCTCGCCCCCACGTCGAAGACGCGCATCCTGGCCATCGCGAGCGGCAAGGGCGGCGTCGGGAAGTCCACGGTGACCGTCAACATCGCGGCCGCCCTCGCCAGGCGGGGCCGCACGGTCGGCGTCGTCGACGCGGACGTCTACGGGTTCAGCGTCCCGAAGATGCTCGGCGTGTCGGGTCACCCCACCATCATCGATCAGATGATCATCCCGCTCGAGCGCTGGGGCGTGCGCGTCATGTCCATCGGCTTCATGGTCAACGAGGGCGAAGCCGTCATCTGGCGCGGCCCGATGTTGCACAAGGCGCTGACGACGTTTCTCACGGAGGTCCACTGGGGCGAGGTGGACGATCTGCTGATCGACCTGCCCCCCGGCACGGGCGACGTGTCCTTGACGATCGCGCAGACCCTGCCGCGGGCCGAGATGTTGATCGTGACGACCCCGCAGTCCACGGCGACCGGCGTCGCCTACCGCTCCGGCAAGATGGCCGAAAAGGTCAACATGGGCGTCGTCGGCGTCGTCGAGAACATGTCGTACTTCGTGCCGTCCCCGGGGGCTGAGCCCGTGTATATTTTCGGCCGGGGCGGGGGCGAGGAGCTGGCGCGGATGGTTGACGCGCCGCTGCTCGGCCGCATTCCGCTCGACCCCGCGATTCGCGAGGGCAGCGACCGGGGGGTCCCCGTCACGATCGGGTCGCCGGATTCCGCGTCGGCGCGCGTCTTCTTCGAGATCGCCGACGCCCTGCTCGGCGCCGGCGTGCCGAACGGATAGTGGAGGAGGGGGCGCACCGCATGGAGCCGGCCTCGCTGAACGCCGAGATCGAGAAGCACGTCCGCCCGCAGACTTTTCCGGTCGGCATCCGCATGGTGCGGCCCGGCGAGGCGCTGCCGGACAACGCGCGGCGGCCCGCACAGGATCTGGGCATCCGGGTCGCCATCTGCCAGACCTTCTCGATAGCGCGCCGGTATGGGTGGACGGTGGCGGTGGGGCGGGACGACCTGAGTTGTCCCCTCGCGAAGACCGCGTTCGGGTTCGAGCCGGTGCTGCCGTACTACGCCGAGGGTCAACTCGCGTGCGGCATGTATGTCGACACGCCGGAGGCGGCGGCGCGCACGGAGGCCGAGGTACCGAAGTTCTCCTTCGGCGAGTACGAGCGCATCCTCATCGGCCCGCTGGCCCGGGCGGCGTTCGAGCCGCACGTGGTGCTGGTGTACGGAAACTCCGCGCAGGTGATGCGTCTCGTCGCCGCGGCGCTGTTCCGGCGCGGCGGCCGGCTGCACAGCAGCTTCTCCGCGCGCCTCGACTGCGCCGACGCCGTCATCGAGACGATGCATTCGGGGCAGCCGCAGGTCATTCTCCCGTGCTACGGCGACCGGATCTACGGGCAAACCGAGGATCATGAGATGGCGTTTACGATCCCCTGGGCCATGGCCGAGGAGCTCGTGGACGGGCTTGCCGGGACGCAGCGGGGCGGCGTGCGGTACCCGATTCCGGCCTGGCTCAGATATACAGGAGAGTTTCCCGAGAAGTACCGCAAGCTGGACGCGCTGTGGGACGAGGAGCGCGCGCGCAAGCCGGGGACGCCGTAACGTCGCGTTCCCGCAGCGCAGCGCGGCCGAGGGGAGCCGACAGGTGGCGGTCACGACGGCGGGGAGGGGCAGGCGGCGGGCGGTCGCGCGGGGCACCGGCGCGACGCTGGCCGACCGCCTGGAGGCGCTCGAGCGGCAGGGTTACCGGGCCACGCCGCAGCGCCGTGCGATTCTTGCGGCCGTGCTCGGCGCGGGACGCATCAACGTCTCCGCGGAGGAGGTGTGCGGCCGCGCGAAGGCGCTGTGCCCGACCGTCAACCTCGCGACGACGTACCGTACCCTGGACCTGCTCAAGCGCCTCGGCATCGTGCGCCGGGTGACCTACGGCGACGGCCGAGGCGTCTTTTGCGCAAACCCCGACCCGCATTACCACGGCACGTGCCTCCAATGCGGAGCCGTGGTCGACCTGCCCCGGGGACGCATCGCGGACGTGCTCGAGCGCGAGCAGCGGGGCCTCACGGACCCGGCCTTCGCGGTGGTGGGACACCGCGTCGAATTTTACGGGTACTGCGACGCGTGCCGCTCGGCCGGCCGGACCGGGGCGATCCTGTGACACGCCGGCGGACGGTACGGGCTGCCCTCCTGGTGAGCCTCCTGCCGGCGCTCTGCGTCGCATCGTGGGCCGCCGCCTCGGGGAGCGCGCCGTTGTCGCTCGCGTCCCCGCTGCAGCTGACCGCGGACCAAGTCACGGTGGACAACACGGGCGCGACGCTCACCGCGGCCGGCCACGTCCGCATCGACTACGGCGCGGACCGTGCGACCGCCGACCTGCTGCGCCTGAACCGTGCGGCGCGCACCGCGGTGTTGTCCGGCCACGTCACGGCGACCGGACCGCAGGGGCAGGCCACGGCCGACGCGATCACGCTCGTCCTGAGCCAGGCCAACGAGATCACGCGGGCCGTCATGAGCGGGAACGCATCCGTCGAGACGACGCAATACGCGCTCTCGGCCGATTCGATCGATGCGGACCGGTCCGGGGAGCATCTCGTCGCCGCGGGGCACGTCACCATGTTCGACGCGCCCGACCTCGTCGTGACCGGGGACCGGCTGGTATACGATGGGCGGAGCCAACACGGGCTGGTGACGGGGCATCCGACCGTGGCCAACAAGGCCGGCCGCCTGCAGGGGAGCGCGATCGAGTTGTTTCGGGCCGAAGACCGCGCCGTGATCCACGGGCCGGTGCAGGCCGACGTGTACGGTGCCGTGGCCACCAGCGAGGACGCCGCCGTGAACTTCAAGACGTCGGTGGCCACACTCACGGGCAAAGTCGTCATCGTACGGCGTCAGGGTACGCTGTGGGCGGACCGCGTGACCATCGACTACAAGACGCGGCGCTTGGTGGCGGAGGGAACCACGCGCGCGCACTTTACCGACCTCGGCGACGCCGGGACGCCCTGACACGGCATGCGCACCCCTATCGCCCGCGGTCGTGAGCGCGGCCGGACCTCCACCCGCCGCGGATCTGTCCCGCCGGGGACCGCTTAAGCGTGCGGGGGCGAGTGTTGCGGGCGGCCGTCTGGCGCTGGACGGTCGCGGTGGCGGCGGGCGTCGCGGTCTTTGAGGGGTTGGACTCGCTCGGGGCCAGCCCGCCCGTCGTGGAGGCATTGCCGGCCGCGGCCTCGCTGCCGGCGGTGTCGCCGTTTGCGTGCGGTCTCGCCGCCGTGTGGGCGACCCGCCTCCCGGTACCCGCCGCGCTCGCGGCCGCCGCCGCCGCGGTGTGGGCCCGGATCGGGGCGGACCGGGTGATCGGGATGTGGCACGGGGTCAACCCACCCCCCGAATACGGCGTGGTGCTCGTGCTGGCCTTCGGCGTGCCTTGGATGGTGAGCGCGCTGGCCGGCGGCGCCATCGCGGCGCTTGCGAGAGGAGCCGTCCGCCCGCTGATCGGGCGGTGGCTGGGGTCATAGCACGTCAACCGGTCGCCGGCGCCCCGGCCGGTTCGGCCGCGGATCTCCCGTCGTCGTTCCGCGCGAGGCGGCGCGCCAGGTCCTCGGTAGCCTCATCGGCCGGGTAGAAGCACCGACGCGCAACTCCTGTAGCGTAATGTCCTGCGGCGTTCCGAGGGTGGCGTGACTCAACGGATTTCGAGGGTGCCGGCCATCCCGGCTTCTCGGTGCCCTTCGATCGTGCAGGCGAAGGAGACGCGCCCGCGTATCGCCGGCACAAACGTCACTTTCGCGGTCGCCCCCGGCTGCAGACGAACGACCGTGACGCCGGACGCCTCGACGCGCAGCGCGTCGGTGACGACGACGGTGGGGACCGTCCGCAGATAGCCGGTTTCGAATTGATGGGACAGCTGGCCGCGATTCTCGAGGACGAGGGTCACCGGACGGCCGGCGCTCAGGCGGATGACGGCGGGGTGAAACGCAAACTCGACCATCTCGACCGACACGACGGAGGCCGGCCCGCCATCGGCGTGAGGCGGCACGAGCATCAGCGGCGTGAGGAGCAGGAGCCACGGCCAGACGAGCACCGGGGAGAGCCTTGGGGCTCTCCCCGGGCGTCGCTTACTCGACATTGAACGGCGTCACGAGGGGATTGAATTCACCGAACACGCCGGAGGGATTCGGGTACCAGATCCAGATGTGAAACGTGACCAGCGACGGGTGCCAGAACATGAAATCCGCACCGGTTGTGGGACTGGTCTTGCCGCACGCCGCTTGGGACTCCGATGGGATGAACGACCCGTCGGTATAATGGCAGGCCGCTCCGAACGAACCGTACCGGGCGCCCGGGAGGGGAGCGACCGCCGGTTTCTTGGGCCACACCCACTCCAGCGCCACCAGCTGCCACGCGTCCCCTCGATGCACATAGACCAGGATCGGAGGCTTCGTGACGTCGAACGCCGTAATTTTCGGGTTCAGGAAATGATAGCCCATATTGGGGATCATGGGCGTGATGATCGTGTATCCGTCCGCCTTGGCGCGCTCGAGATCCGTCGCGTATTTCGCCGTGGCCAGCCTCGCCATCGCGAGCTTCGTCACGACGTCCGGCGCCACGGTGGTCTGGGCCCCGGCGACCAGCAGATTCCCGACATAGGCCAACGTGACGGCGAGCAATACACCGAGCGTAATGGAGACGGTCTTTCGCACGGTCCTTCACCTCCTCTCAAGCTTGCGAGCGTACCCGTGGCCTCTGAGTTGGTTCAGCCCGCCTGCGCCCGCGGAGCGACGCCGCGCGTGACCTGTTGCTCCCCGGTCAGCTCGGGAGCGCGTAGGTGGCGGCGCATACCTCCACGACTTCCGTCACACGGTCGCACGGGATGTCGGCCAGCCTGGCAGCCTCCCGCACGGCGTCTGGGTTGGGCGCTTCATATTCACAGAAGAACTTGCTCCGGTCGACCGCGAGGTTGCTGTGAACCCAGCGAATCTGCGGCAGCGTCGTATTGACGGCGATGGCGCGCCGGACCGCATCCTCGACCTCCGCGGGCGTGATTCCCGGCGGCAGGGTGCGCTCGATCACGTATCTCGGCATAGACGCTCCTCCTCTGCGCTGGTCTCGCCGGCATCGTAGGCGCACCGGGGCGCCGCGGCATCGGGGTTTCCCCCTATCTTTTTGCGAAGGAGGACCGCCCCGGCCGCCGAAACACGCAGCCACTATGAGGCCGGCGGGGAACGCGTTTCTCGAGCGCGGCGTGTTTCTGCAAGAACTATCCGTCCGGCTGGAAGCCGCCGGCAAAGGTCACGGGTCGCTCACCTTTGTGGGCGCGGAGGCCGGGGTCGGCAAGACCACCCTCGCGCGGAAGCTCTGCGAGATCGCCGGCGGCGGCGTGCGCGTCGCCTGGGGGATGTGCGAGTCTCTATCGACGCCGAGCGCCTTCGGCCCCGTGGTCGAAATCGCCGAGGTCTTGGATGAAGCGGTGGCGCGGTTGTTCGACGATCGCCGGCACCGGGCCCTGGCCTTCCGCTCGTGTGTCGGCCTGTTGCGGCAGCCGAACCCGGCGACGCTGCTCGTCATCGAAGACGTTCACCAGGCCGACGAGGCGACGCTGGATTTCCTTCGCTTCATCGGCCGGCGCATCGCCGACACCACGGCCGTGGTGATTGCCACGTACCGCGACGACGAGGTGGGCCCCGATCATGCGCTGCGGGTGCTGCTGGGCGATCTGGCCACCGCGCCACGGGTGTACCGCATGATCCTGCCGCCCCTGTCCGAAGCCGCGGTCCGCGTGATGGCGCGAGAGAGCGGATTGGACGCCGCGCTACTCCACCGGCGTACGGGCGGCAACCCGTTCTTTGTCGCAGAGATCCTGAGCAGCGGGGAGCCGGACATGCCGGAAACCGTCCGCGACGCCGTCCTGGCGCGGGTGTCCAGACTGTCGCAAGCGGCGCGCTCCGCGCTCGAGGCCTGCGCGATCATCGGTACCCGGGTGGAGCCGTGGCTTCTGGATCGGGTGGCCGCGCCAAGCCCCGCAGCGATCGAAGAATGTCTGTCCAGGGGGATGCTCCAGGGGACCGGAGCGGTCCTGAGGTTCCGTCACGATCTCGCCCGGGACGCGATCTTGCGCTCGATTCCGCTGTCGAGGTCCCTCGGCCTTGAGCGCGCCGTGCTGGCAGCGCTCAGGGCGTCGCCGTTGGCCGATCGCGATCCGGCGCGCCTCGCGCACCACGCGGAGGCCGCGGGCGACGACGCGGGCGTGCAACAGTATGCGCCGGAGGCCGCTCGACGGGCGTCGGCGCTGGGAGCGCACCGCGAGGCCGCAGCGCAGTACGCGCGAGCCTTGCGGTGCGCCGGGGGGCTGCCGCCCGAAGCCATGGCCGACCTGCTCGAGCGCTACGCGTATCAGTGCTTCCTCATCGCCCGGTTTGATGACGCCGTCGCGGCGCACGAGCGTGCGCTCCGGTGCCGCCGGACGCTCGGCGACCCGAGAAGCGAAGGCAGATCGCTGTGCGCGCTCTCGCGTATGCTGTGGTGCGAAGGCCGGATCCTCGAGGCCGGCAAGCGCGCACGCGAGGCGGTGTCCGTCCTCGAACGGCTTCCAGCCGGGCACGAGCTGGCCATGGCCTACAGCGCCATGACGTCGGTGTGCATGAACGCCGAAGATGCCGAAGGGACCATGGCCTGGGGCGCCCGCGCGCTGGAGCTGGCGGAGCGCCTCGGCAACAGCGAGGTTGTCATCCACGCCCTCAACAGTATCGGCACGATGGAGCTGGTTCGCGGTCTGCCCCAGGGGAGGGACAAGCTCGAGCGCAGCCTGGCGCTCGCGCACGCGGCCGGGCTCGAGGAGCACGTCGGCCGAGCCTACATCCACCTCGGCTGGGCCGCGGTCCGGACACGGCGGTTTGATTTGGCCCCCCTTCTCTCAGCCGGCTTGGAGTACGCGACGGAACGCGACCTTTACCTCTGGCGGCTGTGGCTGCTCGCGTACCGCAGCCGTCTGGAGCTCGACCAGGGCCGTTGGAACGCAGCGGCCGACTCGGCCGGGTTTGTCGTCCGCTATGCCGAGCGCGTCACGGTGCAGCGTATCGTCGCGCTCTCGGTGCTTGCGCTTGTGCGCGCCCGCCGCGGTGACCGCGACGTCAGGCCCCTCCTGGATGAGGCACGAACGCTGGCGCAGCCGACCGAGCAGCTCCAGCACCTGGCGCCGGTAGCCGCCGCGGCGGCGGAAGCGGCATGGCTCGAGGGCGACCCCGGTGCCGTCGACGCGGTAACCCGGCAGACGTTTGATCGGGCCGTCGCGGCCGGTGACCCGTGGACGCTCGGCGAGGTCGGATATTGGCGGTGGCGCGCGGGTCTGCTGCGTGAGCCGCCGCCCGGCGCCGCGGAGCCCTATACCCTGATGATGACCGGTGCATGGCAGCGAGCGGCGGCGCGCTGGCGGGAGATTGGCTGCCCGTATGAGGCGGCGCTCGCCCTCGCGCAGTCCGACGACGAGGAAGCCCTAAGGCAGGCGTTGGCCGCGTTCAGGGAACTCGGCGCGCGCCCGATGGCGGCCCTCGTGACTCGCAAGCTGCGGGCGCGCGGCGTGCGTAAGATCGCGCGCGGGCCCCAGGGCTCCACCCGGGCCAATCCCGCCGGGCTGACAGTGCGTGAGCTGGAAGTGCTCGCGCTCCTTGCCGACGGGTTGTCGTATCAAGACATGGCACGGAGACTCTACGTCGCTCCCAAGACGGTCGAGCATCATGTCTCCAGGGTGCTCGCGAAGCTTGGCGTGACTGCCAGGGGAGAGGCCGTCAGAGAGGCGGCCCGGCAGGGTCTCGTCCGGTTCCCGGGGACGCCGTCGAGAAACTAGTTTTTCGCACTGTGGGCTGCCGCGCAGGCTTCCCGATGTCGTCCCAGGATGACGTGGCGCATAGCGCAACGTACCCGGGGCCGCCGCCGCCGAAGCCGTCCGCTACGGTTCCTCGCCGCGGGGGATGTAATTGTAGAGGGTCCGGTCGCGATAGGCGAGGTTGAACTGCACGGCCGCGTCCCGCGTGCGCCCGGTGCGGTAGTAGGCGGAGCCGAGCATGTAGTGGAGGACGCTGTTGCTCGGGTCGAGCCGGACGCCCTCCTCCCACTGCGCGACGGTGTTTCTGGCATCATTGCGCGTCGAGTAAATGTACCCCAGGTATCCGTGGTTCATGGCGTTCATCGGGTCCTGCCGCGTGATCTCGAGGAACTGCTCGAACGGCGTCCGGTGGTTGCCGCCGATCCATGTGGCAAACGCCAGCTCGTAGCGGGCCAGGAGATCGTGAGGATCCCGGCCGATGTCGGCCGTCGCGTCCGTGACGATCTTGTGCTCGAGCGCGGGGCGGTGCGCTTCCCCGCCGATCATCCGGTCCACCTGTTTGAGGACGTGCCATCCGTCGATGAGCATGCCCTCATGCGCATACACCATCGACAGGCGGAACGCCAGCTCGGGATCGGGATGCTCGGCGAGGCGCGCCTTGAGAACGGGCACCAGGGCCTTCCAGCTATGGCCGCCGGCTTGGGCCGCGGCCGGCGTCCACGCCGGAGGCGCGGCGAGGACGAGCGAGGCGAGGACGGCGGCAAGGGCGAGGACCGATGCTGCGACGCGGCGACTGCGACGGTGCGTAGTCATGTTCGGCGACACTCCGCAGGGGATCAGAACGCCGACAGTGTAGCACAGCCGGCCCGCGCCGCGCTAGGGCCGGGTTCAACATTTCGAGGCGCGCCCCGGCTTCGTTCGTGCCCGGGGCAGGGTCTCTATCGCTCGGCGCCGATCCACTCCGCGCCGCCTTCCCAGACCTCCTTCTTCCAGATCGGCACCGTGAGCTTGAGCGTGTCGATGCAGAAGCGGGCCGCGTCGAATGCCTCGGCGCGGTGGGGCGCCGACACCGCGATCGCAACGCTGATCTCGCCGACGTCGAGCCGGCCCGTGCGGTGCGCGATGCCCACGCGCGTCAATGCCCACCGCCGGCCCGCCTCCGCCGCAATGCGCTCCAGCTCGCGGCGCGCCAGCGCCTCGTACACTTCGTACGTCAAATGGTGCACGCGCCGGCCGCGCGCGTTGTCACGCACAACGCCGAGAAAGAGGACGATCCCCCCGGCTCGGGCGTCGGCCACCTCCGCGAGCAGGCGATCCACGGAGATCGCACCGTCGGTGAGGACAATCAACGGCGTCCGGGCCGCCTGCGCCGCGGTGGCGGCCGGGTGGGGCGACGCGGCGGCGTCACGCCCGTCCCCACCGCTCACCGGCGGGATGAGCGCAACCTCATCGGATTCGCGGAACGGGCGGGGAGCTTGCACGTACTCGTCGTTCACCGCGTACCCGCTGGGCGCGGGGAGCGAGGCAAGGGCGGGATACCGCGCGACGAGGGAGGCCCACAGCGCGGGCCCGTCCGCGCCCGGGTCGATCGCGTGCTCGATGACCGGCTGTCCCACGGCTTCGCGGTAGGAGGCGAACAGCCGGATCTTGATGTTCACCGCATCACCGTCCGGCCCCGGCACGAACGCGCCGGCTGCGGCAGACGCGGACATCCCCTGTACATGGCTCAATCGTAGCACATGTGCCACGCGCCGCTCTCACAGCGCCGCGGTCCTCAAGGTGCTGGTGCATCGCGGTCGAACCTTGTGCGGCGGCATCATGACGGGCACGAGTCTTCTGTCGACCGATTCGTCGCTTCCCGCCTGGGACAACAAGGCCGGGGGGCTCGCCGCGGTCGCGACGCTCGGCGTCATCATGGGCGGAGCCCTGGTGCTTCGCCTGTGGGGCGTCGCGCGGGGGCTCCCGTACGTGCACGAGTGGGATGAGCCGCTCGTGCTGACGTGGGTCATCGGGATGCTCCAACGCGGGGACCTCAACCCATCCACGTTTGCGTACCCAAACGCCTATTACTACATGCTCCTTCCCGTGGTGCGCCTGTGGTACTTCTACCTGCACCTGCGGGGCCGCATCACCACCCCCTGGGACATCCAGCTGTTTCACCCGCAGGGCGCCTACGCGCACTATTGGTGGTACATCGGCTACCCTTCGTTCTATCTCTGGGGGCGCGTGCTCACCGCGTCCCTGGGGACGGCCACCCTGTTGTTGGTGTACCGGATCGGCGCGGTGCTGTTCGAGCCCGCCGTGGGGCTCCTGAGCGCGGCGATCCTGGCGCTTGCCCCCGGCATGATCTACTATGCCGACACCGTCCGGGTCGACGTGCCCATGGTGTTTTTCCTGATGGCCGCGGTGCTCGCCGGCACGAGGCTCTGGATGAGCGGCGCCCGGCGCGACTACGCTCGCGCGGGCCTGCTGGCCGGGGTGGCCGTGTCGACCAAACCGAACGCGTTGTTTGTCGCGCTGCCGTTGTTCGTCGCCCACTGGCTCAATCCGAGCCGCCGGGGCGCCGTCGATCGCCTCCTGGTGCGGCTCGGCTGGTTCACGGTCCTCGGGTTCGTGATCGGGACGCCATTCGCGCTGGCCCAGGTCGGATACTTCTGGGAGCGCATGGGGCAAAACGCCGCCGCGTACGGAGGCTTTCCGACGCTCGCGATGATGCGGATCGGCCTGCCGCTCTACCTCCGGTACCTCGTCCTTCCGAGCCAGGGACAGGAGTGGTATGTGATTCCCCATACCGCGATGGGTCTCGCGCCAACACTCGCCGCGCTCGGGGGCGCCGCGGTCGGCCTCGCGTGGAAGCCGCGGGCGCAGCTGTACCTGCTCAGCTTTCCCGTGGCCTACTTTCTCTACACCGCGGGGCAGCGCTTTCTTCCGTTGCGGTACATCCTGCCCGTGCTCCCGTTCATGGCATTGTTCGCGGCGACCGGCATGGTGGGGGCCTGGCGATGGGCACGGCGGCGCTCGCGCGGCTCGAACGTCTGGCTTCCCGCGTGCGCCGTCGCCGGCGTCGTGGTGCTGCTGGGCGGCCCCGCCCGCGATTCCCTGGCCGTCGCCCGCGCGCTCGCGGGTGACCGCGACACGCGCACGATCGCGGTCGACTGGCTTCGCCGTCACGCCGCCCCAGGCTCCAGGGTGGCCGTCGAGGCGGAGCTGCGCTGGTTCCTGCCGGACCTCTCCGGGTTGCCGGATACGATCGTGTACGCGAGCCGCAGCACCCCCGCGGCGTGGTACCGGGAGCGCCGCATCGACTTCGCCGTTGTCGATCCCGAGAGCGCGCTGCGGTCCGGTCAGGTCGTCGCCCGGATCCCGTCGCCGCCGTACCTCCCGGACTTCTCGGATGTTGCGACCTGGGCGCAGGACACGTTCCCGGTTATCGACCCGCCGCTCGTGATCCTGAGGGACCCCGGTCGTCCGGCGCCATAGACGCGCGCCCCGGATGCCGGTGCTCCCGGCGGCACAGGCCGGCGACGCTGCGTCGCTCCCGTTGCCGAAATCCGAGGGCCGGCGGACCGTCCCGCCGGCCCTCTCGGACCGTAGGCGTGCTATATGGGCGCCCGTTCGGGTCGCGTGAGGGCTCGCCGCCGGGCGGCGGCGGGGATGTCAGTGTCCGCCCTGGCCTCCGGTCCCGCCGTTCGCCGGGATCGGGTTCCCTGCCGGCGGCGTTCGGCTGGCGGGCCCGCTCACGATGTCAAACGAGCTCATGATCCGCTCGAGGACGGCTTGGCGATTGGCCAGGCCGGGGGCCGCATTTTCCGTCGTCGCGGTCACGACGTAGACCGTCCCGTTCTTGACCACGCACTGCTGCCGGCTCCAGCGCGGTTCGCTCTTCGAGGTTTTCCACGTGTAGACCCGGGCGTACGCCGGAAGACCGCCCACGGTTGCCGGCCCCGCGCTCACGGTTGTCGAGTTGATGTGGCCGAAGTGCTGGCCGATCCACTGCGCCTCGTTGATGCACGACCGCGCCGTCATGCCGGCGAGCGCCCCGTGGATCACGGCGTCGACGGTATCCGGCAAGGCGCCCGCCGCGGGCGCCGGTCCCGTGGCCTGAAGGGTGACATTGCCGCTCGGCGATTGCACCGTCCACCCGCTCGGTACGGTCATCGAGATCTGGTTCGAGTGATCGTATACGGTTTTCCAGCCCGTTTGCGCGGCGGCGAAAGCCGGCGGCATGACGGCCGCGGGCGCCGCAAGGAGCGCCGCTACACCCATGAACAATCCATACGCTTTCGCGGATCTCGCCATCGTATCACCCCGGGTAGAGGAACGTGCCTTGGTCTGGCGCCCGCCACGAGGATTTTACCCAGGCGCCGCCTCTTCCTAGAGGCCGCATCGGGTCTCGGCCCGGGTGCTCCGGGCCGGGGATGAAGCGGCGGCCGCGACGAGGAAAGATTGAGATGTGTCATCCGCAGCGGGACGGCCGTGTACCCGCCCGCTCAGCAGGTCGGCGGACAGAAAGGGGGCCTCGCCGGTGGGTCGACGCCAAGGCGCCGCGACGCGCGTCCTGTCCGTGGTGTGCTTGATCGCGATGGCCCCGCTTGGCCACGCCGGACGGGCGGACGCCCAGCTGTTCGGGATCAGCGAGCAGCAAGAGATTCAGATCGGCCGCGAAGTGGAGCGCCGGATGGCGCAGCAGTACGGCTTCGCCGACGCTTCGCCGCAACTCCAGCGCGTCACCACCATCGGCCTCAGGCTCGCGCGGGTGTCCGAGCGGCCCAATCTGCCCTGGACGTACCACATCGTCAGAGGCGCCGTTGTCAACTCGTTCGCCGCGCCCGGGGGCTTCATCTTCGTGACGCAGGGCATGCTTCGGTTTGTCCAATCGGACGACGAGCTCGCGTTCGTCCTCGGTCACGAGACCACCCACGTGGCGCACCGCCACGCGGTGCAGCTCGCCCAACGCGCGATGGAGTTGCAGCTCGGCGCCGCCATCGTCACGCAGGTGCTGTTTGGCGGCAGCCTCGGCGCGTACGAGCTGTCCCAGGTCGGCGCGGCGCTGATCGGCGCGAAGTACTCGCGCGACAAGGAAGCCGAGGCCGATCACTACGGTGTGATCTACATGCGAAAGGCCGGGTGGAATCCGCTGGCCGCGCTTACCTTCTTCAAGCGCCTGGCCGCGAGCGAACACGCGCAGCCGGGCGCGTTTGCCCACGCGTTCGAGGACCATCCCGACACGCCGGCCCGGATCGCCGCGATCCAAACCGAACTGCACGACATGGGCTACGACGTGCCGCTGCCGCATTCGTCCCCGGCGCCCGCGAGCGTCCAGGCGTCCGGCCCGACGCCGCCGGCGACGCGCGCTCCCGGGGTGGCGGGCCGGGCCGCGGCCGTCTCCACGCATCATCGCGAGCGTCCGGACAGGGAGCCGTTCCGTGTTCCCGAATCCTTCGGGAGTGGCGCCACCGCGCATCCTCGACCCATACGCCGGCCCCGGCCGGTTCCGCAAGGCGCAGCTGCATTGCCACACGACCAACTCTGACGGGCGATTCTCGCCGCGCGCGCTCTTGGAGCTATACCGCGCGCGCGGGTACGCGGTCGTCGTCTTCACGGACCATGAGCGCGTGACCGCCTGCGACGAGCTCAATGACGACGAGTTTCTGGCCCTCCCCGGCGTCGAAACGACGGTCCCGCGGCCGATCCGTCCGCTCGGGCCGCACATGGGCCGCCTCGGCGCCCCGGGCGTGCTGCGCGCGGGCGGCGCCCAGGCGTGCGTCGACGCCACCGTGGCGGCGGGCGGCGTGGTGTCGTTGCATCATCCTTCCTGGACCGGCAATGGGTTGACGGGACGGTGGTCCGTCGCCGAGCTGGTGCGCCTCCGCGGCTACCACCTCGTCGAGATCAACAATCACCACAGCCGGAGCATCGAGGACACCCGGCGGTGGACGGCCGCGCTCCGGCAGCGCGGCCCAAGCGCCCCGGTCGGCGGGGTCGCGGTGGACGACCTGCACCGTGAGCGCGACCTGGACCGGGGATGGGTGATGGTCAAGGTCGCCACGCTCTCACCGGCGGGCGTGCTCGCGGCTCTGCGGGCCCTCGCCTGTTACGCCTCCACGGGGCCGTGCGCCGAGTTCGGCGTCCGGGACGGCGTGGTCCGCTGTGTCACCGACGCGCCGCGCGTTCGATTCCTGGATGCCGGGGACCGGGTGCGGCGCGAGGCGCCGGGGCCGGAGGCGGAGTACGCGCCCGCGGGCGACGAGGGGTTCGTCAGGGTCGAGTGCTTCGGACGCTCGGGCGCGACGGCCTGGTCCCAGCCGTTCTGGCTCGGTGGACGCGAAGCACGCTGAGCGATCGGCGCGACGCCGTCGTTGCGGCGGCGCAGAACGAGCCGGGCGCGGCGCTGGGTCACTTTGGCGGCCGGCGCCGGCCGGCAATTGGACATGGCTCGCCGGCACGCGAGGCGCGCAGATCGATGTCTGGATCGGCGCGTGAGCCGCGAGAGAGGTTCTCTCCCGCCGCGCGGCGAACGCCGGTCTCGTTGCGGCTGGTCGCCGTGCGGGCGCGGTGGCCGCGGTCCGGATCAAGCCTGTGATCGGGGGACGCGCGATGCGGAGTGCGTGGAGAGCGTGCGGGGTAGCGATCCTGGTCGTCGTCCTCGGCGCGACGGCGATGGCGCAGAGCCAGCCCCGGGTGACCATCACGTACTGGCAGTACTACTTCGAGAGCAAGGTCAAGACCATGGACACGCTCATCGCGCAGTTCGAGGCCAAGACGCCGGGCGTGCACGTGGTCCAGGAGACGTTTCCCTACGACTCCTACAATCAAAAGGTGGCCAGCGCGATCCCGGCCGGGCAGGGACCCGACGTCGTCAACCTGTACTACGGGTGGCTGCCGCTGTACGTCGGCAGCGGATACCTGCAGGTCCTGCCCGCCCAAGCATTCCCATCCACCCAGATCGAGCGCGAGTTCGTGCCGATGATCAAGGCGGCGAAGTTTGACGGCCAGTACTGGGCGCTGCCGACCGCGGTGCGGACGCTCGCCTTGTTCTACAACAAGGACCTGTTCAGCCGCGCCGGCCTGAGCCGTCCGCCGATCACCTGGGACGAGTTCCGGGCCGACGCGCAGAAGCTCACGCAGCGGGACGCCGGCGGTCGCATCACCGTGGAAGGGTTTGGCATCGCGCCGAACGGCCAGGACCACCAGTTGCTGCGGGAGATCCTGTTCCGCCAGTGGGGCACCGCCCCGTACAGCGCCGACAACCGGCGTGTCACCTACAACAACGCCCAGGGCGCCGCGGCCCTGGCGTGGTACACCGATTTGGTGACCAAGGACAAGGTCGGCGTCATCGACTTCTTCCCCGGCGGCAATGGGTACCGGGACGCGTTCAACGCCGGCAAGGCCGCGATGATCGTCGACGGCTCGTTTGCGATCGGCGCCGTCCAGTCGGGCGCGAAGTTCCCGTGGGGCGTCGCGCTCCTGCCGCGGCGGACGGCCGGCGGTGCGCCGAGCAACTTCGGCTCGTTTTGGGTCAACGGCATCTCGCGCAAGGCGACCGGCCCCCGGCTCACGGCGGCCGTCGCGTTCCTGAAATACCTGACCTCGCCGGACGTTCAGCGCACCTGGCTGAGGCAGGTGGGGGAGATCCCGGCGAGCCAGGCGCTCGCCGCGGACCCCAAGCTGGCGCAGGATCCCGTGTACGGGCCGTTCATCGCCAGCCTGCCGTACGCGCACGCCACGTTCTTCGTCGACGAGACGGCCCAGCGGACCATCATGCTGGACGCGATCAACGAGGTCGTGCTCAATCACAAGGATCCCAAGGCCGCGCTGGACGAAGCCGCGGCCAAGGAGCAAAAGGTCCTCGACGACTTCTGGGCCAAGCAGGCGCACAAGTAGCGCGGGGGACGCCGGGGCGCGGCCGCGCCTCGGGCGCTCCGTCCCGGGCGCCGGCTTGGCCGTGAGCGGTCCCGCGGGCCGGGCGCGGCGGGGCCTGAGTCTCCGCGCGCGCCGCACGCTGTCCGCCTATACGTTCCTCGCCGTGCCGCTCGTGTTTTTCTTGGCCATCCGCATCGCGCCCGCCGCCGGCGCCATGGTCATCAGCCTGCACCGGTGGAACATCGTCGGGACGGACCAACCGTGGGTCGGGCTCGCCAACTTCCGCGAGGTCCTGAGCGACCGCCAGTTCTGGCAAGCCGCGACGAACACCCTCCGGTACGCGGCGGCCGGGATCCCCGCCCAGCTCGTGCTCGGGTTCGCGGTCGCGTTGCTGCTGCGGCGCGCCGCGCGCTTCCGGGGACTCTTTCGCACCGTGTACTTCGTCCCGTTCGTGACCCCGGTCGTCGCCGCCGCGTGGGTGTGGCAGTGGATGTACTCGCCGAACTTCGGGCCGCTGGCGATGCTCGCCGGGCGGTTGGGACTGCCCGCGCCGGCGCTCCTCCGCACGCCGGTGCTCGCGCTGTACGCGATCACGGCGCTCGTCGTGTGGGAGTATCTCGGCTTCCAGGTCGTGATCTTCCTCGCCGGCCTCGAGGCGATTCCACGCGTCTACTACGAGGCGGCCGCCGTGGACGGCGCGCGCGGGTGGGACCTGTTCCGGCACATCACGGTGCCGCTGCTCAACGCGACGCTCGTCTTTTCGGTCGTGTACGCCACGATCGTCTACCTGCAGTTGTTCACGCAGGTGCTCAACATGACGTTCGGGGACCCGGGTGGACCGCTCGGGAGCACGGCGACGGTCGTGCTGTACGTCTACACCCTCGGGTTTCAGCGGTTTCACATGGGCCAGGCGGCCGCGGCCACGGTGGTGTTGTTTGCGGCCCTCCTCGGCGTCGCGCTGCTCCAGCTTACCGTCCTGACGCGGCGGGTGGAGTACTGATGGCGCGGGCGCTTGCGCCGGGCGGGCGGACCGGTCGCGCCGCGAGTGCCCGCGTCCCGCGCGGGTCCCGCACCGGCGCCCGCTGGACGAGCGCCGCGGTGTACGTGGCGCTTGCGGCCGGCGGCGTCGCGGTGGTGTTCCCGTTTGCGTGGATGCTGGCGACGGCGCTCAAGACCCCGCAGCAGATCTTCGAGCTCACGTTTTGGCCGAGCGCGCCCACGCTCGACAACATCCGCCAGGTGGTCCTCGCCACTCAGTTCCCGCGCTGGTTCGCCAACAGCCTCGGCGTGGCGGCCGCGACGACCGCGAGCGTGGCGTTCTTCGACTCGCTCGTGGGCTACACGCTCGCGAAGCTGCGCTTCCCCGGCCGCGACCTGATCTTCATCGTCATCCTGAGCACGCTCATGATCCCCACGGAGATGCTCGTGATCCCGTGGTACATCATGAGCGCGCGGCTGGGGTGGATCGACACGTACTGGGGCATCTTGTTCCCGGGGATCATGAGCGCGTTCGGGGTGTTTCTGATGCGGCAGTTCATGGCCGGGGTGCCCGACGAGCTGCTCGAGGCCGCGCGGATCGACGGGCTCAGCGAGTTCGGCCTGTTCACGCGGGTCGCGCTGCCGCTCGTGCGGCCGGCGCTGGCGGCGTTGTGCATCTTTACGTTCCTCGGCAACTGGAACGCGTTTCTCTGGCCGCTGATCGTGATCCAGACCGCGGGGATGCGGACGCTCCCGGTCGGCATCGCGCTCTTCAGCGGGGAGGCGGGGTCCTCGTGGCATCTTATCATGGCCGCGTCCACGCTGGCGGTGCTCCCGGTGCTCGCGGTGTTCGCGCTGCTGCAGCGGCAGATCATCGAGGGGGTTGTGCTCACGGGTCTCCGGAGTTAGCGCAGCGTCTTTGACGTTCGACGAGGGTAGATGGGCCGGCCGGATCTGCTCGGAGCGGGCGTTCGACGCCCGCGGTGCGGACGTGTGTCTCCGCATTTTTGCTTGTGCGGCGGACAAAGCGACAATCCGGAATCGGGTAGGCGTCGGTCCGCGAAGCGAAGGGCAGGTCCGGCCGGCTCGCACCCTTGCGGAAGTTCGGCAATGACGCATTAGGAGGTCCGCTGACCCGCTCAGAACGGCGCCGGGTGACGGCGGCCCAAGACCGCCGGGGGCCTGAGGCGGCGACGAGGTGCAGGCGTATGGCGACGGTTTCGGTGCTGGACTTCCACGCGCATTTTCCCGCCCGCGATGCCGGCGATCGCGTCCGCGAGGAGTACGTCGCGCGCCACGGTGAGGCGAAGTGGCGGATCGTGTCCGGCTGGCTGCGCGCCGACCAGGCCGCGTGGCGCCGGGCCTGGGGCTTCTCGGACCCCGAGCCTCCGGGACCGGACGAGGAGATGGCGGACCGGTGGGCGGGGGAGGTGGCGCGGCATCGCCTCCGCCGCGTCGTGTTCGTGACGGGCGGCGGCAACGACCGGCTCGCGCGCGCGGTCGCGCGGCACCCGGACAAGTTCGTGGGGTTTGCGCATCACGATCCCTTCCGCCCCGACGCCGCGCGCGAGCTCGAGCGCGCCGTCGGGACGCTTGGCCTGCGGGGGTATAAGCTGATCGCGCCGTTGCTCCACGGGCGTCTCGACGACGAGCGGCTCTCCCCGCTCTGGGAGACCGCGGAGCGCCTTGGGATCCCGGTGCTGATTCATTTCGGACCGCTCCGCTACCAGGGGATCGTGTCGCACCCCAACATGAGCCCGCTCGTGCTGCAGGACGTGGCGCGCGCGCACCCCGGGATCCCGTTCGTGATCCCGCACTTCGGCTGCGGGTACCCCCGGGAGTTGCTGCATCTGGCTTGGGTGTGCGGCAACATCCACGTGGACACGTCGGGCTCGAACGAGTGGATGCGGTGGATGCCGTATCCGCTCACGCTCCCGGGGCTCTTCCGCATGTTTCTGGAGACGGTCGGGCCCGCGCGCATCGTGTTCGGGACCGACTCGTCCTGGTTTCCACGGGGATTTGCCGTGCGCTACCTCGAGGATCAGCTGCGCGCGTGCTACGGGATCGGGTGCAACGAGGAAGCGGTGCGGGCGATCTTCGCGGGCAATGCCGAGCGCTTGCTGCGGTTACCGGCGAGCGAGGCGGCGGAAACGTAGCCCGACGGCGCTGGCGCGCGAGGCCCGCGCCCCGGCCATCCAGACCCCAATACCACCGGCCGAGCACGCGGGCCCGCTGAGTCCCAAATTCCCTGGCTATTGCGTGACGATGATCGTGCCCCGCATCCCCTCCGGGACGTGGACCACGCACCAGTACGTGAACGTGCCGGCCTGCGTGAACTTGAGGCTGTAGGACGTCGGCCCCGGAGGGATGACCGGGAAGAGAATCCCCGAGTTGTAGTACCCGCTGCCGGCATGGGCTGCGCCGCCCGCGGGCTCCAGGATCTTGGGATTGTAGTAGAAGTTCGGCGGACCCTGGGCCTGCGGCGCCGCCACGATGAACTCGGGCAGCGGCCCCGTCCCCGCGAACGTGACCGTGTGGATCTCGTTCAGGTCGGCCATCACCCACTTCACCGTGTCGCCGACCTTGACCCGCAGGGTGTCGCTCCCGAAGCGATAGAGGGAGAGGCGCCGCCCAAAATCCCCGGCCATCGGCGCCGTGTACAGGGTGCCTCCGGCGCTGTGGACGGCCGTCGCCCGCGTCGCCCTGCGCAATTGAGCGCCGGCGGCGAGGGCCTGGGCGCGCGCCTGGCGGGCGAGGCGATCATACTGGGCCTGGGTCATGGGGTACGGCGTGCCCGCGGGCTGCACGACCACCGTGCCGATCTGCGCGGGGTGCAGCAGGCATTGGTACGTGTACCGCCCCGGCTTCGTAAAGGTAACGGTCCAGCTCTTGCCGAGCCCGGACAACAGGCCGGAACTGGCAAGCCCGGCGCCGTCGTACGACGGGCCGCCCTGCGGGAACGCGACGTTGGACGGGAAGCGCACACGCCCATCCTGCTGCGGCTCGGCCAGGGCCGGCCGCTTGGCGCCCGACAAGAACGTGACGGTGTGGTCCGACACCGCCCCCATAGTAAAGGTGATCGAATCGCCGGCGTCGACCGTGATCGTCCGCGGATAGTAGTCCTGCACCTGCACCGCGTGATCGGCCGAGTCGGCGCCGACCGTGACGTGCCAAGTCCGTCCGGGCGCCGCGTTGCCGAGCCCCACGAAGACACCGATGCCGAGTGCCACGCAAATCAGTATTGCTCCCGCTCTCGCCATGCGCTCCCCCCGATCCCGATGCAGTCCATAGGACTATACGCTATCAGGCGATACCCTGAATTTTAGCATGGCGCCGGCTCCCGGTGATCGACGACATGCGGTGAGCCCGGTGGCGCCCAGGCGGGATCGACCGAGGGGGAGGCTGAATCGGCTGTTAGCCGGATGTATTCAGGGCCACAGCGGAGCGAACGAGCGCCTTGAACGCGCCCTCATCGATCTCGTCTCCCTCGTGGATGACGATGGCGCGCGTAGCATTGCCGTCGAGGCTGGCGTTGAAGAGGCGCTTCGGATCCTTGAGGGAGGCTCCCCTGGCGAAGGTCAGCCGCACGTGGTTCTTGTACGTCTCGCCCGTGCAAATGATCCCATCGTGAGACCAGACTGGAACCCCGGCCGGGTTCGAGGGCTTCCTCCATTTCACTTCTTCGACCACCTCGGGGTCGGCTTGCTTGATGAGCGTACGGATCCGGGAGAGCGTCTGCCCTCGCCAGTCGCCGAGCTCCCTGATCCGCGCATCGATCAACCGCGATGGCGACTCGGCTCGCTGCGGAGCGGCGTTCAGCGCGATCTTCACGGGCTTCCTCCGTGTTGTCATCGTTCGCGGGCCTCTGCCGCGTCACTCCGATGACGGAACGCGGCCGGAAAATGTGACCGGGTGTGCATGTTCATGCGTGCGGCGGCGCGGCGCTCGCCACGGGCCTTGGTCGCGTGTTCGCGGATGAACACCGATAGGCCTGGCCGCCGGGCTGCGAATTCCCGGCCCGGCCGTGACGGCGGGCCTCCGCGCCGGTTCACGGCCTACTCGACGTGCACGCGCCAGAGATGCGTGACCGCGTCCTCCCGCCGGACCGCCGTGCCGGTCGCGGCGAGGATCTCGCCGTCGTTGTCCCCGGAGGGGAGGAGGATGTTGGCGTAGCCGAAGAGGCGGAGATGCCATCCGTCATGGGGCCAGCGAACCACGGGTTCCCACTCCGTCCCGTCGGCGCTCGCATACAGCACGGCGTCGCGCCCGTTGTTGACGCGGCTCGGCTCCACGCCCGTGGAAAAGAACAGCGCCCGGCCTACCCGGCAGCCGTAGAAGCTCGACGCGGCGATCGGCGCGAGGCGGGTCACCGTACCGCCACGATCGAGGCGGTAGATGTAGTTCGCCTCCTGCTCGGTGTCCGACGCGTAGTAGACGGCCTCTGGCAGCGGCACCAGCGCGACCGCCCGGGCCTGCTGGCCGCCCGCCATCACCACCTCGACGGAAGACCAATCGGGGCTCGCGCGGAGGATGCGGCACTCGTCCCCGTGGTCGCCCGTGAGCACCCAGAGGCAGTCGCCGTGTGGGTCGTAGGTGATCGTGTGCACATGGCGGATGGAGCGGCGCGGAAACGTGTACACGATCTCCCACCGCTCGCCGTCCGGCGAGCCGTACACGTGGACGGCGTCCCGGCCCCGGTTCGAAAAGTACTCGCCGAAGTAGACGCGGCCGTCGGGCGTGCTCGCCATCGCGAGCGGGCGGCGGCCGCGCGGGATGTCCAGCACGGGATCGAAGCGAAACGTGCCGGGGCGGCGCAGCGCGAGGACCCCGGGGAACGAGGCCACGAGCCCGCCATCGCCCGCCCGCGCGACCCCGTGGCAGCCGCCGCGGGTGAGCCGGTCCGCCAGCCGCGCCTGCGACGCCCAGCGCCGGAGCAGCCCGGGGTCAAATTCCCCCGCGGATTCCCATTCGAGTGAGGCCGGCATCCAGCGGACCACCTCGTACCCGCGCGCGGCGTACAGGACGCCGGCCTGCCATCCCAAGACCCGCAGCCCGGGATACCGCGCGAGCGGTTCGAGGCGGAGCCGCATGCGCTACTTGCGGGCGAGATAGTCGCCCAGGACGAGCGCGTCCATTCGCGTCCGGAGAAAGCACTCGATGGCCTCCTCCGGGGTGCAGACGATCGGCTCGTTCTCGTTGAAGGACGTGTTCAAGATCACCGGCACGCCCGTGATCCGCTCGAATTCCTTGATGAGGCGCCAGTAGCGTGGGTTGGCCTGCCGGTCCACGGTTTGCAGCCGGCCGGTGCCGTCCACGTGGGTGACCGCGGGGATCACGCCGCGCTTGTCCGGCAGCACCTGGTACACCTTGACCATGAACGGGTCGGGGTACGTCTGATCGAAATAGTCGCCGACGGCCTCGAGCGTCACCGACGGCGCGAACGGCCGGAACGGCTCGCGGTGCTTGATGCGGGCGTTGAGAATGTCCTTCATGTCGGCGCGCCGGGGGTCCGCGACGATGCTGCGGTTGCCGAGCGCGCGCGGGCCCCACTCCATGCGCCCCTGGAACCAGCCCACGACGTTGCCGTCGGCGACGAGCCGGGCCGCGCGCCGCGCGACCCCGTCGGCGTCCAGCGACTCCGCCGCGATCCCGGCGCGATCCAGGGCCCGGGCGATGTGGTCGGCGTCGAACTCCGGCCCCGTGTAGGCCCGGTCCATGACGTACCGGCGGGGCCGGCCGAGCACGTGGTGGTAGAGGTAGTAGCAGACGCCGAGCGCGGTCCCCGCGTCGTTGGCGGCCGGCTGGATGTAGATGTCGGTGAACGGGGTCTCGGGCAGGACCTTGCCGTTGAACGCGCTGTTCAGCGCGACGCCGCCCGCGAGGCACAGCGCCCGTTCCCCGGTGTCCCGCGCCAGCCGCCGCACCAGGGCGAATTCCCCCTCCTCGAGCATCGCCTGCAGCGAAGCGGCGACGTCCCGGTGGTGGTCGGTGAGGGGCTCGCCGGGTCCGCGCGGCGGGCCGAACACGTCGACGAACTTCTCGGAGTACATCGTGCCGATCTCCGGCGCCCCCTCGTCGAACGTCATCGAGACGCCGGCGGCGTGGTGGACGAAGTAGTCGAGGTCCAGCTCGAACGTCCCGTCCTGCTGGAGGCGGACGATCTTCCGGAACCGGTCGAGATACCGCGGCTCGCCGTACGGGGCGAGGCCCATGACCTTGCCCTCGTCGCCGTACTTCGGGAAGCCGAGCCACTGGGACGCCGCGGTGTAGATGTAGCCGAGGGAGTGCGGGAAGTTGATCTCGCCGTGGACCTCGATGCGCGTGTCCCGGCCCACGCCCCACATGGTGCTCACGAAGTCGCCCATGCCGTCCACGGACAGCACGGCGGCCCGCGCAAACGGCGATACGAACAGCGCGCTGGCCATGTGCGCGCGATGGTGCTCCACGTTGTGAAACTGGGCCCGCAGGCGCCGGGGGTCGAGCGCGAACGCCGCGCACAGGGCCGCGTCCGGGCGGCGCACCCGGGCGGCGTTCGCCAGCCGGGCGCGGATCATCGCCGCGCTCGGGCGCCGCCGGATCGCGAACGCGACCTTTTTCAGGAGGTTGGCCTTGGGATCGCGGGAGATGCCGACGTGGTCGAGCTCGTACGGGGTGATGCCCGCGGCTTCCAGGCAGTAGGCGATCGCACGGGTGGGGAAGCCCGCCCAGTACTTGATGCGGCGGAACCGCTCCTCCTCCGCCGCCGCGACGAGCTCGCCGTCGCGGATGAGGCAGGCCGACGATCCGCCGTGGTAGGCATTGATGCCCAGAATGTACACGCGCCGCCCTCAGGTCCGGCGCGGCGTCCGGGTTCGGGCGGCCCGGCGGACCGCGGCCCGGCGAACCGCAGGCCGGCCCGCGCGGTCCAGGGCGTCCTTGAGATACACCGTCAGGATGTGGCCGATCGCCAGGTGCGTGTCCTCCACGATCTCGTATTCGCGGCTCGGGACGACGACGGCGAGGTCCGCGAGCGCCCGGAGCTCGCCGCCCGGGTGGCCCACGAGCGCGATCACCGCCGCGCCGGCCGCCCGCGCCGCCCGCGCCGCGGCCACCATGTTGGGGGAGGTGCCGCTCACGGACAGCAGCACCGCGGCGTCGCCCGGCCGGGCGTGCGTGCTCACTTGCTCCGCAAAGACGCGGTCGTACCCGTGGTCGTTGCCCCACGCCGTGAGCACCGCCGGGTCGCACAACGACAGCGTGCGAATGCGCCGCGCGCCGGGGCGCGGCGGGCGGCCGCGCGTGGACTTGCCGAGGTCGAGCGCCATGTGCGACGCCGTGGCGGCGCTGCCGCCGTTGCCGGCGAGCAGGATGGTCCCCCCGGCCAGGGCGACGCGGTGCAGGCGATCCGCGACGGCCGCGACCTCCTTCGCCGCGACCGCGTCCAGGCAGGCCCGCAGCCGGGACGCGTAGGCTTCCACCGCGCGGCGCGCGGCGTCATTCCTCGACATAGATGATCCGGCTCCCTTGCGGCTCGAACCTGAACGGCACCGGACGCAGTTCCGGAAGCGCCCGGCGGATCGCGTCGTGGCGCTCAGGCGACGCAAATAATAGCAAAAAGCCGCCGCCGCCCGCGCCGAGGATCTTGCCGCCGGCCGCGCCGGCCGCGCGGGCCCGCGCGTACCAGGCGTCGATCTCGGGCGAGGTGATCCCCGGGGCGAGGGTCTGCTTGAGCCGCCAGCCGGCCTCCAGGATCTCGCCCACGGCATCGAGCTGCTGCTCGAGCAGCGCCGCGCGCAGGTCCAGGGCGAGATCTCGCACTCGCGCCGCGCTTGCGCGGACGGTCGCGTCCTCGCGCAGGTTGCGGCCCTGTTCCTGGAGGATCGCGTCCGCGCTGCGGGTGAGGCCGGTGTACAGGAGGAGGAAGCACGTCTGGAGGCGCTCGCGGAACGCCGCGCTCATGACGAGCGGTTCGACGCGGACGCCGTCCGCGTCGAACCGCATGAACTGGAGGCCGCCGTAGGCGGCGATGTACTGATCCTGCTTGCCGATGGGCTTGCCGCACCGCTGGAGCTCGATCTCGCAGGCTTCCTCGGCGAGGCGCTGCGCGCCCGCGTGTCGGCCCGCATACGCGTGCAGCGCGTGCAGCAGCCCGACCGTGTAGGTGCTGCTGGAGCCGAGCCCGGTGCCGCGCGAGGGGATGTCGGAAATCGACGTGATCTCGATGCCGCCCGGGACCCCGACCATCCGCAGGGCCTCTCGGATGAGCTCGTGGCGCAGGTCATCGACGCGGTCGACCATTTCCGTGACGGAATAGCTCGCCCGAATCCGGTCGTCGAACTTCTTGTTCACGGTGATGTAGATGTACTTGTTGATCGCGGTCGTGACGACGGCGCCGGGCTCGCGCCCGTAGAAGGCCGGCAGATCGGAGCCGCCGCCCGCGAAGCTGATCCGCAGGGGAGTGCGCGAAATGATCACGCGCTCAACCATTCGGGCCGGTGCGGCCAAATCCTGGCACCGTGACGCGTCCGCGGCGTCGCTTGCCGCTCCGGCGATGCCTAGCGTATAATCCAGGCGTGGCGGCGTCCCGCGGTTCTGTCGCTCCGCCGAAGGCCTTTCCCGCCGACAGCGTTGGAGCTCGTGCCTCCGCGGACCTGGTGATCGTTTCGAGCGGTCCCGGCGAGGTGTCGAATTGGGCGGTGCCGATGGCCCAGGCCGCGGCGGCGTGGGCCCGCGAGCGCGGCACGCCGCTCGGCATCTCGCTGGTGCTTCCCCCGTGCCAGTTCGCGAGCGGGCAGGAGGCGGCGTACGCGCGCCGCCAGGGACCGTTTGCGCGCATTCTCGGTCCGGGCGCGTGCCTCGCCGTGGTCGCCGGCCTGCGCCGGCTGCCCGTCTCGAACGCCGGCTGCGTGTTGCATCTGGGCGGCGACCTGTGGTACACGGCGACGCTCGGCCGGCGCCTGCGGTTCCCCGCGTTCGCCTACGCGGAGACGGATCTTGTGCGGCGCCGGGCGCGCCGGTTTGCGCGCATCTTTCTCCCGTCGCAGGAGCTCGCCGATGCGCTCGCGTCCCGCGTCCCGCCGGAGCGGCTCGCGGTCGTCGGCGACCTCCGCGTGGACCATCTGCGGTCGTTCCGCGGCCTCGCCGGCGGGCCGAGGACCGGCACCCGCGTCGCGTTGCTGCCGGGGAGCCGCGGGTGGCTGCTCGCCGGCATGCTGCCGTTTCTGCTGGACACCGCCGGGGCCATGCGCGCGCGGCGGGCGGCGCTCCGGTTCGTCCTGATCGCGTCGCCGTTTCTTGCGCCCGACGTGCTGGAGCGCGTGGCGGGCCCGTATCGCGGGCGGCTCCAGGCGCTCGGCATCGACGTCGTGCGGGACGACCGCCTGCGCGCCCTCGCGGAGTGCGACCTCGCGATCACCATGCCGGGCACCAACACGGTGGAGCTCGCCACCCTCGGCGTGCCGATGCTGGTCGTCGTGCCGCTCAACGAACCCGCGCGCATCCGCACCGAGGGGCTGAGCGAGTGGATCAGCCGCCTGCCGGGCCTCCGGACCGCGGTCAAGTCGGTGATCGCCTGGCGGTTTACGCGGCGCCGGCAGCTGGTCGCGTGGCCGAATCGCAAGGCGGGCCGCGAGGTGACCCCGGAGATCGTGGGCCGTCTCACGCCCGCGGACGTCGCGCACCACGCGCTCGACCTCCTCGCCGACCGCGCGCGGCTCGACCGCATCGGCGCGGAGTTGCGCGGGCTCTACGCGACGCCGCCCGGCGTGGCCCAGCGCATGCTCGACGAGATGGCGCCGTTTCTCTCCACGCGCCCGGACCGGTGCGCCGCGCTCGCGTGAAACGGTTGCTGGTCGTGAGCAACGGGTACGGAGAGGACGTCGAGGCCGCGCAGGTCGTTCGGGCGCTCCCCGCCGGCGCCGCCCAGGTGGTTGCCTACCCGCTCGTCGGCCTCGGGCACGCGTATCCGCCCGGCGTGGAGCTGCTCGACCCGCGGCGAGAGTTTCCGAGCGGCGGCTTCGCCGCGCGGGCGGGGCCCGCCGCGCTGTGGAGCGATCTCCGCCGCGGCTGGCTCGGATTCTGGCGGGCGCAGCGGCGGACGCTCAGAGCCGAGCGCGGCCGCACGGCGCTCGCGGTGGCCGCGGGCGACGCGTATTGCCTGTGGATGACGGCGCTCGCAGGCGGGCCGCTCGTCTACCTGGCCCTGCCGCGGTCCGAGTACGTGGCCCCGCACACGGCCGCGGAGGTGTGGTTCCTCCGCCGCACGGCCTCCCGCGTGTTCACCCGAGACGAGGTCACCGCGCAGGCGCTGCGGCGGCGCGGCATTGCCGCCGAGTACCGCGGCTTCCCCCTCATGGACGCGCTGGCGCCGACCGGCGAGACGTTTGGGATCCCGCCCGGCCGGCCGGTGCTGACGCTCCTGCCCGGCAGCAAGCCCGCGGCGTTCGACAACCTGCTCCTCTTGCTCCGCGCCGCGGCGCTCGTCGCCGCGGAGAACGGCGCCCGCCCCGAGGTCCTGGTGGCGTGGGCTCCCAACCTGTCCCGCGACGACCTGCGGCGCACCGTCGAAGCCGCGGGCGGCCGGTGGGCCGGCGCGGGGCGGTGGGACTGGCACGGTCTGGAGGTCGCGCTGGCCGGCGACCGGTTCGCGGACGCGCTGGCGCGCGCGACGGTGGTGCTGGGGATGGCCGGCGCGGCGCACGAGCAGGCGGCCGGCCTGGGCAAGCCTGTCGTCGCGTTCCCCGGCACCGGCCCGCAGTTCACCGCGCGGTTTCTGCGGGAACAGCAGCGGCTGCTCGGCGACGCGCTCGTCGTCGCGCGCACGGCCGAGGAGGCGGCGGCGCTGACGGTCGCTCTGCTGCGCGACCCCGGCGAACGCGAGCGTCGCGGCCGCATCGGCCGCGAGCGCCAAGGCCCCCCGGGCGGCGCGCGGGCGATTGCGGAGTATCTCCTGGAAAGCCTCGGCGCTTGACGGCGCGCGAGCGGCTGTGGACGTGCGCCCTGCTGGCCGGCGTCGCCGCGCTGACGTTCTATCGGCTCGGCGCGGGCTCCCTGTGGGATCAGGACGAGACGAAGTACGCCGAGGTCGTCCGCGAGCTCCTCCAGCGGGGCGACTGGATCACGCTGTTCGTGAACGGAGCGCCCTGGTACGTGCACCCGCCGTTCTACATGTGGGTGACCGCGCTCACGGCGCGCGTGGCCGGCCTCAGCGAGTTCACCGTGCGATTCTGGTCCGGGGCCTTCAGCGTCGCGGCGGTGTACGCCACGGTGCTGATCGGCTGCGAGTTGTTTGGGGCCCGCGCCGGGCTGGTCGCGGGCGCGCTGCTCGCCACCACGCTGCACTTCCTCGTCCAGTCGCGCCTCGCCGTGTTCGACACCGTGCTGCTGGCCTGGATGCTGTTCGCGGTGCACGCGTTTCTCCGCGCGTACCGGACCGGCCGCCGCGGTGACTACCTGCGGTTCTTCCTCTACTGCGGGCTCGCCACGCTGACCAAGGGGCCGATCGGCCTGGTGCTCCCGGGGCTCGCGGCCGCCGCGTTCGTCACGGTCCGCGGCGCGTGGGGCCGGTGGCGCGAGGTGCCCTGGACGTCCGGCCTGGCCGTGTACGCGGTGGTCGGCCTGTCGTGGTACGGCGTGGAGACGTGGCTGCACGGGCGCGCGTTTGCGTTCGCGGTGTTTGGCTACTATGGGCTCGGCCGGTTCTTCGGGGTCGTGGAGAACCAGGCCGGACCGTGGTACTACTACGTGCCCATCGTGCTCGCGGGGGCCTTTCCATGGACCGCGTTCTGGCCGGCCGCGGCGGCGTTCCACGGCCGCCGGCTGAGACACGACGGCAGCCTGTTTGTCGCGCTGTGGTGTGTGCTGACCTTGGTCTTCTACTCCGTCGCGGGGACCAAGCTCCCAAACTATGTCCTCCCAATCTACCCGCTCGCCGCGGTCGGCGTGGCCAGTTGGTGGGAGGCGTCCGAGGCATCGGCGCGCGCGAAGGGCGCGGCCGGCGTCTCCGTGGGCCTGCTCGTCGTGCTGCTTGGTGGGGTGTGTTGGGGCGTCGCCGGGTATCTGGCGCGTCTCTACCCCGACCGGTTCCACGCGCTCGGGCACGTGCTGATCTGGCCGGCGGCGGCGCTCGCGGCCGGCGTCGCGGCGGTGGGGGTGCTCTGGGCCTGGGGAGCGTGGCGCGCGGCGCCCGTGGCGCTGTGCGCGGCCATGGCGCTCACGTGGCTCGGGGTGATCGCCGGGATCGCCCCGGTCGTGGACGCGGCGAAGCCCATGAAGCCGCTCGCGCTCCAAATCCGCGGCGCGCTCACGCCGGGGGACCGTATCGTCGGCTACCGGTTCGACATCTACGCGTCGCTGATCTACTATACCGGCCATCACGTCGATTGGATCGACGATCCGGGCGCGCTGCGCGCCGCGGTGTGCGCCCCGGGGCGGGTGTTTGTCGTGGGCGACGCCGGCGAACTCGCCCGCGTGCCGCTCCCCGGGACGCGCGTGTTCGCCGAGCGCGGGGGCGTCCGGATCCTCGTGAAGCCGGCGGGCGAGCGCTGCGGGCCGTAGCGGCCGGTCAGGAACCCCGGCGCCGGGTCCTCCGTTTCTCAAGGGAGGTGCCGGACCACCAACGACGGTGTCGAGAGGAGCCGGACGTGCGTATCCTGTACGCGGTGAGCGGACTGGCGCTCGCGGTGAGCACGTTATGGGCGTGGACGGCGGCCGTTGCCCAGTCGCCGCCCGCGCCGTTTCCCGATGTGCCGCCGTGGCACTGGGCGTACCAGGCCGTGCTGCGCGACGAGCAGGCGGGGCTCGTGATCGGCTATCCGGCCAGCCCGGCGGAGCTCGTGGCGACGTCGATCACGCAGGTGTACGACAGCTTTGCGCACGCGCACGCGACCGGCGCGCAGGCTTGGGCCGAACGCTTCACGTACAACCGGCCCGCGACCTGGCCGGGGCCGCTCGAGCGCTCACAGGTCACCGGGTTTACGCTGACCGACCTGCGGCCGGTCGTCACGGGGGACACCGCGACCGCGACGTTCAACGCGAGCGTCACCACCGCCGGCGCGGGCACCGCGGTGACGCCGATGCGCGTCAGCCTGCGATTCATGGACGGTGACTGGAAGATCGATTACGGGACGCTCGCGCAGGGCAGCTCGCTCTTTCGCTGACGTGGCGGGCGGCCTGCCCGCGGGACATTAACGAAAGAGCGCAACTGCGTAAATAGCGAAGTAGTTATTTCTGGGGGGCGAAAATATCGGCCTCAGAGTGATGGATCCCGGCGCCACCCCACTGCGCCCGCGACAACGCCGGCGAGGCGCTGGGGTCTCGCCGGGGGCTCAGCGCGGGATCAGGCGAAGCTCGCGCAGGCGGACGCGCATCGCGGCGGGCGTGACGCCGAACTCCTGCGCCATGGTCCGCACGATATCGTCCGTGGACGCCTCGCCGGTGACCCCCGACCGGTTGCCGTCGGCCGTGAGCCAGTACCGCCGGGTTTCGGCGAGCGGCATCAGCAGTTCGGCCGCAAACGCGCGCGCCTCCCGCTCGTAGATCGCACGGCGATCCTCGAAGCTGCCGATCTCCGGGCCCCCCGGTTGCGTGCTCTCGACGAGCTCGTGTCCCAGCAGCACATGACCGAGCTCTTCCGCCAGCACCCATCGCCGCTCGTTCTCCGACGAAAACCGCCAGTCGCGGTTCAGGATGATGGCGCGCTGGCCGGCGACGTCGCCGATCGTGCCGCGCACCCCTTCGGGCAGCGCGTGCTCCACAATCGGAATGCCGGCCCGATCGATCACGGCGCGGACGTTCACCGGCAGGCGCCGTTGCATGAACGCCAGCAAGACACGGGCGCGGTTGCGGGCGAGCGCATAGCGGGGCGCCTTGACGGCCTCCGAGGTCAGCACGCGGTCCTCCCGTCGCCACGACGCCGGCGGAGATGTGGGTGGTGTTAGATCAGCGACAGGAGGGGCACCGTCTCCCCCCGAGACGGAATGTGCGGGATCGCGGGTGCGATGGAGGCGCGTGGTTGTCGTAGTGTAATGACTTCTGCGTCGGACAGTTCGGGGTCCCGTGACGCGTCCCTGCCGCGGTCGCGCACTTTGTCCGAACGATCCGATGACACCCGCGTGTCCCGATCCTCGCCGCAGGCCCCCGGTGACGCGCGACCGCGGCCGGCGCGGGTGCCTGCGCCGGAAGGCGCGGCCGGCATGCCGGTTCGAGCGCGTACGTCGCGCGGTCAGGCCGGCGCGTTCACAAGGAAGGGCACGGGGCCGCCGCAGAAGCCTCACGCCGGAGGAACATCGTTGCTCACCTCGTCCGCCGTGATCATGATCGCACGATGAAGACGCTCGTCACCGGGGGAGCGGGGTTCATCGGCTCGACCTTGGCGGACCGCCTGCTGGCCCTCGGGCACGACGTGACGTGCCTCGATAATTTCGACGCGTACTACGAGCCCGCGGCGAAGCGGCACAACCTCGCGACCGCGTCACGGTCGCCGCGGTTCCGGCTGGTCGAGGGCGACATCGGCCAGGCGGCGCTGCTGGACCGCCTCCTCGCCAAGCGCCCGGAGGTGGTCGTGCACCTCGCCGCCCGCGCCGGCGTGCGCCCGTCGATCGCGGATCCGGCGCTCTACGAGCGCGTCAACGTGCAGGGGACGATCACCCTGCTCGAGGCGTGCCGCCGGCACGCGGTGCCGTACGTGGTGTTCGCCTCGTCGTCGTCGGTCTACGGCGTGTCACGCGACATTCCGTTCCGGGAGGATTCGAGCCGGCTCATGCCGGCCTCGCCCTACGGCGTCACGAAGCTCGCGGGCGAGTTCTTTTGCCGGGCCTATCACCACCTCTACGGGATCCCGATCACGTGCCTGCGGTTCTTTACCGTGTACGGGCCCCGGCAGCGTCCCGACATGGCGATTCACCGGTTCGTGCGGCTCATCGAGGACGGGCAGCCGGTGCCGGTCTACGGGGATGGGACTGCCCGGCGTGATTTCACGTACGTCGACGACGTCGTCGATGGCGTCGTGCGTGCGATCGAACGCCCCCGGGACTTTCAAATCTACAACCTCGGCACCCATGAGACCGTGGCGCTACAGGACCTCGTCGCCGCGATCGAACGGGCCGTCGGCAAGCGCGCCGCCATCGCGCGGCAACCGGATCAGCCCGGTGATGTCCCGGTCACGTATGCGGACATCACGCGGGCTGCGCGGGATTTGGGGTACGCGCCCTCGACGCGCCTCGGCGAGGGCATCGCGAACTTCGTGGACTGGTTCCGGAGGACGCGGCCGGCGCGGATCTAGGGACCTTACCGCACCTCGACGTCCTCCCAGAAGCCGATCCAGTGATCGACCTGCTTCATGGACGCCTGCGGCGCCTCGTAGGACCACGCGGCGCGCGGGCTGCGCGCGGCGCCGTCGACGACGTCATAGAACTGGACGCCGTGCGGGCAGGCGAGATCGCTGTCCGTCTTGGGCGTCGGGCGCAGCATGTCCATGCGGACGGCATCCCGCGGGAAGTAGCGGTAGCCGCCGACTTCCACCGTGCGGTCGCTCGAGGCGATCTCATGTCCGCGCCATGTGGCCTTCATGACCTGACCCCTCCGTGCCGGTTGTGAGGCTGTGTTTCCCTACGGTGTGGAGAACGCCGCGGAGGCACCCGGCGATTTCTACGCGGCGACGCCGCCGTCGAGGGCCACGGCCATGACCGGCGCCGCGCCCGGCCCGGTCGTCCGTGTTGCCGCCGGGGGCGCGATGATGCGTACGGGCCGGGCCCGGCGGCGCGGGACGGTTCGAGCACGATCGTTGATCAGGCGGTCCGGGCGAGACCGGCGAAACACTCCCCGGTCCGCTCCAGCCCGGCGGCGAAGACGGCGGGGTCCTGGCCGATCCCGATGCGCAGGCGATGCTCGTAGCCGAAGGCGGAGCCCGGGGCCAGCATGACGCTGTAGCGCTCGGCCAGCAGGTTCGCGAGGTCGAGCGACGGGAGCGGCACGTGGTACCTGAGGAGGCCCACGAGCCCGCCGCGCGGCGGATGCCAGTCGGCCAGGCCCGCGCGCGCCGCAAACCACCGCCGGGCGGTCGCGAGGTTCGCCGCGATGATCTGGCGGCTTCGCTCGACGATCCGCTCCCGGTGGCGCAGCGCGATCACGGCGAGCGCGTCGCTCAGCCGTCCGGGGCTGAGCGAGACGTAGTCCCTGAGCGCCCAGCAGCGCGCCCCGACGTCGCCGTGCGCGGCCAGCCATCCGATCCGCAGCCCCGGCAGGCCGAACGGCTTCGAGACCGTGCCCACGCTGATGCCCCGCGCCCCGAGATCGAACATCGGCGGCGCCGGCGGCTCCCCGCCCGGCACGTCAAGCCAGCGGTACGCCTCGTCCGAGAGCACCGTGGCGCCGGCCGCATCCGCGAGCGCGTAGACCCGTCGCACATCGGCGTCCGAGAGCGCCGCGCCCGTGGGATTGTGCGGCGTGTTGAGGACGATCAGGCGCGTCTTGCGCGTGACGAGCCGCGCCAGGTCGTCGACGTCGAACCGGAAGCCGTCCTCCTCGCGCGCCCGCCAGTAGGCGACCTCGCAGCCCAGGCCCCGCGGCACGCTGTAGAGCTGTTGATACGCGGGATAGCACGCCACGACGTGGTCGCCGGGCTCCAGCAGGAGTTGAAACAGCAAAAAGTTCGCCTCGATCGCGCCGGTGGTCACCAAAATCTCGTCCGGCGCCGCGTCGCGGTACGTCGCCGCGAGCAGCCCGCGCAGCGCCTCGGTGCCGCGAGCCTCCGAGTAGCCGAGGCGAAGATCGAGGAGCGCGTGGAGCGCCGACGCGCGCTCGGCGTCCGGGAGCAGATCCAGCAGGTCGCGCGCGCGGAGCGGGTGGATGCCGCTCTCGGCAAGATCGTACTGCACCCGGGTCTCCCAGGTGGTCATCCAGCGCTCGAGCGCAAACGGCTCCATCTTCATGACCCGTCCTCCAACCGGGGCGCCGCAGCGCCTCCCCGGGACGCGTCGCCCGCTACCATGGGTTGCCCGGTGTGCCCCGGCGGCGGCGCGTCTCCTTCCATGTACGTCCGGTGCCAGATCTGCAGCACGAAGAGGTTCCACAGCTTCTTCCGGTGGTCGTGCGTCCCGGCGAGGTGCTCGTCGAGCAGCCGCGCGACCGCCTGCGGGTTCAGGAGGCCCTGGCGGGCGAGGCGGTCACGGCTCAGCACGTCGCAGAACAGATCGCGCCAGGGGCCGCGGATCCACGCGCCGACGGGCACCCCAAAGCCCTTCTTGCGCCGGTGCAGGATGCGGTCCGGCAGGAGTCCCTTGAGCGCGCGCTTGAGCACAACCTTCGTGGTGAGCCCGCGGAGCTTCTCGTGGGCCGGCAGGCGGCTCGCGAACTCGACGACCGCGGTGTCCAGAAAGGGGCAGCGCACTTCGAGCGAGCAGGCCATGCTCGCGCGGTCGACTTTGACCAGCACGCCGTCCTGCAGGTAGAGCTTGGCGTCGAGATAGAGCAGCGTGCCGAGCCAGCCGCGGTCGCGCGCCGCGCGCAGGTGCCCGCGGACCTCGGCGAGCAGGTCGTCCGCCTCGACGGCGCGCCACACGTCCGGCGCGAGCACCTCGGAGAGCTCGTGCGGGCCGAACGTGCCGAGCCACAGCGTGTGCCGGAGGGCGAGCGGGTGGCCGAGGCCGGACAGAAACCGGCGGATCTTGAAGTCCAGGCTCAGGTCGGCGTAGGAGATCGGGAGGCGGCCGGCCAGCGCGCGGGCGCCGGCCAGGACCGGCCGCGGCGTCCAGGCGAGCCGCCGCGCCACCTGGTGCGCCTGGTACGTGGGATAGCCGGCGAACAGCTCGTCCCCGCCGTCGCCGGAGAGGGCCACGGTCACGTACCGCCGCGTGAACCGCGACAGCAGGTAGGTGGGCAGGATCGAGGCGTCCGCCAGCGGCTCGTCCAGGATCTCCCCGAGCCGTGACGCGAGCGCGGCCATGACGGCCGGCGCCATCACCTCCGCGTGGTGATCCGTGCCGAGGCACGCCGCCACCTCGCGGGCGTAGCGCGACTCGTCGAAGGACCGCTCCTCGAAGGCGATGCTGAAGGTCTTGACCCGGCTCGCGCTGTGCCGGGTCATGAGCGCCGCGACCGCGGACGAGTCGATCCCGCCGCTCAGGAACGCGCCGAGCGGGACGTCGCTCAGGAGCCGGCGCGCCGTCGCCGCCTCGAGGAGCTGCACGAGCCGCTCCGCGGCATCGGGGACGCCTGCGCCGTTGCCGTCCGGCGCCGGCAGATCCCAGTAGCGGGAGACGCGGGCGTCCCCGCCCTCGAACACGAGCACGTGACCCGGCGGGAGCTTCGCCACCCCCTCGAAGATCGCGAGCGGCGCCGGCACGTAGTCGAACGCGAGGTAGCGCGCCAGCGCCGGCGCCGACAGCGCCGGTGCGACGGCCGGGTGCCGCAGCAGCGCCTTGAGCTCCGAGGCAAACACCAGGCCGCCCCGCGGCCGCGCGTAGTGCAGCGGCTTTTTGCCCATCCGGTCGCGCGCGAGCACGAGCCGCCGCCGCCGCGCGTCCCAGACCGCAAAGGCAAACATCCCCTCGAGCCGGTCGACGAGGTCCGGCCCGTGGTCTTCGTAGAGGTGCACGAGGACTTCCGTGTCCGACCGCGTGCGGAACCGGTGGCCGCGCCGCGCGGCCTCGGCGCGGATCTCCGGGAAGTTGTAGATCTCGCCGTTCTGGACGACCCAGACGGTGCCGTCCTCGTTGGGGATGGGCTGATGCCCGCCCGCGAGGTCGATGATGCTGAGCCGCCGGGCCCCCAGCACCGCGCCGTCCGCATAGTAGCCCTCGTCGTCGGGGCCCCGGTGGCGCAGCGCATCGCACATCGCTCGGATCACGGCGTCCGCCCGGTGCCCGATGAGCGTGTCGGCCGTAAACCCGGCGATGCCGCACACGGCGCCGCTACGGCCGCGTCGTCGTCAGCGACGGCGCCTGCGGTCCCACGCGGTCCGCGGCGACGCTGTGTCCGGCAACGCGCCGCACCACGTAGATCGGTTTCGCCTGCGACTCGTGGTAGGTCCGGACGATCAGCTCCGCCAGCAGGCCCATCAGGATCAGCTGCAGCGCGGACACGAAGCAAAAGCCGGCGATCCACGCGAGCGGATTCTGATGCACCCACACGCCGTACGCCAGCTTCTGGACGGCCACCACGACGGTGACGAGCAGGCCCGCCGCGGCCAGCGCAAACCCCGCGCCGCCGAAGACGTAGATCGGCTTGGTGAGGTAGCCGCTCAGGAAGCGCACCGTCAGGAGGTCGAGCAGCACCTTGAGCGTGCGCACGAGGCCGTACTTGGACCGGCCGAACCGGCGCGGGCGGTGGTGGATGGGCAGTTCGGTGATCCGGGCCCCGATCGACGCCGCGAAGCCCGGGATCAACCGGTGCATCTCGCCGTAGAGGTGCACGTGGTCCAAAATCTCCCGCCGGTACGCCTTGAGCGTGCACCCGTAGTCGTGCAACCGCAAGCCGAGCACGGCGGAGATCGTGCGGTTCGCGAGGATCGAGGGAACGCGGCGGGTGAGCAAGGGGTCCGCCCGGTCCTTGCGCCACCCGCTCACGACGTCGTACCCTTCATCGAGCTTGTCCAGGAGCCGCGGGATGTCGGCGGGATCGTGCTGTAAGTCCGCGTCCAGCGGGACCACGATGCGGCCGCGCGCGTGATCGATGCCGGCGGCGATCGCCGCGGTCTGTCCGAAGTTCCGGCGGAACTGGATCGCCACGACCCGCGAGTCCGCCCGCGCCAGCTCCTCGAGGATCTGGAAGCTGTGGTCGGAGCTGCCGTCGTCGACGCAAATCAGCTCCCACGAGCGGCCGACGGGCGCCATGGCGGCGGCGATCTCGGCGTGCAGCGTGCGGAGGCTCTCGGCCTCGTTGTACACCGGCACCACGATGGACACGTCCACCGCGGCGTCACGGGATGCCATGATCGGCGCCTCCGGGCACAGGATGCGCGGCCCTGGGGGCCGCGCCGCCGGGCCGCCACGCGGCGAACACGCCGGCGTAGTACGCTTCTTGGAGCAGGTTCTTATAACATTCGTTGAGGAGGAGCAGCCACCCGCGCCGCTCGCCGACCGGGACCAGCCGCCGGAGGAGCGGCATCACGAGCGGCGTCCGGTACACGAGCCGCTTCAGGGGCAGCATCCACGGCTGGATCTCGAGGAACAGGCCGAGACGCCGGGCCCGGCCGTGCTTTCGCCACACGTACACGGCGCACATCCCCGCCTCGTACATCTTGGCGAGGACGCCGTCGAGGGTTTCCACGTGATGGTGGTACCCGCGCGCCGCGGGTTCGTACTCGAACACGACGCCCATCGCCTCCATCCGCAGCGCGAGGTCCAGGTCCTCGTAACCGTAGCCGGGAAACCCTTCGTCGAAGCCGCCCGCCGCCTTGAGATCGGCCCGCAGCATCGAGATGTTCCGCGAGACGACATGGTACGGCGACATGCGGCGCCGGCTGCGCACGGTGAGATCCGGGCTCACCTGTTTGACCCGCATGAACGGGGTGGCGAGGCTGTCGGGGTGGATCATCGTGGCGCCCTGCACCGCGATCCGCGACGCCCCCGGCGGGTAGTGCCGGTGGTGGGAGGCCAGCAGGCCGGGATCGGCCCAAAAGTCGGCGTCGATGAACAACACGACGCGGCCCCGCGACGCGCGCCAGCCGAGATTGCGCACGGCGGAGGCCCCGCGGTGCGGCTGGACCGCGTGGCGCAGCGGCACCGGACACGCCGCCGACCGCAGCACCGCGGCGGTCGCGTCGGTCGATCCGTCGTCCGCGACGACGATCTCGTACTGGCCGCGCGGAAAGGCTTGGCCCGCGAGGTGCTCCAGCGTGCGCGCGAGCACGTCGCACCGGTTGTAGGTGGCGACGACGACGCTGAGCTCCATCGTCTAGGTGCGGCGGGCCTGCGCCGCGGGCTGGAGGGCGGACGCCCGTGTCCGCCTGAGCGCCGTAAAGACGCCGTCGTAGTACGCTTCCCAGATCAGCTCCGTGTAGCATTCATTCGCGAGCAGCAGCCACCCGCGCGCCTCGGCGTACGGGCGCAGCCGGCGAAACAGCGGCATGAAGAGCGGGGTGCGGAACACGAGCCACTTGAGCGGGAGCAGCGCGGGCAGGATCTCGAGAAACACGCCGAGGTGCGCCGAGCGGCCGTGCTTTTGCCAGAAGTACACGGCGCCCTCGCCCGCCTGCCGGAGCTTGCGGCAGGCCCCCTCGAACGTCTCGACGTGGTAATGGTACCCGAGGGCCGCGGGATCGTACTCGAAACGGACGCCCCGGGCCTGCATCCGCATCGCCAGCTCGATGTCCTCCCATCCGTAGCCGGTGAAGCCCTCGTCGAACCCGCCCGCCGCCTCGAACTCGCACCGCGGGATGGAGAAGTTCCGGGTGATGATGTGCACCGGCGCCAGGTTGCGGCGGCGGCGGACCGAGAGATCGGGCGTGAGCTCCCGGGCCCGCATGAACGCCGTGGTCCGCGCGTCCGGGTGCGTGAGCGTCCGGCCCTGCACGCCGAGCCTGGACGCCCCCGGCGGGTAGTGCGCGCGATGCGTCGCGAGCAGCGTCGGCGTCGCCCAGATGTCCGCGTCGATGAACAGCAGCACGCGGCCCCGCGCCGCGCGCGCCCCGCGGTTGCGCGCCGCGGACCGCCCGCCGTGGGCCTGGACCACGTACTGAATCGGGACCGCGCCGCGCTGGGCCTCGGCCACCATCGCGCGCGTGCCGTCCGTCGAGCCGTCGTCGGCGATCACGATCTCGTAGGCGCTGGGCGGGAGCGTCTGCCGCCCGAGCGCCTCGATGGTCCGGCGCAGGACGTCGCAGTTGTTGAACGTGGGGATGACGACGCTGATCTCCACCGGCGCTATTGTATCATCGCCCGCGCCGGCCGACCGGCGGGTCGCCCGCCGGGGCGCGGCGTCACGGCCGGCCGGCCGCGCGCGCTGCGCCTCCGCCGTCCGGGGCGCGCAGGCGGGCCAGATACCGTTCGTTCAGGATCCCCGTGAGGAGGACGCGGCCCAGGGCCGGCAGCCCCCAGCGCTGCGAGCGATCGACGAGGGCCTCGACGTTGCCGGCGTGCACGAGCCCGAACCCGCGCTGCAGCGCGTTGAGGAGCAGGTGGAGCGGCGTGAGCTGGACCGCAAACCGTGATTCGAGCGTGGGGTGCTTGGCGTAGAAGAGCCGGGCCGTCCGGGCCCGTTCGTCTTCCTTGGCCAGCATCGCCTCCAGCGTGCCCCGCAGCGCCTCCGGCCGGTAATGGTACAGGGGCGCGTCGCGGCGGTACACGCGCCGGAGGCCCAGGCGCCGCAGCCGCAGCCCGAGGTCCAGCCCTTCCCAACCGTACGGGAAAAACGTCTCGTCGAACAGCCCGGCACGGAGCACGTCCGCGCGCCGCACCGATCCGTTGTCCGTGTCGAAGTACGCGGTCGAGATATCCAGCACGCCGCCGCGGACGTCGAAGGGACGGTCCAGTGACCGCGTCACGATGACCGGGCCGCGGCAGACGATGCCGGCCGGGTGCGCGTCGTGCGCGGCGAGGTGGGCGGCCAAAAACCCGGGCGGGGCGAACGAGTCATCGTCCACAAACGCGACGATCGCGCCGCGCGCGGCGCGGATCGCCGCGTTCCGCGCCGCCGGCACGCCCGCGCGGCGGTCCGCCCGCCAGCAGCGGATCGCGCAGCGGGCGCGGCGCGTGGCGGCGCCGACGACGGACGGCGTCTCGTCGGTCGAGGCGTCGTCGGCGATGACGACCTCGTAGCGGGAGGCGTCGAGCGTCTGCTGCTCGAGCGCCTCGATGGCGCGCGCCAGCACCCGCGCGCGGTTGCGCGTCGCCGTGATCACGCTGATCGCGCACGTCACGGCGCCGGGGCGGGCGCCGCGGTCCGGGGGGTGTCCTCGAGGAGCTGGCCGCGGACCAGGCGGCTGTAGACGCCGTCCCGGACCGTCAGGTCATCGTGGCGGCCGGTCTCCACGATCCGTCCCTCCAGCATCACGACGATCCGGTGGGCGCTGCGGACGGTGGAGAGGCGGTGCGCGACGATGAACGTCGTCCGGTCCTGGGTCAGGCGCGCCATCGCCTCCTGGATCGCTTCCTCGGACTCGCTGTCGAGCGCCGAGGTCGCCTCGTCCAGGATGTACACGGCGGGGTCGTTCAGCACGGCGCGGGCGAGCGCGAGCCGCTGCCGCTGCCCGCCGGACAGCCCCATCCCGCCTTCGCCGAGCACGGTGTCGTAGCCGCCGGGCAGCGCCGAGATGAACGCGTGGGCGCCCGCGACGCGGGCCGCCGCCTCCACCTCCGCGCGCGTGGCGCCGGGCCGGCCGTACGCGATGTTGTCCGCGACGGTCCCGGCAAACAGGACCGTCTCCTGCGGCACGAGGCCGACCTGCCGGCGCAGCGATGCGATCGCGACGCGCCGCAGGTCGTGGCCGTCGATCTCCACGCTGCCCTCGCTCGCATCGTAGAAGCGCGGGATCAGGTTGACGAGGCTGCTCTTCCCGGCGCCGCTCGGGCCGACGATCGCGATGTGCTCGCCCGGCTCCACGTCGAGGGTGATGTCGCGCAGGGCGTGCCGTCCGGGCTCATAGGCGAGCGAGACGTTGCGAAACCGCACGCGGCCGCGCAGCGGCGGGAGGGGGAGGGGGTGCGGATCTTCGCGCACCGTCTCCGGGACGTCGACGAGCTCGAAGACCCGGACCAGCCCGGCCATGGCCTGGCGCGCCTCGGAGTACAGCCGCGTCATCCCCATGGCCGGATCCATCGCCAGCGCCAGGTAGCCGAGGAACGCGAGGAGGGAGCCCGCCGTCATCTCGCCCCGGGCGACGTCCCGCGCGCCGAGCCACAGCACAAACACGAGCGCGAGCGTGGTCAGCAGGCTGACAAACGACACCTCGACCGCGATGAGCCGACGGATGCGGTAGTTGGCGTCGAAGGTGCGATCGTTCTCGGCGCCAAACCGCGCCTCCTCGCGCGCCTCCTGCACGAAGGCCCGGATGATCCGCGCGCCGACCACCGACTCCTTGATGAGCCGCGTCAATGCCGCGACCTGCTGCTGCGCGCTCGCGGAGCTCCGCTGGACCTCGCGGCCGAACAGGCGGGCCAGGCCGAAGAAGACCGGCAGCGCGAGGAAGACGATGAGCGCGAGACGCCAGTTGATCGTAAAGACCATGACGATGATCCCGGCGAGCGTCAGCACGGTCGTGATGAGGTCCACCAGGCCGGTGAGCAGGCGCGATTCCACGAGTTGGGTGTCCTGGATCGTGCGGGAGATGATCTCGCCGCTGTGCCACCGCGCGAAGCGATCGAGGGACCACCGCTGCACCTGGTGGAAGATCCGGGCGCGAAGATCGGCCACCAATCGATGGCCGACGTACGCCAGCAACGACAGCTGCCCGTACAGGCAGACGCTGCGAAACAGATAGATCCCGAGCACCATCACGGCGCTCCGGTTGAGGACGGCCAGGCTGCCGGTCTTAATGACGACATCGGCCTGGTTCCCGAGGTAGCGGGGCACGTACAGCCACGCCACCGCCGCGCACACGGCGGCGCCGACGCCGACGCCCAGCTGCGCGGCGTACGGCCGGACGAACGCGGCCAGCCGCCGCAATTCGGTCATGCCGTCATTATAGCGTCCACCTGCAGGGGCAGGTAGACTCCACGGGAAACTGTTGTGTCCGGAGGCGAGCGCATGCGACCGGCAGCGACGAGCTTTCGCGAGTACGACATCCGGGGCATCGTGGGACGCGACCTGGACGCCGAGGCGGCGGAGATTCTGGCGCGTGCGTTCGGCACGTACCTCGGCGAGGCGGGCGTGCAGCGCGCCGCGGTGGGACACGACAATCGGACCAGCTCGCAGGCGTTCTACGATGCGGCGATCCGCGGCCTGCGCGACGCCGGCCGCGACGTCACGGCGATCGGCCTGGCGATCACGCCGATGTTCTACTTTTGCCTGCACCACCTCGGGCTCGGCGGCGGCATGATGGTCACGGCCAGCCACAATCCGCCCGAGTTCAACGGGTTCAAGTTGGCCTGCGGGCCGGGGACCCTGTACGGCGAGGAGATCCAGCGCGTGCGCGAGATCGCGGAGCACGAGCCGCCGCGGCGGCCGCAGGGGCGACTCGACGCCGCGGAGATCGCCGGCGCCTACGCCGCGATGCTCGCGGACCGCATCCGGCTCGGCCCGCGCCGGCTCCGCGTGGCGCTGGACTGCGGCAACGGCACGGCGGGCGCGTTCGTTCCGGAGATCTTCCGCCGGTGGGGCTGCGACGTGCTGCCGCTCTACTGCGAGCCCGATCCGGCCTTTCCGCACCATCACCCCGATCCCGTGGACCCCCGCAACCTCGCCGACCTGATCCGCCTCGTCACGGAGGAGCGGGCCGACGTCGGCATCGGCATCGACGGGGACGGGGACCGCATCGGGGCGGTGGACGACCGCGGCGAGATCCTGTGGGGGGACCAGCTGATGGCGCTGTACTGGCGCGAGGTCCTCGCGGCGCACCCGGGCGCGGTGGCCCTGATCGAGGTGAAGTGCTCGCAGGCGCTGGTGGACGAGGTGCGCCGGCTCGGCGGCCGCCCGGAGTTCACGCGGACCGGCCACTCGCTCATCAAGGCGCGCATGCGCGAGGTCGGCGCGGTGTTTGCCGGGGAGATGTCGGGCCACATGTTCTTCGCGGACGAGTACTTTGGCTACGACGACGCCGTGTACGCCGCGGGGCGCCTGCTCCGGATGCTCTCGCACACGGACCGGCGGCTCTCCGGCATGACGGCGGAGATCCCCCGGTACTACGCGACGCCGGAGACCCGCGTCGAGTGTCCCGACGACCGAAAGTTTGCCGTGGTGGAGGCCCTCACGCGCGACTTCCGCGGACGGTACGAGGTGATCGACGTCGACGGCGCGCGCCTGGTCTTGCCGGACGGGTGGGCCCTGGTGCGCGCGAGCAACACCCAGCCGGTGCTGGTGGTCCGGGCCGAGGGCAAGACGCCCGAGGCCCTGGAGCGCGCCAAGCGGGTGATGACGGACGCCCTCCGGCAGCATCCCGAAGTGGCCCCGGTGTCCTGGTAACGGAGACGATGGAGCGGACGTGCCGGGTCGCCAGCTGATTCGCGCCGCGCTGTGGGCGGCGCGGGCGATGCGACGGCGGGGCGGGCCGCGCGCGGCGCTCCCCCGGCGCGGGCGGGCGCTCGGCGCCGCGGTCCTGCTCGTGGCCTCGCTCGCGCTCCCGGCCCTCGGCGCGCCGGCGCCGGCCGCCGGCGCGCCCATCACCGTCACCGGCGATCACGTGCAGTACGATACCAGCACCGGCGACTTCACGGCCGACGGCCACGTCAAGGCCACGCAGGCGGACCAGACGATCACCGCGGATCACCTCACCGGGAACGTCAACACGGGGATGGTCCGCGCCGAGGGGCACGTGGTGCTGACCCAGGCCGGGCAGGTCGCGACCGGCAACACGCTCGTCTACAACTACCGCACGCGTACCGGCAACATGGAGACCGTCACGTCGAAGTACGGCCCGTGGAACCTCACCGGCCGTTCGCTGGAGACCGCGCGCGGCCAGGGCGTCGGCTACAACACGTCGGTCACGCCGTGCGATCCTCGCCACCCCGCGTTTCTCGTGAAGTCCAAGCGCGTGGTCGTGATCCCGGACGACCACCTCACCGCGTACCAGTCGACGCTGTACGTGTACGGCGTGCCGGTGGCGTACCTGCCGGTGTACACCGCGTCGCTCCGGCGGCAGCAGCGCAACCGGGGCAGCGGGCCGACCGTCGGCTACACCAACTTCGACGGCCTGTTCATCGAGTGGAACCAATGGTTTCCGGTGGGCGACGCCCAGGATCAGTTCCGCATCCGGTACAGCGAGGCCAGCCCCACCCCGATTACCGCCGAGAACACGCTGACCCAGCGGATGGCGGACCACGTGTGGACGTTGCACCTGGGGCGCCAGGAATTCTACGATATCAACGGCAACCTGGCGAACGTCGACCGCAACTCCCTCGACGTCGTGTGGGACGCGCACGACATCCCCGGCGTGCCGGCCTCGTATCAGTTCGAGGCCCACTACGGCGACTACGACGAGATCAGCACCGGCGTGCACACGACCCGCGCCGCCGGGATCCTGACGGTGTCCAGCAAGACGTTCCAGCTCACGAAATCCCTGAGCGGCGCGATCAGCGCGTACTACCGCTACGACGTCTACGGCACGGGGCAGGAGCGGGAGATCTTCTCGACCCAGGCGGCGGTGTCGCAGCCGCTCAACGCGGTCAGCTCGGCCACGCTCTCCTACAACCTGCTCGCGATCAGCGGGGTCAATCCGCCGCAGTTCGTGACGAACGGCGGCCCCTTTTCGCCGTTCTCGTTCGACAGTCAGAGCCCCGCCAACTCGGTGACGCTGACGTACTCGTACTATCCGTCGAAGGGGCTGTTCAACTCGGGCACCGTCAACTTCCAGTACGGCTTCGACAGCCGGCAGTTCGCGAGCACCGCCACGGTCAACTTGCAGGTGAGCCCCACCATCCTGTTCACGACGTCGGCCACGTACAACTACACGCAGTCTCAGGTGACCGAGGTGGACTACGGGTTGAGCGGGACCTGTGATTGTCTCCAGCTCGGCGTGCTGTACCGCACCTTTCCGAACAGCCCGTCCAACAACACCTGGTACATTACGCTCGGCATCAACACCCTGCCCGGCGCGAGCACGCAGTTCCAGCTCGGCGGGGGCGGTCTGAACACGACGATCCGCTGACGCGTGTCCTGTTCGACTCGGGCATGATCATAGGATGTGGTGAGCTTGCGCGCGGAAGGAGTTACTTCTCGATGCTTCGAACGGGTCGCACCGTGCGTCGACTTCTGGCCTTGCTGATCGTGATCGGCTGCGCCGTCATGGCCGCCATCCCGGCGCGCGCCCTGACCATCGCGGACACGTCGCTCCTGCTGCCCGTGTTTGCGGATCTCCTCAACCATCCGCCCGTGCTGCGCGTCGACGCGGTGCCCGACTTGTACGACGGCGGGTACGCCCGCATCAGCGTGTACGCCGAGCGCCCCGAGATCAAGGGCATGCGGATCGACCAGTTGTGGGTGCGGCTCGTGGGCGCGAGCTTCGACCCCGAGGCCCTGCGGCAGGGGACGCTCAAGGTGCTCGACGTGCGGGAGAGCAACGTGTACGGCAGATTGGCGCTCGCGAGCGTCCAGGACTTCCTCAACCACCAGGGAGCGGTCCGGGACGTACGGCTCAGGGCGCAGGAGGACGCGATTACCGCCGTCGGGACCGTGATGTACAACGGCGTGCCGACGCGCGTCCGGATGCAGGGCGTGTTTCAGGTGTACGGCGCGCCCGAGGTGTTTTTCCACCTGCAGCAGCTCTTCGTCAACTCGCTGCCGCTGCCGTACGTCCTCGTCGACAAGATCGAGCGCCAGATCAATCCCGTGCTGGACTTCCGCAGCTGGCCGGTTCAGTTCCCGCTGCGCACCTTCCGGCTGGACAAGGACGTCTTCGTGTTGAGCAGCCAGGCCGATTACTCCCAGCCCTGTGCGGCGTGCGGGGGCGCACCCCTGCGGCTCAAACCGTGACGCGGCCCGAGCACCCGTTCCTGGCGCGGCTCCGCCGGGGCCCGCTCGTGTGCGACGGCGCCATGGGGACCTTGCTCTACGCCCGGGGCGTGCCGTTCGACCAGTGCTTCGACGCGCTCAACGTCACCCAGCGCGAGCTCGTCCTGAACGTCCACCTCGACTATCTGCGCGCCGGCGCCGAGATGATCGAGACGAACACGTTTGGCGCCAACGCGGTGCGCCTGGGCGCGCACGGTCTCGCGGAGCGGGTGCGCGAGTTCAACCGGCACGGGGCGAAGCTCGCCAAGGAGGCGCGCGACGTCTTCGGCCGGCCCGTCTGGATCGCCGGCTCCGTGGGTCCGCTCGGCCGTCCGGTGGCGCCGTACGGACGCATCACGCCGCCGGAGGCGCGCGCGGCGTTTCGCGCCCAGATCGACGCGCTGGTCGAGGGCGGGGTGGACGTGCTGATCCTCGAGACCTTCGCCGACCTCACCGAGATCCAGGAGGCGCTCCGGGCGGCGCGCGAAGCGTGCGACCTCCCCGTGATCGCGCAGATGACGTTTACCGACGACGGCCGCACACGGTACGGCCACGGCCCGGCGGAGGTCGTCGCCGCGCTGGAGGGCCTCGGCGCCGACGTGATCGGGGCGAACTGCAGCGTGGGCCCGGTGCCGATGCTCGAGGTCGTGCAGCACATGGCCGCCGCGGCGCGGACGCCGCTGTCGGCCCAGCCCAACGCGGGGTTCCCCACGCTGGTCGAGGGGCGCTATCTCTACCTCTCGTCGCCCGAGCACGTCGCGGCCTACGGCCGCAAGATGATCGCCGCGGGCGCCGCCGTGATCGGCGGATGCTGCGGCACCACGCCCGAGCACATCGCCGCGCTGGCGCGCGCGGTCGCCGACCTGCGGCCGGGGTCCGCGCCGCCCGCCGTGGCCGAGCGCGCCGCGCCCCAGGACGCCGCGCCGCCCCGCGTGGACGAGCCGAGCGAGCTTGCGCGGAAGCTCGGCCGGGCGTTCGTGATCAGCGTGGAGGTGGACCCGCCCAAAGGCCTCGACGCGACCAAGGATCTCGAGGGCGCGCGGCTGCTCAAGGAGGCCGGCGCCGACGTGATCGACGTGGGCGACAGCCCGATCGGGCGCGTGCGCATGAGCGCGCTCGCCATGTGCTATCTGATCCAACAGCACGTGGGCATCGAGACGATCATCCACTTCACCACGCGGGATCGCAATCTCGTCGGGCTGCAGGCGGATCTCATCGGCGCGCACGCGATGGGCGTCCGCAACGTGCTGGCGCTCACCGGCGAGCCGCCGCGCGGAGACTACCCCAACGTGACCGCGGTGTACGACGTCGACAGCCCGGGCCTCATCCGGATCATCAAGCAGCTGAACGACGGCCTCGACCTCAGCGGCAAGTCGATCGGCCACCCGGCCCGCTTCCTGATCGGCGCCGCGCTCGACATGCATCCCGCGACCCTCGAGCGCGAGTTGCCGCGCCTGGAGCGCAAGCTCGAGGCCGGGGTGGATTTTTTCATGACGCAGCCGATCTACGAGCCCGAGGTGCTGGACGTGTTCGAGCAGCGTGTGGGGCGTCTTCCCGTGCCGGTCCTGGTCGGCGTGCTCCCGCTGCAGAGCTACCGGCACGCCGAGTTTCTGCACCACGAGGTGCCGGGCATCACCATCCCGCAGTGGGTCCGCGACCGCATGCAGGCCGCGGGAAACGCGGGGCGGGAGGAGGGCCTGCGCCTCGCGCGGGAGCTGCTCGTGGGCCTGCTCGATCGGATCGACGGGGCGTACCTGATGCCGTCGTTCGGGCGGTACGAGGTGGTCGCCGCGCTCGTCCGGGACGTGCGGGCGCGGATCGGCGCGGGCTCGAGCCGGCGTCGCACGTGAGCCCGCCCGCATCACCCGCCGGCCCCGCGGGCGCGCACGTCACTCAGAGGGTCCACGGCAAATCTCCCGCACGGCCGGCGCACGGCCGCCTTCGGCGTCGATCTCCGCGGGTCCTCGAACACCGCGGGGCGGGCACCGGGCCGGCGCCGGGACGGGTGCGACCGTGACCGTCGGCGTCAATCACCCGGAGGCGGTGCCCGTGCGGCTGCCGGGCGGGGCGTTTTCCGCCTATATCCGCTGGGCCGCGCTCGCCATCGCCGCGTTGTTTGCCCCGGGTATTCCACCATCGGGTTTGGCCTGCTGTTCTTCGGACAAGTGTGGCGGTTGGTCCTACGGCGCGAGTGGCTGTGGGTCCGGACGCCGGCCGACCTCCCGCTCGCGGCATTCGGCGCCATCCTGGCGGCCTCGGCGCTGCTCTCTCCGTACCGCTCCGTGGCCGCCGTTGTTACGCTGGCGCTCATCCTGTCGGGCCTCGTCTACCTCGGCGGGTTGACGTGGCTCTTGCGGCGCGACCCTGCGGTCCGGGGACCGTTACTTCGGGCCTGGGCGGCCGGGTCGGCGGTGACCGGTCTGGCCGGGCTCGCCTACAGCCTGAGCCACCCGATCCGGCTCAACGGCGGCGAAGTGGTTCCCGAGCGGGCCGAGATCTTCCACGGGGTCGGCCCGAACGGCCTCGGCACGACCATGATGCTCGGGAGCGTGCTCGGCCTGGGACTCGCGTTTCGCAGCCGGGGCCCGGAGCGGGCCCTCTGGGCCGTCGCGAGCGCCATCGGCTTCATGGCGCTGCTGGCGACCGCGTCGCGCGCCTCGATTGCCGGATGGCTGGTGGCGATCGTGTTCCTCGTCTGGCGGGAGTTGCGCGGCCGGCCCCGCGTCGCCGCCGCGCTGCTGGCGTCGGGGCTTGTGGCGTTCGTCCTGCTCGTCGCCGCCTCTCCGCAGCTCATGTCCCGCGTCCGGTACACGATGAGCGACGTGACGGGCAACCGCGTCCAGATCTGGGAAACGTCGCTTCGGATGATCGCGGAGCGGCCGCTCCTCGGCACCGGGTTCGGCACGTTCGAGACCGCGTACGACCGGCAAAAGAGCCCCGCCATGAGCCCGGAGCCGTTCGCGTTTAACATGGGCCTCAACCTGGCGGTGGAGACGGGGCTGCTCGGATTGCTCGCCGCCTGCTGGGTCGGGGTCGAGGCGGCCCGGGCGTGGCGGCGAAACGGGCGCGCCGTGCCGCCCGGGGTCGATCCCTACCGCGCCGTCATCGGCGCGCTGTGGCTCGGGCTGCTGGTCGATCAGCTGGCGGACAACACGCTGTTCTCGATCAGCACGAGCGCGGGCGCGTGGTTGTTGCTGGCGCTGGTGGTGGTGCCGCCCTAACGGCGGGTCCCACTCGGCCCGGCCACCGGATGGGCGGGCAGCGTCGAGATGAATCGCCATGGCGCCTCGCGGACGTCCCCGAGCGCAAGGTGGAGCGCCGACGCACAAGTTTGTGCTATGCGCTTTGTGGAAAAATAAGCCGGCAGAAGACGCCGGCCAGTGCACGGTAACTGCTGCGGCTTCCTCGATCCGTCGGATATCCACACGATCACACCCTGCCGGTGGTTACCGGGGTGCGCGGACGGAGGATCGAAGGGCGTCGTGTGGCGCGGTTCCTGGTACCGACCTCCGCGTCGTTTCCAGATGCTGACCGTGAACACGTCGCGGTCGAGTGGCACGGCGACATTGGGACCGTCGCCGGGGCACGGCCAAACGTGCGCACGATTGTGGCCCAGGCGTGGTCGCGATTGCGGCTTCGTTGTGCGCCCGCGACGCCGTGCGAACAGGCAGGCAGAGGCCGGGTATCGATCCGGCGAGCCAGGTCGTGGGCGGCGGTTCCCCAGCGGGACCAAATTGCGTGCCCGGCCGGAGGATGATACCATGGGGCAGCATACGCAGAGGCCAGATGGGCCGGTGACCACGGTGATCAACGGGAGCGAGACAGTGCCATGCGACTGAGCGTCATCGGCACCGGGTACGTCGGGCTGGTTACCGCCGCGTGTTTCGCTGACCTGGGACACCAGGTGATCGGGGTCGATCGGGATGAGGAGCGGATCCGGGCGCTGCAGGCCGGCCGGTCCCCCATCTTTGAGCCCGGGATCGAGGAGCTGCTGGCGCGTGGCGCGGAGCACCGGCGCCTGCGGTTTACCACGGACACCGCCGAGGCGGTGCGGGAGTCCGAGGTCATCTTCATCACGGTCGGCACGCCGTCCCTCGAGAGCGGGGACGCGGATGTCACGGCGGTCGCCGCCGTGGCGGAGACCATCGCGGAATCGCTGCGCGACTACCGGGTGATCGTCGAGAAGAGCACGGTCCCCGTGCGCACCGGCGAGCGCATCCGGGATCAGATCATGCTGCTGACGGGCGGCTCGGTGCCGTTCGACATCGCCTCCAATCCCGAATTCACGCGGGAGGGGTCGGCGATCTACGATTTCATGCATCCGGACCGCATCGTGATCGGCGTCACGAGCGAGCGGGCGGAGAGGCTCCTGCGTGACGTCTACCGCCCGTTCGACTGTCCGATCCTCGTGACCAACCTGGCGACGGCGGAACTCATCAAGCACGCCAGCAACGCGTTTCTGGCGATGAAGATCTCGTACATCAACGCCGTGGCCAACGTGTGCGAGCGGGTCGGCGCGGACGTCAAGCTGGTCGCGGAGGGCATGGGGCACGACGCGCGCATCGGGCGGGCCTTCTTGAACGCGGGCGTGGGGTACGGCGGATCGTGCTTCCCCAAGGACGTCGCCGCGTTCGTGCGCATCGCGCACGAGGCGGGCTACGATTTTCGCCTGCTCCAGGAAGTCGCCCGTGTCAACGAGGGACAACGCGAGCTGTTGATCCGGCATCTCAAGGACGCGCTGTGGGTGCTGTCGCACCGTGTCGTGACCGTCCTCGGCCTGGCGTTCAAGCCGAACACGGACGACATGCGCGAGGCTCCGTCCGTGTGCGTGATCGAGCGCCTGCTGCGCGAGGGCGCGCAGGTCAGGGCCTACGACCCCGTGGCCGAGCCGAACGCCCGCCGCCTGCTGCCGTCGGTCGCATACTACGACGAGCCGTACGAGGCGTGCCGCGGGAGCGATGCCGTGGTGCTGTTGACCGAGTGGGAAGAGTTTCAGCGGCTCGACCTGATGCGGCTCCGCTCGCTCATGCGCCGCCCCGTCATCGTCGACGGCCGCAACATCCTCGATCCGGCGAAGGCGCGGGCCCACGGGTTCCACTACGCCGGGATGGGGCGATGAGGGTTGTCCTGACAGGCGGCGCGGGGTTCATCGGGTCGCATCTGTGCGACCGGCTCCTGGCCGACGGCGCGCACGTGCTCTGCGTGGACAACCTGCTCACCGGCCGCGCCGACAACCTCGCCCATATTTCCGATCCGCGCTTCGAATTTCGCCGGCACGACATCACGACACCGATCGAGGTCGCGGGGCCGGTCGACTATGTCCTGCACTTTGCCAGCGCCGCGAGCCCCGTCGACTACCTGACGCACCCGATCAAGACCCTCAAGGCCGGCGCGCTGGGCACGTGGATCACGCTCGGATTGGCCAAGGCCAAGGGGGCCCGGTTTCTCCTGGCGTCCACGTCCGAGGTGTACGGCGATCCGGAGGTCTCCCCGCAGCCCGAGACCTACTGGGGCAACGTGAACCCGATCGGCCCGCGCGGATGCTACGACGAGGCGAAACGCTTCGCCGAGGCCATCACGATGGCGTACCACCGGTACCACGGTCTCAACACGGCGATCGTTCGCGTCTTCAATACGTATGGACCCCGGATGCGGCCGGACGACGGGCGCGTGGTCCCCACGCTGCTGACGCAGGCGATGCGCGGCGAGCCGCTCACCGTCTACGGCGACGGCAGCCAGACGCGCAGTTTCTGCTACATCACGGACTTGATCGAGGGCATCGTACGCCTCGTGCGCTCCGATATCCACGATCCGGTGAACCTCGGCAACCCCGAGGAGATCACCGTCCTCGAATTCGCCCGCCGCGTGACCGCGATCACCGGCAGCCGGAGCGAGATCGTGTTTCGTCCGTTGCCGCAGGATGATCCGGCGCGGCGCCGCCCCGACATCACGCGGGCGAAAGCGCTGCTCGGTTGGGAGCCCCGGGTGCCCCTCGAAGAAGGGCTCAAACGAACGCTCGAGTGGTTTGCCGCCCGCGTGGGGAGCCGGGCGTAGCGTGTGCGGGATCTGCGGGATCTACGAGCCGCGCGGCGCAGATCCTGAGCGGCTCCGCGCCTCCGTCGCTCGGATGGCCGTAGCGCTCGCGCACCGGGGCCCGGACGACGAAGGCGTGTGGGCGGATCCGGCCGGGCGGGTGGCGCTCGGGAACCGCCGGCTGGCGATCATCGACCTCTCGCCTGCGGGGCACCAGCCGATGTTCGCTCAGGACGGCCAGGTGGCCATCACCTACAACGGCGAGATCTACAACTTCCAGGACCTGCGCCGGGAGCTCGAGCGCGAGGGACGGCGGTTTGCGGGGTACTCCGACACCGAGGTCGTGCTTGCGCTCTACCTGCGCGATGGGGTCGACGCGATCCGCCGGCTGCGGGGGATGTTCGCGATCGCCATCTGGGACGGCCGCACCGAGCGTCTGCTGCTCGCGCGGGACCGGCTGGGGATCAAGCCGCTCTACTACACGCGCAACGGCGGCCGCTGGTTGTTCGCCTCTGAGATCCGCGCCATCAGGGCGGCCCTGCCTGGTCCGCTCCCCGTGGATCCCGTGGCGGTCGCCGCGTTCCTCCGTCTCGGCTCCGTGCCCGGTCCCCTGACGGCCTTCGACGGGGTCAAGGAACTGCCCCCCGCCACGACGCTCGTTCTGGGCGACGGCGACGAGGTGACCCCGCGCCCATACTGGCAGGTTCCGGCGCCCGATGCGGGACCGTCAGGGGACACCGAGGCGTCCGCCGGGGAGCTGCGCGACCGCTTCGTGGATGCCGTGGCGCGGCATCTCGTGAGCGACCGGCCGGTCGGCGTGTTTCTGAGCGGCGGCGTGGATTCCGGCGCGATCGTCGCCGCGATGCGCGAGGCCGGGCACGCGCACGTGCGCACGTTCTCGATCACCTTTCCCGAAGTGGAGTTCGACGAGGGAGCAGACGCGGCGCGGGTCGCCGCTCGCTATGAGACGGAGCACACCGCGAGAACGGTGACCGGCGGGGATCTCGCGGCTGACCTCGATCGCATCGTTGCCGCGATGGACCAGCCGACCGTGGACGGCGTCAACACCTACTATGTTTCCGAGGTGACCCGCGGTTCGGGCACAGTGGTGGCGCTCTCGGGGCTCGGCGGCGACGAGTTGTTCGGCGGCTACTCATCGTTCCGGCGGTTGCCGAAGCTGCTCGTCTGGCAGCGGGTGGCGGGTCGTGTTCCCTTCGCGAGACCGCTCCTTATGTCCGCGCTCAGTGCGGTCCGGTCTCCGCGATCCGCGAAGCTGCGGGAGGGGCTCGCTCTGCCCCCGACGGTCCGGTCCGCGTACCTCACGCTTCGCGGCCTTCTCAGCCGGGGCGAGGTGACGGATCTGCTGCGTCCCGGGCCGATCCACGAGGCGTGCGAGCAATTCGATGCCGCCGCGGCAATCGGGGCGCTCGCCGCCG
>JAJPJL010000129.1 GCA_021324255.1 Bacillota bacterium
CCACCGGAGCGGAAACGTCCGGGGCTCGTATTCCCATCGAATCCCGTAAAAATCGAGGATTCTGGCGAACTCGGCCTCGCTCTTGTGGGCGAACGTGACCGGGCGGGCCGGCGGGCTCCCGGACTCTTTCACTATGCGGGCGGTTCCTCCGCAGTGGTATTCTGGAGTTAGTATAGGCGCGACCGTATTAAGAATCAAGTAAGACACGGCATGCAACGGCATGCCACGGCGGGCAGCCCCGCGGATATACGCGCGGGGACGCAAACGCGCTATGGCCATTCAAGGAGAGGTTCTCCCGAGCGGCGAACGTCTGGGTGGTGCAAGGAGGCGTGTATCTATGACCACCACACCGACCTCAGCCCGGCCGGCACCATCCGGGTCCGATCACGAGCTCGAGCGGTTCGTGCAGCAAATGCGCAGCACGGACGTGACGCTTCGAAGCGACGCCGCGCACGCGCTCGGCAAGCTGGGGGACGAGCGTGCGGTGCCCGCGTTGGCCGAGGCGCTGCACGACCCGGATGAGTATGTCCGAAAGAGCGCCGTGATCGCCCTCCGGCGCATCGGCGGCCAGGGGGCGATGGAGGCGATGCGCACCGCGCTCGCGGACCGGTCCGAGCAGGTGTGCGTGCAGGCGGTCAAGGGCCTCGGCGAGCTGCGCGATGCCGGCGCCGTGGATGCGCTCGTCAAGGTGCTGGCACGGCGGGAACGCTCGCTCGTGGCCGCCGCGACGGAGGCCCTGTCGCGCATCGGCCCGGAGGCGGTGCCGGCGCTGATGGAGGCGTTCAAGGACCGCTACCTCAGGCGCCGGATCGGCCCGCAGGTGTGGCGGATCCTGACGGAGATGGGGCCGCGCATCGTCGAGCCGCTGCTGGCCGTGCTCGGCGACGAGAACTATTATGTCCGGTTGACGTCGCTGACCATCCTCGGCCGCGTCGGCGACCGGCGGGTCGTGGCTCCCATGGCGCAAACGTTCCTGACGGATCCGCGCCTCCAGGAGACGGTCGTCGGCACGATCGGACGCCTCGAAGAGCGCGGCGTCATCGCGATGCCCGTCGGAGACCGCGACGCCCTCCTACCCGCGGAGGTGGTGCAGGCGTTCGCGCAAGGCGACCGGGAGGCGGTGCTCGCCGCCCTGCACGGCGCGATGGAGAATCCGAGCGGCAAGGTGCGCCGGTTTGCGCTCAAGGCGCTGTTCGGGCTGCTCGGCGACGCCGCGTTTGAGCCGCTGCTGCGGTACTTCGCCGACGACGACCCGGACGTCAAGCGCCTGTCGATTCGCCTGTTGAGCAAGCTGCGGGACAAGCGCGTCATCGAGCCGCTCGTCGACCTGTTGCTGCGGGACGGCGGGCAGGTCGAGGAGGCCATCTGGGACGCGCTCAAGATGCTGACGAACCTGCACGAGTACGAAGAGCTCCGGAAGCGGGTCGCTCGTGAAAAGGCGGGGACTCGGCCCGTGGTGAAGACGTACAAGAAGAAGGACGTGTCGCCCGACTGGTGGCGGGACCAGGACTGACCTCCGCGGGCCCCGCGCCATGCCCGGTGGCGGCGCGGCGCCGGGCGCCGGTGTGACCGCGCCGGCCGGCGCGCCCGAGCGGCGGATCGGCGCCGCAAGGGTGCGTGTGGTGCAGGAGGACCTGACGCGTCTTGCGGTGGACGCGATCGTGAACGCCGCGAACGACCGACTGTGGATGGGGGGCGGCGTTGCGGGCGCGATCAAACGGCGCGGCGGCGAAGAGATCGAGCGTGAAGCCACAGCCCTCGGGCCGGTTCCGCTCGGTGAGGCCGTCGCGACGGGAGCCGGCCGGTTGTCCGTTCGTCACGTCATCCATGCCGTCACGATGGGCCAAGACCTCCAGACGGGCGAGGAGATCATCCGACGGGCCACCCGCAGCGCGCTCCGGGTGGCCGATTCGCTGCGCGCGCGATCCGTCGGCTTTCCCGCGCTCGGCACCGGCGTGGGCGGATTCCCGGCGGCGCGTGCGGCGGAGGTGATGCTGCAGGAGACCGCGGCGTACCTGCGCGCCGGCAGCGCGCTCCACGAGGTGGTGTTTGCACTCTACGATGCGGGAACCTACGATGCGTTCGCGGCTGCCCTCCGGGCTCTCGCGTAGGCGGCGGCGTCCCGGTCCGGCGGCCGCGGCCGCCGGCGGCGGGCACGGGTGTCCATGCGGGCGTTGGTGACCAATGACGACGGTGTGACCTCGCCCGGCTTGGCCGCGCTCGCGCGGGCCCTGGGACGGGTCGCGGAGACATACGTGGTGGCGCCGGAGCACGAGCGAAGCGCCGCCAGTCACGCCATCACCCTGCACAAGCCCCTCCGGGCCAGGCGCGTGCCCGGTACCGACGCGCCCGTGTGGGCGACGAACGGCACGCCGGCGGACTGCGTCGTGCTCGCGGTGCTCGACCTCATGGGGGCGGTTCCGGACATCGTGGTCTCCGGCATCAACGCCGGCGCCAATCTCGGGATGGACCTGATCTACTCGGGCACGGTCTCGGGCGCGGTGGAGGCCGCATTGTTCGGGATCCCGGCGATCGCGGTGTCGGTGGCGGGCTTCCGCGAGATCCACTGGGATCCGGCGGCCGCATTCGCCGCGTCCCTCGCCCGGGAGCTCGTCCGGCGCGGGCTGCCCCGCGACACCTTTCTCAACGTCAACGTCCCCAACATGGCCGTGGAGCGGCTGCGGGGCGTGGAGATCACCCGGCAGGGAACGCGGCGGTACGTGAATCGTTTGGAGAAGCGATCGGATCCCCGCGGGCGGGACTACTACTGGCTCACGGGCTCGGCCGATGATGAGCCGGGCGCCGAGGGGACGGACGTGCGCGCGGTGGCGGAGGGGTGGATTTCCGTGACGCCGCTGCGCTTGGACATGACGCACGACGCGCTCGATCGGGAGCTTCGCTCGTGGAACCTCGCCGTTCCCGCAATGTGACCGCCCGCGCGGCGGTCCCACCGGGCGTGCCGGGCGCGGTTCCCGAGGACGGTGAGACAGCCGCGCGCGCACGCGGGGACGGCGCGGCCGGCCGCGCGGGCGTGGCCGTGGAGCCGCTCCCGCCGGGCGTGCCGGAGCCGGCTCCCGAGGTCGCGGCCATCGAGTTCGACCGCGTCTCCAAGACCTACCCCAACGGCGTCGTCGCGGTCCGGGACGTGTCGCTGTCCATCGCGCCCGGCGAGTTTGTGTTCATCGTGGGCCCCACGGGCACCGGCAAGTCCACGCTCATGAAGATGATCTACCGCGAGGAACTGCCGACGTCCGGCCGCGTGCTGGTCGACGGCCGCGATGTGACGCGCCTGCCGGCACGTCACGTGCCGTTTCTGCGGCGGCGGGTGGGCGTCGTCTTTCAAGATTTCAAGCTGCTGCCGCGCAGGACGGCGCGCGAAAACGTGGCGTTCGCGCTCGAGGTCACCGGCGTCCCGTCGCGCGAGGTGCCCCGGCGCGTCGCCGACGTGCTCGAGGTCGTGGGCCTGGCGGGCCGCGCCGACGCCTTGCCCGGCGAGATGTCCGCCGGGGAGCAGCAGCGCGTGAGCATCGCCCGCGCGCTCGTGCACCGGCCGCCGCTCCTGCTGGCGGACGAGCCGACGGGCAATCTCGATCCGGACACGTCCTGGGAGATCATGCAGCTGCTGTCGCAGATCAACCTGCGCGCGACGACGGTGGTGGTGACGACGCACGACAAGATGGTCGTGGACGTGCTGCGCCGCCGCGTGATCGCGCTCGATGCCGGCGCCGTCGTGCGCGACCAGCGCCGCGGCCGGTACGGCGGCTGATGGGCTCGACGCGGGCGTCCCCGCGCGGGGTTCGCTACTTCCTCTCGGAGGGTGCGCAGGCGTTTCGCCGCAACGGGCTCATGAGCCTGGCGGCCGTCACGACCACGGTCGTCACGCTCCTCGCGCTCGGCGCGGCCCTCATCGTGGCGAGCACGCTCGAGTACATCGCGCGCCAGCTGGAATCGCAGGTCCAGGCCGTTGTGTACGTCAAGGATGGGCTGTCGGGCGCCGCGGTCGACGCCGTCCGCGCCCGGCTCGCGTCCCTGCCCGGTGTGACCGGCGTGGTCTACGTGTCGAAGGGCGAGGCGCTCGACCGCCTGCGGAAGACGCTCGGGAGCGATGTGTACATGCGTGACGTGCTGGCGCGGAACCCGCTCCCGGCGTCGTTCGTCGTGGACGCGGATAGGCCGGACCGCCTCGACGGGATCGCCGCCGCGGCGCGGCGCCTGCCGGGAGTCGAGACGGCGACCTACGGCGGCAGCACGGCCGTCCGGCTGCTCGCGCTGACGCGGATGGTCCGGCTCGGCGGGGCCGCGGTGGGCGCCGCGCTGGCGCTCGTGGCGCTCGTCATCATCGCGAGCACCATCCGGCTGACGGTGTTCGCGCGCCGCGCCGAGATCGAGGTCATGCGGCTCGTCGGGGCCACGGCGTGGTTCATCCGATGGCCGTTCGTCATCGAGGGCGCCATCACGGGCGCCTGCGGCGCCGCCGTTGCCTTCGCCGCGGTGGCCGGATTGTACGCGCTCGTGGTGCACGGCGCGCGGGATTCCCTGCCGTTTCTGCCGCTCCCGGGCCCGGAGCAGGTCGCGCTCAGCCTGTCCTGGAAGCTGATGGCGTGGGGCATCGTGATCGGCGTGGTGGGCAGCCTGCTGGCGGTCCGCCGGTATCTCCGCGCGTGACCGGTGTATCGACTTCGGACGCCGTGCCTCGCCGGCGCGTCTGATCCGGGAGGGAGATGCACATGGGGGTCAAAGCGGTGAATACGGTCCGGCATGATCCGTGGCAGGCGGCCCTCACACAGTTCGAGCACGCCGCGGACCTGCTGTCCCTGAAGCGGGGGGTGCGCGAGTTTCTCAGGCACCCGAAGCGCGAGCTGACGGTGCACTTCCCCGTGCAGCTCGAGGACGGGTCGGTGGAGGTCTTCACCGGGTACCGCGTCCACCACAGCACCGTGCTCGGGCCCACCAAAGGCGGCATCCGGTACCACCCGAGCGTGACGCTCGAGGAGATCCGCGCGTTTGCCATGCTCATGACCTGGAAGTGCGCGGTGGTCGGGCTGCCGTACGGCGGCGCCAAGGGCGGCGTGGTGTGCGACCCGAAGCTGATGTCGTCCACGGAGCTCGAACATCTCACGCGCCGCTATGCCACCGAGATCGGGATCCTCATCGGGCCGGAAAGCGACATTCCCGCGCCGGACATGGGCACCACGCCGCAGGTCATGGCGTGGATCATGGACACGTACAGCATGCACCACGGATACTCCGTGCCGGCCGTCGTCACGGGGAAGCCCATCTCGATCGGCGGCTCCGCGGGACGCATGGAGGCCACCGGGCGCGGCGTCGCGATCGTCGCACGGGAAACCGCGCGGCACCTCGGGATGCAGCTCGCCGGCGCGCGCGTGGCGGTGCAGGGCTTTGGAAACGTCGGCAGCACCGCCGCGCAAACCCTGCGCGCGGAAGGCTGCCGGATCGTCGCCATCAGCGACAGCCGCGGCGGCATCCACAACGACCGCGGGCTCGATCCGGACGACGTGCTGCAGCACAAGCAGCAGGCCGGGCGTGTCGCCGGCTACCCCGGAGCCGATGCCGTCACCAACGAGCAACTCCTCGAGTTGCCCTGTGACATCCTCGTCCCCGCCGCGGTGGAGGCTCAGATCACGGCGGACAATGCGCCGCGCATCAAGGCCCGGATCGTCGTCGAGGGCGCCAACGCGCCGACGCTGCCCGAGGCCGACGCCGTCCTCCGCGAGCGCCGGATCTTTGTGGTCCCGGACATCCTGGCGAACGCCGGCGGCGTCATCGTGTCGTACTTCGAGTGGGTGCAGGACCTGCAGTCCTTCTTTTGGTCCGAGGAAGAGATCAACGAGCGCCTCGAGCGCATCATGGTGCGTAGCTTCCGTGAGGTGCTGGCGGTGTCCCAGGACAAACAAGTCGACCTGCGGACGGGCGCGCTCGCGCGCGCCGTGGGGCGCGTGGCGGAAGCGCTCGTGACGCGCGGCATCTACCCGTAACGCACCGCCTCATCGACGCGCGCGGGGTGTCACCCGGCGGCTCGTCGAGCGGGACGCTCGACGGCGCGCGTGGTCCCCGGCGTCGCGCCGGCCGGCTGCGGACACACGGCCGCGCGCGAACGCACGCGGCCGGCCGCGAGCGGCGGACGCCGCTACGAGGAGAGCCGGGTCCTCACGCGCGCCGGCAGCACCACGGTAAAGACGCTGCCCCCGCCGGGCCGGCTCTGGACGCTGATGCGTCCGCCGTGGGCCTCGACGATGTGCTTGGCGATGGCCAGCCCGAGGCCGGTGCCGCCTTCCTCACGGCTGCGCGACCGCTCGATGCGGTAGAATCGGTCGAAGATGCGCGGCAGGTGTTCCTCGCTGATGCCGCGGCCCGAGTCGGCGACCGTGATCGCGGCGCCGTCGAGGTCGCGGCGCACCGCGACCTCCACGGCGCCGCCGTCCGGCGTAAATTTGATGGCGTTGTCGAGCAGGTTCGTCATCACCTGCAGGATGCGGTCGCGGTCGGCCATCACCGTTTCCGCGTCCAGGCTCATGGAGCGCAGCGCGACGCGGTGGCGCTCGGCCTGGGGGCGCATGCGTCCGATCGCTTCGGCGATGAGATCGTCGAGGCGCACCGGCGCGGGCTCGATGGCGACGGCGTGCGACTCCAGGCGCGAGAGGTCCATCAGATCGTCGACCAGCTTCATCAGCCTCGAGGCTTCGTTGTCGATGATCGTCAAGAACCGGCGGCACGTTTCCTCGTCCGCCATGGCGCCGGCAAGCAGCGTTTCCGCGAAGCCCTTGATGGACGTGAGCGGGGTGCGCAGCTCATGGGAGACGTTGGCCGTCAGCTCCCGGCGCAGCCGCTCCGTCTGCCGCAGCACCGTCACGTCGCGCACCACGGCGACCACGCCCGCCGCCACGCCCTGGGCGCGCCGCAACGGCGCGGCGTGCACCTCGAGGAGCCGCTCGCCGGGCGGGCCGAGCTCGACTTCTTCCTCCTCCTCCTCGCCGCGCGCGGCCGTCGCGTCGATGCAGCGGGCGAGGGGGTGATCGCCGAGGATCGTCCGCAGCGGACGTCCCAGCGCCTGTCGGTCCAGTCCCAGCAGATCGTGGGCGGCCTGGTTGACGAGGAGCACCGCGCCTTCGGCGTCCACGGCCACCACCGCGTCGTTCATGCTGGAGATGATCGTTTCGACCTTGCTGCGCTCCTCGCTGACCGCGGCAAGCTTCTGCCGCAGCTCGGCCGCCATGCTGTTGAACGAGCCGGCCAGGCGGGCGATCTCGTCGCGGCCGGTGACGTTCACCCGCCGGCTGAGATCGCCGGCCGAGATTCCTTCCGCCGCGCGCGCGAGCTCGAGCACGGGCCACGACAGCGCCCGCGCCCGCCACGCGCCCAGGAGCCACGCGACGATCGTCCCGGCGACGAGCGCGATGCCGAGCGCCAGCCACGCGGGCCGGAGCGCGCGGTCGACCCACACCCGGGGCACGCTGACCTGCACGATGCCGCGGACGCGGCCCTGGCTCAGGAACGGCGCGGCGGCAAAGACGCGCGTCTCGTGTCGGGGCGTATCGTAGCGCACGGACGTCGCCGGCTGGCCCCGCACCGCGGCCGCCACCTCCGGCTCGACCGGCCCCTCAGCCGGCGAATCCCAATCGCTCGTGGGGAGCGGACGGCCGTCCGGCGCCCGCACGCCGATGTACACGCCCGCGCGCCAGGCAAACCGAGCCGCGACGCGATCGAGACGCGACAGGTCGGTGTGTTGCGCCTGGGGCGCTTCGAACATGTGCGCAACCATCCGGGCTTGGTTCAGCACGTCGTGCTGATACGACTTGAGGTAGAATTGCGTGATGGCGGGAATCAGCACCGCGGCCGTGACGGCCAGCGAAAACAGCACCACCAGCAGGTAGCTGCTGGTGAGCTTCCACCGAAGCCCTGACCTCATCCGGCGTCCTTTTTGAATTTGTACCCGACGCCGCGCACGGTCATGATGTAGGTGGGGGCGACCGGGTCGTCCTCGATCTTTTCCCGGAGCCGGCTGATGTGCATGTCGACGGTGCGGGTGCTGCCGAAGTACTCGTACCCCCAAATGTGTTCCAGCAGGAAGTCCCGCGTGAACACCTGGTTCGGATGGCTCATGAGGAGGCGCAGCAGATCGAACTCTTTCGTCGTGAGATCGACGGGGCGATCGCGCAGGCGGACCTCGTGCGTCCGGGGATCGAGGAGGAGCCCGCCGATCGCGACCGGCGCCTGGGAGGGCGCGCCGTCCTGCGTGGTGCGCCGCAGGATGGCGCGCACCCGCGCCACCAGCTCGCGCGGGCTGAACGGCTTGGTCACATAGTCATCGGCGCCGAGTTCGAGCCCGAGCACGCGATCCTGTTCCGTATCTTTGGCCGTCAGCATGAGGATCGGCACGCCGGACTCCCGCCGCAGCGCCCGGCAGACTTCCAGCCCGTCGACGTACGGCAGCATGAGGTCGAGCACCACGAGGCTGGGCGAAGTGGTACGGGCCTTTTCCAGCGCCTCGTGCCCGTCGTAGGCGGTGACCACCTCGTACCCCTCGTGCACGAGGTTATAGCGCACGAGTTCGACGATGTGGGGCTCGTCGTCGACGACGAGGATGCGCCCGGCGGCGTGCCGCTCCGCCTTCGCGGCAGACGTGCCGGATCGCTCCCTGGCGTGTGTCTCCATCACCATCGACCTCCAGCGCCGCTAGGCTTCTGCACGGTATCGGGGAGCCCTCCACGGCCTCGCTTCACAATGGCGGGGCAGTGTGCGCCGATCGTCACAACGGGGTCACGGACGCGTAACGCCGCCGGCAGCCGGGAGCAGGGGGCGTCGTAGCGTGGTCCGAACATAGGCGGGGAGGTCCTCGTGGTGGAGTCCTTTGGCTTTCCTGCCCCGCCGCGGCCCGACGCCATGGAGTGGCCGGGCACGCCCATTGGGACCGGGAACGTGATCACCAGGAGCAGGCGACCCACCGCCGCGCGCGACGCCGCCGTCGACCGCGTCGAGGGGCGCCGCGATGAGCTGGTCGGCGCGGCCGTCGAGCACATCATCGAGCGCGCCCGCACGGGGCCGGTCTGGATCCGCGATGCCGTCATCCACGGCGTGCGCGCGCGTCTTGTCACCGACTCGCCGCACCTGCACGAGTTTTGGACCGCCAACTGGCACGGCCCGCACGGATGGCGCCGCGCCGCGGAGCGTGTGCCACCGCCGGCGCCCGCGCTGACGACCTACGCGATCGCCGGCGCGCCCGGCCAGCCGCAGGCGGCGGCCTACAGCCGGCGCACCAACACGATCGTGCTCCTGAACACGTCGTACTACGGCGATCTCCGGGCGCTGGTTCTGGGCGCGGTCGGGCGCATGCTGGCCGAGGAGCGGAGTGTGCACACCGTGCGCGGGACGTGCGTCACGCTGGGCGGCTGCGGCGTGCTCCTCCTGGGGCCCGGCGGGATCGGCAAGTCCGCGCTCGGCTACGGCATGCTGGCTGAGCGTCCGGATACGGCGCTCTGCGCCGACGGTTGGGTGCACCTGCGCTACACGATCGCGACGCGGGACGGCCGGCGCCTGGCGCCGTTCGAGGTGCGGCCGGTGCACGGGCGGGCGGCGCGCGGACATCGCGTCTACCGGTGGCTGGAGGAGCACCGCGGCGCGTCGGGGGAAGTTCGGGGCACGGATCTTCGCGGCGGCGAGGTCCGCGTCCCGCTCGGCATGCTCGATCTCGGTAAACCCGTGGAGGCGTACGCGTATCCCGCGGAGCGCGCGCCGTATGCGCGGACGGCGCTCGTGGCCGCCGCGCCCGACCTCGCCGCGGCTCTGGTCCGGGCGCGGTTCGAGAACATTCCCGATGTGACCCCGGAGGACGTCCGTGCCCGCGCGCCCGAGCTCCAGGACTTGGCGGCGGCGGTGCTGGGTGCGGCCGCCGGTGCGGAGAGCCTCCCGGGCGGCGACGGCCCCGGCGGCGAGGTATCCCATGACGCCCTGGCGCGATGGCTCGCGCGCCTGACGGCCTTCGACGGCGCCCGCGCGATGCTCGACGTGAGCGCGCCGTCGCTGGGACCGCGCATCGCCGCCCCGCCGATGACGGGGGTCTTGGTGTCGACGGTGCTGGTCGTCCGCCGGGATCCCACGGACCGCGCCGTGCTGGGGCCGCTGGCGGTGGAGCCGTTCCTGGCGCGCCTCCTGCTCGGCGAACCGGACCGGGCGCGGGAGGTGGCCTACAATCCCGACCGCGCCGTGGACGCGGCCGTCGAAGCCGCCGCGCTTGAACGCCTGCAACCGCTCGCGCGCTCCGCCGACGGGGCGCCGGCGTTCTACCGGGAGTTCCTGCACCAGGCCGGCGTGCCGGAGACGCTGGCGCAGGAGTTCGAATTCTTCCGCCTCTTGCACGGGGCCACGCGGTGCTACGATCTCAACGCGATCCTCACGCTGGATCCCGAGGTGCGCGACGTACGCCAGGCCGTGGCGCGCACGGCGGCGCTGGCCGCGCGCGCCACGGCGCCCGACGCGCGTGCCAGCCTGGACGACTACGGCCGGGTGCTGGCCGCGGCGATGTCCTCGTCCTAGGCCGCGGCGGAGAAGGAGCGATGGACGTGCCGCATGCGCTCGCGTTCCTCGACGACGAAGTGCGCGCCCTCAAGACGGCCGGTGTGTACCGCTGGCCGCGCGAGCTCCACGGCGAGCAGGCGCCGGTGTGCGAGTACGACGGACGCCGGGTCATCAACCTGTGCGCCAACAACTACCTCGGCCTGGCCGATCATCCCGCGCTCAAAGCCGCGGCGCGCCGGGCGATCGACGACTACGGCGTGGGCTCGGGCGCCGTCCGCACCATCGCCGGCAACATGGCCATCCACGGGGAGCTCGAGCGGCGGCTCGCCGCGTTCAAGCGCACCGAGGCCGCGCTGCTGTTCCAATCGGGGTTTACGGCGAATGCCGGAACCGTGGCGGCGCTCCTCGGCAAGGGCGACGTCGTCGTGAGCGATGAACTCAACCACGCCAGCATCATCGACGGCTGCCGGCTGAGCGGCGCCGAGCGCAAGATCTTTACGCACCGCGACGTCGGCGCCGCCCGGCGGTGCCTGGAGGAGGCCCGCGGGGCGCGCCGCGTGCTCCTGATTACCGACGGCGTGTTCAGCATGGACGGCGACATCGCGCCGCTGCCGGAGCTCTGCGCGCTGGCTCGCGAGTACGGGGCGATCATGATGGTCGACGACGCGCACGCGAGCGGCGTCATGGGCGCGGGCGGACGCGGCACCGTGGAGCACTTCGGCCTGCACGGTCGGGTCGACGTCCAGGTCGGCACGCTGAGCAAGGCGTGGGCGGCTCTCGGCGGCTACGTCGCCGGCTCGCGATCGCTCATCGAGTACCTGATGCAGCGCGCCCGCCCGCTGTTATTCAGCACGTCGCACCCGCCGTCCGTCGCGGCGACGGCGCTCGCCGCGCTCGACCTCATCGAGCGCGACGACACGCTCATCGCGCGACTGTGGGACAACACCGCCTTTTTCAAGTCGGGTCTCGCCGCGCTGGGGTTCGACACCGGCGCGAGCGAGACGCCGATCACCCCGATCATGATCGGAGGCGAGGCCGAGGCGATGCGTTTCTCGGACCGGCTGTTCGAGCACGGCGTCTTCGCGCTCGGCATCGCGTACCCCACCGTGCCGCGGGGCAAGGCGCGGGTCCGCACGATCGTGACGGCCGGGCACACGCCTGACGACCTGTCGCGGGCGCTCGACGCCTGCGGCACGGTGGGGCGCGCCATGGGGCTGCTGCGCGGCTGATGCGCGCGGGCGCGGAGATGTCGCCGCGGGTCATCGTGGTCGGGGGCGGGGTGATCGGCAGTTCGGTCGCCTACTTTCTCGCGAGCCACCCGCATTTCACCGGCGAGATCGCCGTCGTGGAGCGCGACCCGACCTACGCGCGCGCGTCCTCCGCGCGGTCGGCAAGCGCGATTCGCCAGCAGTTCTCGACGGCCGTCAACATCGAGATCTCGCGCTTCGGCATCGAGTTCCTGCGCGCCGTGGGCGCGCGCCTGGGGACCGGGGACGAGACCCCGGACATCGGCCTCTGCGAACCCGGGTACCTGTTTCTGGCGACGCCGGCCGGCGTCCCCGTGCTGGAGCGAAATCACCGGCTGCAGCGCGCGCACGGGGTCGACGTCGCGCTGCTCGACGCGCCGGCGCTTGCGGCCCGCTTCCCGTGGCTCAAGACCGGCGGGGTGGCCGCGGGGTCGCTCGGGCTGTCCGGCGAGGGATGGTTCGACGGCTACGCGCTGCTCCAGGCCTTTCGCCGCAAGGCCCAGTCTCTCGGCGTCCGCTACGTCGCCGCGGAGGTGACGGGCTTCGCGCGGGAAGGGTCGCGGGTACGCGCCGTGGTCACGGCCGGCGGATCTGTCATGCCCGCCGACGCGGTCGTGAACGCCGCCGGCCCCTGGGCGGCCGCGGTCGCGGCGATGCTCGACATCGAGCTCCCCGTCCGGGCGCGCTGCCGCTCGGTCTTCATGTTTGCCTGCCGCGAGCCGGTCCCGGGGTGCCCGCTCGTCATCGATCCGTCCGGGGTGTGGTTCCGGGCCGACGGGCCGAACTTCTTATGCGGGTGGTCGCCGTCCGAGGGCGCGGACGATCCGGACGACTTGCCGCTCGAGGTCGACGACCGCCTGTTCTACGACGTGATCTGGCCCGTGCTCGCCGCCCGCGTCCGGCCGTTCGAGGCCGTGAAGTTGCTCAAGAGCTGGGCCGGGTACTACGAGATGAACACCTTCGACCACAACGGCATCGTGGGCCCGCATCCATCCCTGGCAAACGTCCTCTTCGCCAACGGCTTCAGCGGCCACGGCCTGCAGCAGTCGCCGGCGGTGGGACGCGGCCTCGCGGAGCTGATCGTCGAGGGACGGTACCGGAGCCTCGACCTGACCCCGCTCGCGTTTACACGCATCGTGGAGGGCCGGCGTTTCGTCGAGCTCAACGTCATCTAAGCGCGTCATGTGCGCGCCGCGCTCTCGCGGCGCCTACGCGCGCTCCGGGGCCAGGCGCCAGTGCTCCGGCGACCGCCAGAGGCTGCTCAGGATCAGCTCCCGGATGAAGATGAACTCTTTGGGCAGCCGGTCGTAGAGCCGCGCGAACAGCTCCTCGTGCGACAGCAGCTCGCGCGCCCACGCCTCGCGGTCGATCGACATCAACTGCTCGAATCGGTCGCGCGTGAACTCCTCGAGGCCGTCCCAGTCGAGGTCTTCGTAGCGCGGCATCCAGCCGATCGGGCTCTCCACCGAGTACGCCCGGCCGCGGCACCGCTCCACGATCCACCGCACGACGCGCATGTTCTCGCCGAACCCGGGCCACAAGTAGCGGCCGTCCGGATCCTTACGGAACCAGTTGACGCCGAAGATGCGCGGCGGGTCGGGAAGCTCGCGGCCGAACTGCAGCCAGTGGTTGAAGTACTCCGCCATGTGGTAGCCGCAAAACGGCAGCATGGCGAACGGGTCGCGGCGCACCCGTCCGACGGAGCCCTCCGCGGCCGCGGTGGTCTCGGAGCCCATCGTGGCGGCGAGGTACGTGCCGAAGCTCCAATTCACGGCCTGGTACACGAGCGGCACGGTCGTGCTGCGGCGGCCCCCGAAGAGAAAGGCGCTCAGCGGCACGCCGTTGGGATTCTCCCACTCGGGATCCATGGATGGGCACTGGCTGGCCGGCGCGGTGAAGCGGGCGTTGGGATGCGCGGCCGGCCTGCCGCTCGCAGGGTCATACGGCCGGCCCTGCCAGTCGATGAGGCCCGGGGGCGCCTCCTCCGTCAAGCCCTCCCACCAGACGTCCCCGTCGGCCGTCAACGCGGTGTTGGTGAAGATCGTGTTGCGGCTGATCGTGGCCATGATGTTGGGATTGGTGCGCGCGTTCGTGCCCGGCGCCACGCCGAAGAACCCGGTCTCCGGATTGATCGCGTACAGCCGGCCGTCCGCCCCCGGCTTGATCCACGCGATGTCGTCCCCCAGCGTCGTGACCTCCCACCCCTGGCGGCGGAGAGGCTCGGGCGGCACCAGCATCGCGAAGTTCGTCTTGCCGCAGGCGCTCGGAAACGCCGCGGCCAGGTACGTCCGCTCGCCGCCGGGCGCCCGGACGCCGATCAGCACCATGTGCTCGGCGAGCCAGCCGTGGTCCCGCGCCATCCAGGACGCGATGCGGAGCGCCAGGCATTTCTTGCCGAGGAGGGCGTTGCCGCCGTAGCCGCTGCCGTAGGAGACGATGGTGCGCTCCTCCGGGAAGTGCACGATGTACTTGGTCGCGTTGCACGGCCACGGCACGTCGGCCTGGCCCGGACGGAGCGGGGCGCCCACCGTGTGCAGGCATTTCACGAAGTCGCCGTCCCCCAGCACGTCGAGCGCCGGCTGCCCCATGCGCGTCATGATGCGCATGTTGGCGACCGCGTAGCCGGAGTCCGTGAGCTGGACCCCGATCTGGGAGAGCGGCGAGCCGAGCGGCCCCATGCTGAACGGCACGACGTACATCGTCCGTCCGCGCATGCAGCCCTCCAGCAGCGGCTGGAGCGTGCGCCGCATCTCGCCCGGCTCGACCCAGTTGTTGGTGGGGCCCGCGTCCTGCTTGCGGGTCGTACAGATGAACGTGCGGTTCTCGACGCGGGCCGTGTCGCTGGGATCCGAAAACGCGGCGAACGAGTTCGGGCGCTTCGCGGGATTGAGCCGGTGCAGCGTCCCCTGCGCGACGAGCTGCTCGGTGAGGCGAGCGTATTCCGCGTCCGTCCCCTCGCACCAGACGATCGTGTCCGGCCGGCACACCGAGGCGACCTCGTTCACCCACCGGAGCAAGGCCCGGTTCTTCACGAGCTCCTTGACCATGGGGGCACTCCTCCTCGCGCCACGCGGGCGCGCGGCCGCCCCGCCCGCGTGGCGCGCCGCCGCAGCAGGCGGTGCGGGCGCGGGAAACCGCGAGATTTCCTGTTCGGGAACGCCCGACGCCACTCCTCGTGATTCCCATCGCGCGCCGGAGGCATCCCGGGCCTGTGCTATACTGGACGTTGTCATGCCGGGTTTGTCGGTGCTGCTCACGCCGGAGGAAGCCAAGGCTCGGTTCGCCCGCCAGTACACACCCCGGCCCGGCGCGGCCGAACGCGTCCGGATCGACGCCGCGTTCGGCCGCGTCCTCGCACGCGACGCGGTCGCCGCGGACGATGTTCCCGACTTCGACCGGTCCACCGTGGACGGATACGCCGTCCGTGCCGGGGACGTGTCCGCGGCGAGCGACGCGGGTCCGGTGCGGCTCCGGCTCACGGGTGAGGTGCGGATGGGCGAGGCGGCAAACGGCGCGGTCGCGCCCGGCGCCGCCGTGCGTATCCCCACCGGCGGCATGGTGCCCTCCGGGGCGGATGCCGTGGTCATGCTGGAGGACGTCGATCTGCCGGACGGCGCCACGATCGCGGTCCGCCGCGCCGTGCGGCCGGGCGCCAACGTGCTGCGGCGCGCCGAGGACGTTCGTGCGGGCGACATCGCGCTTCGCCGCGGCCGGCGCCTCCGGCCCCAGGACGTCGGCCTGCTCGCGGCGATCGGGGTGGTGGAGGTCGACGTCGTTGCCCGGCCCCTCGTCGGGATTCTCGCCACGGGCGACGAGGTGGTCCCGCCGGACGCCCGGCCGGGTCCGGGTCAGGTGCGCGACGCGAACACGTACGCGATCGGCGCCGCGGTACGGCAGGAGGGCGGGGAGCCCCGCTCCTACGGGATCGTGGAGGACACCTACGAGGTGCTGCTTCGCACGCTCGGCGAGGCGGCGCGGTCCTGCGATCTGGTCCTCGTCAGCGGCGGCACGTCCGTGGGCGAAAAGGATGCCGTGGCCCGCGCCATCGGCGAGCTCGGCCGGCCCGGCGTCATCGTGCACGGGGTCAACATCAAGCCCGGCAAACCCACGATTCTCGCCGTGGTCGACGGCACGCCGATCGTGGGGCTGCCGGGGAATCCCGTGAGCGGGATGGTCATCTTTGACGTGTTCGTGCGGGATCTGATCCGCGGCCTGGCCGGCGCGGAGCCGCCGCGCCCGTTCGGCCGCGTGGTGCGCGCCAAGCTGGATCGGCGCATTCCGTCCGACGGCGCGCGGGAAGACCACATCCGGGTCGCCCTCGAGACGCGCGACGGGATGCTGTGGGCCGTACCGGTGCTCGGCAAGTCCGGCATCATCACGACCATGACGCGCGCCGACGGCGTCGTCGTCGTCCCCCCGGGCCGGCGGGAGGTGGACCAGGGCGCGGACGTCGCCGTCCACCTGTTTCCGCCGTGACCACGGCGGCCGCGCGTTCTCAACCGGCGAGACCGCGCGCTTCCCGGTTGACGCACATCGATGCGCGCGGCGGCGCCCGCATGGTGGACGTGGGCGCGAAACCGGAGACGGTGCGCGAGGCCGTCGCGCGCGGCGAGGTCCGGATGAGCCCGGCGACGCTCAGGATCGCGACCGGCGGGGCGTCGCGGAAGGGCGACGTCTTCGCCGTTGCGCAGGTCGCCGGCATTGCCGCCGCCAAGCGGACGTGGGAGCTCGTGCCGCTCTGCCATGCGATCCCGTTGACCGGGGTCGCCGTGGATCTGATCCCTGATGCCCGCGACTCGCGCGTGCGCATCGAAGCGCGCGTTCGCACCCGCGGGCGCACCGGCGCCGAGATGGAGGCGCTGGTCGCGGTGGCGACGGCGGGGCTCACCGTCTACGACATGCTCAAGGCCGTCGAGCGCGGCATGGTGATCGGCCGCATCCGGCTCGTGCGCAAGGCAGGCGGCAAGTCGGGCGAGTACCGGCGCGCGGGCGAGCACGCGGCGCCGGCGCGGGGCCGTGCCGCCGCGCCGGCCGTCCCCGCCGTGCGGGCCAGGAGAGCCGGCGCGGGGGACAGGCGGGGATGAGCCAGGAGCAGCGATTGCGCGGCGTGCGGTGCGGCGTGCTCACCGCCAGCGAGCGCGTGAGCCGCGGCGCCGGAAAGAACGAGAGCGGCGAGTATCTGACGCGGACGCTGACCGCGCTCGGTGCAGACGTGGTGGCGCACGTGACGGTGCCCGATGATCTCGAGATCATTGCCCGCACGCTGTCCGACATGGCGGATACGCTCGGGGTGAACGTGGTGCTCACCACCGGCGGCAGCGGCGTCGCCCCGCGCGACGTCACG
>JAJPJL010000104.1 GCA_021324255.1 Bacillota bacterium
GGAAGAGCAGATCCGGTGGGGCATCGAGGGCAACCTGTGCCGCTGCACGGGGTACCAGCACATCGTCAACGCCATCCAGTACGCGGCGAAGAAGCTTCGGGGTGAGATGCCGGCCAAGGCCGCGCGCTAACGCGGGGACGGGAGGGAGCATCATGGCCGTCACCAAGCTGTTTGGCGCCAGCGTCAAGCGCCGGGAGGATCCCCGGCTCATTACGGGACAGGCCACCTACACCGACGATCTCTCGTTCCCCGGCATGCTCTACGCCCACATCGTCCGCAGCCCGCACGCCCACGCCAAGATCGTGCGGGTCGACACCGCCCGGGCGCGCCGGGAGCCGGGTGTGGTCGCCGTCTACACGGGCACGGACCTCGCGGGCAAACTCAACCCCATCCCGACGGCGTGGCTCGTGCCGAACGCCGATCTCCGGACGCCGCCGCACCCGGCGCTCGCCACCGACGTCGTGCGCTACGTGGGGGACGGCGTGGCCGTCGTGCTCGGCGAGACGCGCTTCGCCGCCCGGGATGCGGCGGCGCTGGTGCAGGTCGAGTACGCGCCGCTCCCGGCGGTGGTGGACCAGGAGCAGGCGGTCCGCGACGGCGCGGTGCAGATCCACGCGGAGGCGCCGAGGAACCTCGCGTTCACGTGGCGGGTGGCGGGCGGGGACGCCGAGCGCGCCTTCGCCGACGCGCAGCGGGACGGCGTGGTCGTCTCGCAGCGCTTCGTCAACCAGCGGCTGATCCCCAACGCCATGGAGACGCGCGCCGTCATCGCGAAGTACAACAGCGGCTCGGGAGAACTCGTCGTCTGGGGCACAACCCAAAATCCGCACATCGCCCGGTTCCTCCTGAGCGTGGTCACGGGCATTCCCGAGCACAAGGTGCGCGTCATTGCCCCGGAGGTCGGCGGCGGGTTCGGCAGCAAGATCCCGTTGTACGCCGATGAGGCGATCGTGGTCCACTGCGCGCGCGCCACGGGGCGGCCCGTGAAGTGGGTCGAAGACCGGCGTGAAAACTACCTCGCCACGATCCACGGACGCGACCATATCACCGAGCTGGAGGCGGCGGCGCGGAAGGACGGCACGATCACCGCGCTGCGCGGGCGGACCTGGGCCAACCTGGGCGCGTACCTGTCGACGGCCGCGCCCGGGGTGCCGACGATCCTGCACGGGTTGATCCTGACCGGGCCGTACGCGATTCCCAACATCTCGTACGAGGTGCTCGGCGTGTTCACCAACACGTCGCCCGTCGACGCGTATCGCGGAGCGGGCCGGCCGGAGGCGACGTGCCTGATCGAGCGCATGGTGGACCTCGTGGCCGGCGCCGTCGGCATGGACCCGGCCGACGTCCGCCGCAAGAACTTCATCAAGCGCGAGCAGTTCCCGTACACCACGGCCGAGGGGCTGACGTACGACAGCGGCGACTACCCGCCGGCGCTCCACAAGGCGCTCGACCTCATCGGATACCAGCGGCTCCGGGACTTCCAAAAGCAGGGCCCGAAGAACGGCCGCTACCTCGGGGTGGGGATCAGCACGTACGTCGAAATCTGCGGGCTGGGCCCGTCCTCCGTGGCCGGCGCCGTGGGGTTCCAGGGCGGGCTGTGGGAGAGCGCCACGGTGCGCCTGCACCCGACGGGCAAGGCCACGGTGCTGACCGGCACGTCGCCCCATGGCCAGGGCGAGGAGACCACGTTCGCCCAGGTTGTCGCCGAGGAGCTGGGGCTCCCGCTCGACGACATCGAGGTGGTGCACGGCGACACCGGGGCCGTCTCCATGGGTTGGGGGACCTACGGCAGCCGGACGACGGTGGTGGGCGGCGCGGCGATCGTGCTGGCGGCCCGCCGGGTGCGCGACAAGGCGGCCAAGATCGCCGCCCACCTGCTCGAAGCCTCCGAAGGAGACCTCGTCTTCGATCAGGGCCGCTTCTCCGTGCGGGGCAGCCCGGATCGCGCGAAGACGATCCAGGAGGTCACGCTCGCCGCGTACCTGGCGTGGAACCTCCCGCAGGGCGTCGAGCCGTCGCTCGAGGCGTCCGCCTATTACGACCCGTCGAACTTCACGTTCCCGTTCGGCGCGCACGTCGCGGCCGTCAAGGTCGACGCGGACACGGGCGAGATCGAGCTGCGGCGGTACGTCGCGGTGGACGACTGCGGCCGCGTCATCAATCCGCTGATCGTGGACGGGCAGGTGCACGGCGGGCTGGTGCAGGGCATCGCGCAGGCGCTGTGGGAGGGCGCGGTGTACAGCCCGGACGGGCAGCTGCTCACGGGCTCGATGATGGACTACGCGGTGCCGCGCGCGCACATGTTCCCGACGTTCGTGACGGCCCGGACCGAGACCCCGTCGCCCCACAACCCGCTCGGGGTCAAGGGCGTGGGCGAGACGGGCACGATCGCGAGCACGCCGGCCGTCGTCAACGCGGTGCTCGACGCGCTGCGCCCCCTCGGGGTCACGCACCTGGACATGCCGCTCACGCCGGAGCGGATCTGGAACGCCATTCACAAGAAGACGTAGACGCGCCGCTGCCGCGGGGTGCACGGCGCGGGCCGGCGCCCGCGGCGCGGGCCGCAAAATCCGGAGGTGACGAGACGATGATTCCGGCAGCGTTCGAATATCTCGCGCCCGCAACCGTCAAGGAGGCGATCGGGCTCCTGCAGCAGCACGGCGAGGACGCCAAGGTGCTCGCCGGGGGACACAGCCTGTTGCCCATCATGAAGTTCCGGCTGGCGCAGCCGAAGTTCGTGATCGACATCGGCCGGATCCCCGGGTTGGACGGGATCAAGGCCGACGGCGACGCGGTGACGATCGGCGCGCTCGTCACGCACGACGCCGTCGAGCACAGCGACGTGCTCAAGAGCAAGTGCCCGCTCCTGCCCGAGACGGCGGCCGTGATCGGCGACATGCAGGTGCGGAACCGGGGCACGATCGGCGGAGCGCTCGCGCACGCGGACCCGGCCGCCGACTATCCGGGCGCCGCGCTCGCCCTGGACGCCCAGATTACCGCCGCCGGCCCCAAGGGGACGCGCACCATCAAGGCCGGCGATTTCTTCGTCGAGATGCTCACGACGGCGCTCGAGCCGTCGGAGATCATCACCGAGGTGCGGGTCCCGGTGCTCGGCAAGGGGACTGGCGCCGCGTACGTCAAGCACCCGCATCCCGCGAGCGGGTACGCGGTCGTCGGGGTCGCGGTGGTCCTGTCGGTGAGCGGAGGCAAGTGCCAGCGCGTCGCGATCGGGGTGAACGGCGTTGCCGGCAAGGCCTACCGCGCGAGCGCGGTGGAGAAGGCGCTCGCGGGGCAGTCCCTCGATGAGAAGACCGTGGCCGCGGCGGCGGCCCGCGCCGCCGACGGCGTGGACGTGCAGAGCGATCTGTACGCGTCGAGCGAGTTTCGCGCGCACCTCGCCACCGTCTATGTGAAGCGGGCGGTGCTCCGCGCGGCCGAGCGTGCGAAGTAGCGCGGGCTGCGGGACGCCCGGCGGCCTGTGCTATAATGAGGCCGTTCCGGAGGGGTGCGAGAGCCCGGCCGAATCGGCACGCCTGGAGAGCGTGTAGGCGGGTAACCGCCTCGTGGGTTCAAATCC
>JAJPJL010000033.1 GCA_021324255.1 Bacillota bacterium
CGGACCCGTCATGGCGCCCGGGACCCGTCGTCCTCGATGACCGGCGGGACCACGACGTAGCCGTCCGCGGTCTCGGGCGCGTTGGCGAGGGCGTCCTCGCGGGACAGCGACGCGACCGGGACGTCGTCGCGCATGACCCCGGCCGCCGGGTCCCCGGGCACCGCCGCGGGGACGTCACCCAAGTCGAGCGTGGCGAGCTGCTGGAATGACTCGAGGATACTGCCCAGCTGCGCCTGGAACAGCCGGCGTTCGTCGGGGGTGAGCTCGAGCCGGCTGAGGCGGGCGACGTGGGCGACGGTCGCGGCGTCGATCATCGGCGGTGCTGGCGGCCGGTCCTCGGACACGTCACCCTCCACTCGCGGGAAGTATCGCCATGGTAGCATGCGGCGGGGAGCGCGGTCTACGCGCTCCCCGCCCGCCCTGGCCGCCGGCCTCCCGCCGAGGCGCGGCAGGCGACCGGGCCGGAGGCTATTGCTTGTACAGCGTGTAGTAGTATTGCCCGGGGAAGATCGGGTTGTAGTACCACCCGTGCACCCAGGACCGCATCGTGTAGTACGTCGTCGGCTGCACGAGGAACAGATACGGCAGATCGTTGTAGGCGATCATGGAGAGCTGCTTGTAGATCGCCGCGCGCTTGGCCGGATCCGCCGTGGCCACGGCCTGATCGATCAGCCGGTCGGCCTCGGGGTTGTTGTACCCGCCGCGCACCGGGAAATAGCCGTTCGCCGAGAGGAACGGCTGCGCGAAGTCGTGCGGGTCCGGATAGTCGGCGAACCACCCGAGGAAGTACATCGTCCCCTTGTGGCTGAACAAGATCTCGTTGAGCGCGCTCGCGGGCACCGGGCGGAAGCTCAGCTGGAACTTGGGGTTGAGCGCCTGGACGTCGTCGCGCAGGATCGTCGCGCCGACCTGCCGCGCGGTGTTGCCGGCGGTGTACGGCACGGTGAACTTGAAGCCCGTATCCCACAGCTTCCCGCCCTGCGCTTCCTTGAACTCCGCGATCGCCTTGTCGCGGCTCGTGGCGTACGTGGGCACGGAGGGATCGTAGCCCAGCAGCCCCTGCACGATCGGCCCGTGCGGCAGGATGCCCTGTCCGGCGTACGCGCTGCTCAGGTTCTGCGCGTAGTCGAACGCGTAGGCGAAGCCGCGCCGCACGTGGATGTCGGCGAAGAAATCGGACGGGATCCCCTGGCCGTCGAGCTTGCCGCTCCCCACGTCCGGATTCCCGTCGGTGTTGATCTTGAAGTTGAACTGCAGCGTCTGCACCGCGATCTGCAGCAGCTTCGTCTGCATGACCGTGTTCGGCAGACCGCGCAGCTGCGACTGCTCGTTCAGGGAGGCGACGATGAGGTCGGCGTCGCCCTGCTGGAGCTGGAGGCGACGGGCGGCGAGCTCCGTCACCGACCTGATGATCACACGCCGGAGCCGCGCCGGCTGGCGCCAGTAGTGGTCGTTGCGAACGAGGATCACTTCCTTGTTCTGGCGGTCCCACTGCTCGAGCATGAACGGCCCGGTGCCGTTCATGTGGTCGAACTGGTACCGGTCCTCGGTCTTGGGATTGTTGTACTTCTGCCAGGTCGCCGCGCCCCCGTCCCAGTCGTTGTGCGCGGCCGCCCACTTGCGCGGCATCACGCCGCCCCACGCGGCCATGATCGTCAGGAACGGCGCGAACGGCCGCTTCAGGTGGAACACGACGCTGTTGCCCTGGGCGTACACGGCCCGTTGCACCTGATCGAACGTGACCTGGATCTTGCCCTGCTTGTCGCGCGTGCTGTCCACCCCGAGCAACGGGCTCAACAGGAGCCACGCCGGGCCGCCGGCCTGGTCCTGGAGGAGGAAGCGGCGGAACGAGTACACGACATCGTCCGGCGTCATGACCGACCCGTCGTGAAAGCGCACGCCCTGCCTGAGCGGGAACGTATAGGTCATCCCGTCCTTGCTGATGAGCCCGTTCTGCAGGCTCGGCACCTCGGTGGCCAGCATCGGCGAAAACTTGTCCAGGGACGAGCCGCTGTAGATGATCAGCGTCTCGTACACGTTCGGCCAGATCGGCTCCGCGGAGTAGATGTCGTAGGCCAGGTCGGGATCCAGGCTCGTCACGTCGCCGAACTGCAACTCCACGAACGTATCGGGGTTCTTGACCGGCTCCCCCGCGCCCCGGGCGACGAGCGCCCCGAGCGACAGGGACACGATGGCGGCGGTGAACGCCGCCGCGGTGCGGATCGACCATGGCCGCATACGCATGTCACGCCTCCTCCTCTGAGCCTGCGGTACGCTGGCGCTCCGTGCCACTGCCCTACACGCTTCCGCGCTGGCGCGGGTCGAAGATGTCCTGGAAGGCGTCGCCGAGCAGGTTCCACCCCAGGACGAACAGGAAGATCGCCACCCCGGGCACCAGGAGCGTGTACCAATACTGGAACGGGTCGCCGGCCGTGCCGAGGATCCAGTTGTGGGACAGGCTGATGAGCTGCCCCCAATCGGCATACCCGGGCGGTGCGCCGAGCCCGAGGAACGACAACGCCGCGAAGTTGATGACGATGCCGCCCATGTCCAGCGACGCCAGGATGATGATGGGGTAGATCGTGTTCGGGATGACGTGCCGGATGATGATAAACACGTCCCGGACGCCCATCGCGCGGGCGGCCTGCACGTACTCCATGTCGCGGACGCGCAGAAACTCCGCCCGCAAAAGGCGCGTGTACGTCGGCCAGGCCACGACGGCGATCGCGATCATGGCGTTGCGCGCGCTCTGGCCGAGCACGGCGACGATGACCACGGCGAGGATGAGGCCGGGAAACGCGAGAAAGATGTCGGTGACCCGCATCACCACCTCGTCGATCCAGCCGCCGTAGTACCCGCTCAGGCTCCCGAGCGTCAGCGCGACGGCGATGCCGGCTCCGACGACGGTCAACGCGACGACAAACGCGCTGCGCGCTCCCCATACCGCGCCGTAGTATAAGTCGAACTGCTCCTCCGTGGTGCCGAGCGGGTGGCCCGGCCCCGGGGGACGGGGATCGCTCGCATATCCCTGGTGCGGGATCATGTACGGGTTGCGCTCGATCGGGTGCGCGAGCAGCGGCGCCAGGAGCGCCACCGCGACGAAGAACACGATAATGCACAGGCCGAGCACGGACAGCGGGTTGCGGCGGAACCGGCGGACCGTGCGTTGCCACGCGCTCGGCTGGACGCGCGGGACCGTGGGAGCGCCCGGCGCGACGAGCGAGGGGACGCGGACCGCGCTCACTGCAGCCGGATGCGCGGATCGACCACGGCGTAGAGGACGTCCGCGCAGAGGTTCCCGAGCACGAGCATCCCCGCGAAGATGAGGGCAAAACCGGTGACGGCGGGAATGTCGAGCTGCTGGCTCGCCGTCACGCCCCAGCGGCCGATGCCGGGCCAGTTGAACACCGTCTCGGTGATGACCACCCCGGAGAGCAGCCCGACGAACAGCAGGCCCGCGAGCGTGATCACCGGGATCAGGGCGTTGCGGCGGGCATGCTTGTCCACCACGACGTCCCGCGGCAGTCCCTTCGCCTCCGCGGTCCGCACGTAATCCGCGCGAAGCGTTTCGAGCATGGACGAGCGGGTGATCCGCACGAGGGTCGCGGTGATGAAGTACGTCAGCGTCGCCACCGGGAGCACGAGGTGGCGCAGCGCGTCCCACAGGAGCCACCATTGGCCGTTGAGGAGCGCGTCGATCGTGAGGAGCCCCGTATAGGGGTGAAATTGCGGGCTGCGGACGAAGAGGTCGGCGTCGAGCCCGAGCCGGCCCGGCGGAAACCACCCGAAGTGCCCGTAGAACACCATGAGCAGCACGAGCCCCCACACGAACGTCGGCAGCGAGGCGCCGCTGATGGACGTCGAGCGGCTCAGGTGGTCCACGATTTTGTCCTTCTGCACCGCGGAGAGCGTCCCGAGCCAGATACCGAGCACGAGGATGCAGGCGAACGAGTACAGCGCGAGCTCGAACGTCGCGGGGAAATAGCCGCGAATCGCCGTCAGCACGGGCTCCCGCGCGGTCTCCGACCACCCGAGGTCGCCGTGCAGGACCTGGCGGAGCCACTCCCAGTACTGCACGTACACGGGCTGGTCCAGGTGGTACTTGCGAATGATGTCGGGCAGCGCGTTGAGTTGCTTGGGGTCGGTGATGTACAGGCTGGCGCGCATCGCGGGGGTGAGCAGCTGCAGGAGCGAGAAGATCAGGGCCGTCACGCCGAGGGCGACGAACGGGAGCAACAGCAGGCGGCGCGCGATGAACCGGCTCATTCAGCGGGTCGGCCGGCCGGCGTACGTCCCTACTGCTTGGACATGGTATAGAAGTCGAACCCCACGTTCGCGAGCGGCGGCAGGACCGCGTTGTAGTACCATCCGTGGACCCACGAACGCATGACCACGAAATTGGTGGGCTGCGCGGCGTAGATGGCCAGGACGTTATCGTACGCGAACTTCGTGAGCTCGCGGTAGATTTGGGCGCGCCTGGCGGGATCCGCGGTCTCCGCGGCCTGCTTCACCAGCTGATCCACGTGGGGATCGGAAAAGCCGTTCTGCTTCGGGTACTGACCGTTGCTCGCGAGAAACGGCTGCGCGAAGTCATCAGGGTCGGGATAGTCCACCGCCCAGCCGAGCGCGTACAGGGTCCCCTTGTGCTGCACGGTCAACTGCAGGAACGAGGAGAACTGGATGTTGCGGATGTCGATGTGGAACTTCGGGTTGAGGGACTCCACGTCATCCTTGACGATCTGGGCGCCGATCTGGCGCACGGCATTGCCGGTGTTGTAGGTCTCGGTGAAGTGGAAGCCGGTGTCCCAGAGCTTACCGCCCCATGCCTCCTTGAACTCCGCGATCGCCTTTTGCCTGTCGAACGTGTACTTCGGGAGCGACGGGTCATAGCCGAGGAGGCCCTGGATGATCGGGCCGTTCGGCTGCAGCGCCTTGCCCCGATACCCGTCGCGGATGAACGTGCCGTAGTCGAACGCGTAGGCGAAGCCGCGGCGGACGTGCACGTCCGAGAAGAAGTCCGGCGGGATGCCGTTGCCGTCCAGCTTGCCGCTTCCCACGTCCGGGTTGCCCGCGACGTCGATCTTTTGGTTGAAGTGGAAGACCTGGATCACCAGCGCCGGATACCCATCCTGCACCGTGACGCCGGCCATCCCCGTGACCTTGGACTGGTCGGGCCGGTCCACCGCGATCGCATCCGCGTCGCCGCGCTGCAACTGCAGCTGGCGGGCCGGGAACTCCGTGACCGTGCGGATCACGACCCGC
>JAJPJL010000029.1 GCA_021324255.1 Bacillota bacterium
CATGGAGGCGCGGATCACCCGCCGCGCCTCCACGGCGAGGACGGGCGGGGCCGGCACGGCTATGACGCGAGCTCCCGTCTCATGCGCGCGGTGCCCTCCACCATGGCGCGCAGCTTGGCGATCGTCTCATCCGCCGTGCGGGTCTTGAGCCCGCAGTCCGGGGACACGTAGATCTGCTCCGCGGGAATGACCTCCAGCGTGCGGCGGATGCCGTCGGCCACCTCGTCCGCCGACTCGGCGCGATGGCTGTGCGCGTCGATCACGCCGAGGCCGATGTCCTTCGTGAAGCGCGGCGACCGGAAGGTCTGGAGGAGGGCGTACTCATCGTTCTTGAGCGCGAGATCGATCTGCCGCACCGCGAGCCGCAGCATCGCCGGGTAGATCCGCGGCACATCGCCGTAGCAGACGTGGGTCACCGTGTACGCGCCGAGGCCCCGTGTGACGATCTCCATCGCTTCGACCGCCAGCTCGAAGTCCTCATCCGGGCGCGTGTGGATGGCGGGCTCATCGATCTGGATGTAGCGCGCGCCGGCCCGCTCGAGGTCGGCGGCCTCGTCGTGCACCGCGCGGGCCAGCTCCAGGACGAGCTCGCGCCGCGTCGGGTAGTATTCGTTGAACGACCACTCCGCGATCGTGTACGGCCCGGTGAGCATGCCCTTGACCGGCCGCGCGGTGAGCCCCTGGGCGAACCGGAACCAGTCGACGGTGAGCGGCCCGCGCCGTCCGACCGGCGCGATGACGGCCGGCTTCGGGTAGTAGCGGTTTCCGTACGAGCGCACGAGGCCGGCGTTCTCGAACCCGTCCATCTGCTCCGCGAAGAACGCGACCATGTCGCCCCGGTACATCTCGCCGTCGACGAGGATGTCGAGTCCGATCTCCTCCTGCCGGCGGATCCATTCCTCCGTCGCCTGCCGCTCCAGACGCCGCAGCTCGGCCGGGTCCAGCTGCCGGCGCGACACCTTGCGCCGCGCCTCGAGCAGGTACGGCGGTTTCGGCAGGCTGCCGACCGTCGTCGTGGGAAACGCCGTCGCCGTCATGCCGCCCCCTCCTTGGCCAGCCGAACGCCCGCGACGAGCGTCTCGAGCTTCCGGCGCGCGACGCGGCGGGGCAGGAACTCGAGGCCGGCGCTCGGTCCGACGTGGAGCGAGGCCGGCGGCACGAGGTCCATCGCCCGGCGACACGCCGCCGCGACTTGCTCCGGCGTCTCCAGGCGGGTGTTGCGCGCGTCGAGCACGCCCAATCCCAGCTCCTTGGTAAACTTGGCCCGGCGCAGCACGTCCCAGTTGCGCGCGCCCCCGGCGACGAAGTCCAGCCCGATGACGTCCACGGGCACCTCGAGGATCGCCGGGTAGAGCCCGTCCACGTGGCCGAAATACGTGTAGAGCGCGCGGCGGGTCCCCACACCCTCCCACAGCACGTCCATGGCGCGGCGAAACAGGGGCAGGGCGTCCCGGCGGACGAGCAGCGCGGGCTCGTCGACCTGGATCATCGGCGCGCCCGCCGCCGCAAGCGCGCGCAACTCGTCATTGAGCGCGCGGGCCAGCGCCATCACGACGCGCTCCAGCCCGCCGCCGCGATCGTCGCGGCTCATGGCCGCGAGCGTCAGTGGCCCCGTCACGACCGCCTTCACGGGACGCTCGCTGTGCGCCGCCGCGAACGCAAAGTCCGCGACGGAGATCGGCGCCCGCCAGGCGACCTCGCCGGCGACCACGGGCTGGCGGTAGTACACGTTGGTGTCGAAATACCGCTGCAGCCCGTTGATCGTGAACCCTTCGAGGCCGCGCGCAAAGTACGTCAGCCCGTCCTCCCACCGGATCTGCCCGTCCGTCACGACGTCCACGCCCGCCTCGGCCTGCTCGCGCAGGACCTCCGCCGTGACGTCGTCCTCGACCCGCCGGAGGTCGGCCGCCGAGATCTCGCCGCGCTGGAACTTCTCCACGCTGGTCCGCCAGCGGCCCGGCGCCGGGGGATCCGGGATCTTTGGATAACTGCCCACGACCGTCGTCTGCAACCGCCCGCACCTCCAGCGTTATCGAACGAGCTCGCGCGCGATGATCAGGCGCTGCACCTCGGAGGTCCCCTCGCCGATCTCGCACAGCTTCACGTCCCGGTAGATCCGCTCCACGGGATAGTCCTTGATGAACCCGTATCCGCCGTGGATCTGCACGGCGCGGGACGCCGCCCGCGCGGCCGCTTCCGAGGCGAAGAGCTTGGCCATGGAGCTCTCCCGGCGGTACGGGCGCCCTCGCCACGCCGCGTCGGCGGCCTGCATCACCAGCAGTTCGGCGGCGTCCAGGTCCACCGCCATGTCCGCGACCATCCACTGAATCGCCTGGAACTCCGCGATCGCGCGGCCAAACGCGCGGCGCTCCCGCGCGTACGCGATCGACGCGTCGAGCGCGGCGCGCCCGAGCCCCAGGGCCAGCGCGCCGATGCCGATGCGACCCCCCTCCAACACCCGCATCGCGTCGTGAAATCCCGCGCCCGGCGCGCCCAGCATCTGGGAGTCCGGCACCGCGCACTCCTCCAGGATGACCTCGCAGGTGTCGCTGGACCGCATGCCGAGTTTGTCCTCGTGCTTGCCGACCCGGAGCCCGGGCGTCCCGGCCTCGACGAGAAACGCCGAGATGCCCCGGTGCCCCGCGGCCGGGTCCGTCCGCGCCATGATGACGTAGACGCCGCCGATGCTCCCCTGGGTGACGAAGACCTTGGTCCCGGACAGCACCCACCGGTCGCCGCGGCGATCGGCCCGGGTCGCGAGCGCGCCGGCGTCGCTCCCGGATCCCGGCTCCGTCAAGCACCACGCGCCGAGCGCCTCCCCCGAGGCAAGCCGGGGAAGGTAGGTCCGCTTCTGCGCGTCCGTCCCCGCCCGCACGATGTGGCCCGTGCACAGCGAGTTGTGCGCCGCGACGCTGAGCGCGACGCCGCCGTCACCCCACGCCAGGGCTTCGATCGCGAGCGCCATGCTCACGGTGTCGATGCCGGCGCCGCCGTAATCGGCCGGCACCGTCATGCCCCACAGCCCGAGCGCGGCCAGCTTCGGGACGAGGGCCCGGGGAAACGTGGCCTCGGCGTCCCACCGCCGCGCGTGCGGACGGATCTCCGCCGCCGCGAACTCGCGCACGGTGCGGTGGACGAGCCGCTGATCCTCCGTATACTCGAAGCGCACCGCCCTGCCCGCGCCTCCTCGCCGCGACACGCGCCGCCGCCGCGACGGCCGGTCAAACGAAAAGCCTCCCATGGGCTTCCATGAGAGGCTCAGGGTTCCTCTCGCTGACGGGTCGAGCGGCTTAGAACGGGACGGCTTCGACCGCCTTGATCTCGGGCACCTGCTCGCGCAGCATGCGCTCGACGCCGGCCTGCAGCGTCATCATCGAGTACATGCATCCGACGCACGAGCCGGCCAGCCGGATCTGCACGACCCCGTTAATGATGTCAACGAGCTCGATGTCCCCGCCGTCCGCCTGCACGTGCGGCCGGATCGTGTCCAGGACCTGCTGCACCCGATCCTGCAGCCCCGTGCCCTCGGACACGGCCTGCGACGCCGTCTGCTCCATCGCCGTCCTCCCGGCTACGCGCGCGTCTCTTCCGTCTCGCTGCACGGCTGGGCTTCGCCCGCGTCATCGCGCGTCTTGAACGAATGCCCGCACCCGCACGTGGAGACCGCGTTGGGATTGCGGATCGCGAATCCGGCCGCCGTGACGGAGCTGACGTAGTCGATCTCCGCGCCGTCGAGCAGACGCGAGCTCGTCTTGTCCACGAGCACGCGCACGTCGCCGCGGTCGATCACCTGATCATCCGCCTCCGGCGCGGAATCGAACGTCATGCCGTAGGAGAAGCCGTCGCAGCCGCCCTTGGTGATGAAGACACGGAAATACAGCCCGGCCTCGTCCTGCTCCGCCAGCAACTCCTTGAGCTTGGACACGGCCCGGTCGGTCACGGTAATCATGCGACAAGCCTCCTTGCGCCGCGGCCTCGCGGCGCACTCAAATTGTACGCAGGGCCCGACGCTTTGTCAAACAAGCTCCGGCGCGCGGGCGCTACTCCGTGGGGAGCCGCGCGTTGGACCACGCCAGGATGCCGCCCCGGAGGTTCACCGCCTTGCCGTAGCCGGCGCTGCGCAGCATCGTCACGATCTTGCCGCTTCGCCCGCCCGACCGGCAGTAGATGATCGCGGGGTTGTCCGCGTCGATCTCCCGGAGGCGCGAAGGAACCTCGGCCATGGGGATCAACCGGCATCCTGGGATGTGGGCGTCCTCGTACTCCCACGGTTCTCGCACGTCGATCAGCTGCACGGCCCCGTTGGCGAGCAGGGCCTGGGCCTCCTCGGGGGTGATCTCGGGGATCGGTCCGACCGCCGCCGCGCTCCGATCGTGGGCCGGCATGCCGCAAAACTGCTCGTAGTCGATGAGCTCGTGGATGGTCGGATGGTCCCCGCAGATCGGGCACTCGGGACTCCGGCTCCACCGGACGACCCGCGTCTCCCCCTCCAGCGCGTCGAAGATGAGCAGCTTGTTCGCCAGCGTCTCGCCGACGCCGAGCACAATCTTGAGGACCTCGAGCGCCTGCCGCGCTCCGGCGAACCCGCACAGCGCCCCCAGGATACCGCCCTCGGCGCAGCTCGGCACCGCGCCCGGGGGCGGCGGCGTCGGGAAGAGGCAGCGGTAGCAGCCGCGCCCCGGCAGGAACGTCGTCGCCTGTGCCTCCCACTTGAGAATGCTCGCGTCCACCAGGGGCTTGCCGAGCAGGACGCAGGCATCGTTGACCAGGTAGCGCGTCGGGAAGTTGTCGCTCCCGTTCACCACCACGTCGTACTCCCGGATGATGTCGAGCGCGTTCGCGCTGGTCAGCACGGTCTGGTACGGCACGACGGTGACCTCGGGATTGACGCCCGCGAGCGTCCGCTGCGCCGACACCGTCTTGTCCTGCCCCACCGCCTGGGTCGTGTGCAGGATCTGCCGGTGGAGGTTGGACAAGTCCACGCGATCGCCGTCCACGATGCCGATCGTGCCCACGCCGGCCGCCGCGAGATACAGCGCGACCGGCGACCCGAGCCCGCCGGCGCCGATCGCCAGCACCTTGGCCCGCAGCAGCCGCGCCTGCCCGCGGATGCCGACTTCTTCCAGGATCAGCTGGCGCGCATACCGCTCCATCTGGGTCGCGTTCAACACCGGCGGCGTCGTCCGCGTCTGTGTGGTCCCGCTTGTCGCCATCTGCCCCTCCACCCTGGTCCGTCTCACCGCGCGGCCGGCCGCGTCGCCCATACCATAGGATTCGCGGCCCGGCGTGTCAAGGAAACCCGCCGCGGCGTTTCGCGGTCCCGCCGCGCCGCGGCTGTGCGTCTCTCTAGGTGCAACGCCGGCGAGGCGGCCGGCCTTCCCGCGCGGGCGCGGGCCGCCGCCGCGCCCGCGCGACACGCCGCGGTCAGGTCGCGGCCGCCACCGCCTGCTCGTCCGCGTGGTAGCTGCTGCGCACGAGCGGGCCGGATTCCACGTGGCGAAAGCCCATCTGGAGCCCCTCGCGCTTGAGCGCGGCGAACTCGTCCGGGTGGTAGTAGCGCGCGATCGGCGCATAGTCCTTGCCGGGACTCAGGTATTGACCGATCGTCAGGATGTCGCACGAAACCGCGCGCAGGTCGCGCATCGTCGCGTGGACTTCCTCGACCGTCTCCCCGAGCCCGACCATCATGCCGCTCTTCGTCAGTCCCCGGCGGCCCCAGGTCTTCGCGCGCGCGAGCAGCTCGAGCGAGCGGCGGTAGTTGCCGCCCCGCCGCACGTCGCGGAACAGCCGCGGCACCGTCTCGATGTTGTGGTTGAGGATCTCGGGCTCGGCCTCCAGCACGGTGCGGAGGGCCGCCGCGTCGCCCTTGAAGTCCGGGATCAGGACTTCCACGGAGCACCCCGCCGCGAGCTCCCGGATGCGGCGGATCGTCCGGGCGAACATCCCCGCGCCGCCGTCCTTGAGATCGTCGCGATCGACGGAGGTGACCACCACGTGCCTGAGACCCATCCGGGCCACCACGGCGGCGACCCGCTCCGGCTCCTGCGCGTCGAGCTCGGTGGGAAGCCCGTGCGCGATCGCGCAGTACGCGCAGTGCCGCGTGCAGACGTTTCCCAGGATCAGGAACGTCGCCGTCTTGCGCTCCCAGCAGTCGCCGATGTTGGGGCACCGCGCCTCTTCGCAGACCGTGTGCAGCGCCTGCGTGCGCATGACCCCGACCAGCTCGCGAAAGTTCGGACCGCTCGGCAGCCGCACCTTGAGCCATGCCGGCCGGCGCTCAACGCTCATGGATGTCCACCATCATCTCCTTTCCCTGGGACCGTCAAAACTCCGGGGAATCGCCGACCGGCGCGAACTCCTCCAACTGGCGCTTGATGTGCGTCAGAAACTGCATCGCGAGCGCGCCGTCGAAGATGCGGTGGTCGAAGCCGAGCCCGAGGTTCATCATGTCGCGAATGGCGATGCCCTCCCCCACGACGACCGGACGGCGCACCACGGCGTCGGTGGACAGAATCGCGGCCTGCGGGTAATTGATGATCGGCATCGAGTAGATCGATCCGTACACCCCCGCGTTGGTCAGGGTGAACGTGCCGCCGGCGATGTCGTCGGGGGCGAGCTTGCCCTGCCGGGCCCGCGACGCCAGCGCTTCGATCTCGCGCGCGATGCCGACCACGCTCCGTTGATCCGCGTGCTTGATGACCGGCACGATCAGCCCCTCGGGCGCCGCGACGCCGATCCCGATGTGGATCGCCTGCTTGAGGAGGATGCCCTCGGGCGTGAACGTCGAGTTGACCGCGGGGTAGGCGCGCAGCGCACGCGTGAGCGCCCGGACGACGAACGCGGTCAGCGAGACGTTCGTGCCTTCGCGCGCGCGCCAGGCCTCCTTGTAGGCCGCCCGATGGCGCGTGAGCGCCGTCACATCCACGTCGAGGACGCCGTAGGCATGCGGAATCTCTCGCGCGCTGCGCGACATGCGCTCCGCGATCGCCCGCCGGACGATGGAGAACGGCTGGAGCCGGTCGCCCTGGGCACGCGGGGCCACCGCCGCGGGCGCCCCGAACGGGCCCCCCGCGGCACCGGGCTCCCCGGCTGCCGGTCCGGGTGCCGTCGCAGCCGGGCGCGCCGCGGGCGCCGCCGTGCCGCGCGTCTGGAGGTAGCGGAGGACGTCGTCCTTCGTCACGCGGCCCCCGGCGCCGCTTCCCTGAAGCGCCTGGAGCTCGTCCAGCCGCAGGTGATGCTCTTCGGCCAGCCGGCGCACCAACGGCGACAGACGCGCCGCCCCGCCCCGCGCGGCCTCCGCGCCGGACACCCGGCCGTCGCGGGCCGTCGTGCTCGCGGTCGCGGCCGGCGCCGCCTCCACCGCGACCGGCGACGGGGCTACGGCGCCGCCGGTCTCCTCCATGATCGCGATCGGCGTCCCCGCGACGACGGTCTGCCCTTCCGGGACCAGGATCTGACCGAGCACGCCCGCCAACGGCGACGGCATCTCCACGTTGACCTTGTCGGTGATCACCTCGACGAGCGGCTCGTACCGCGCGACACGATCCCCGGGCTGCTTGAGCCACTTGCCGATCGTGCCCTCGTGCACGCTCTCGCCGAGTTGGGGCATCTTGACCTC
>JAJPJL010000056.1 GCA_021324255.1 Bacillota bacterium
CCCCGTCCGCCGCCTGCTCGACCGTGAACCCCTCGCGCTGCAGGTACGAGCGCAGCAGGTCCGCGATCTGGGGCTCGTCGTCAACGACCAGGATCGTCGGCATGGCGACCTCAGCCGAGCGTCGCGAGCCGCTTGCGATACTCGTCATCGCTGATCTCACCTCGCGCGTACCGCTCGCGCAGCACCTGCGTCGCCGGATCGTGGCGCGTCCACACGGCGCGCGCGCCGATGACCTTCCAGGCCAGGACGATCAGGCTCACGACCAGGATCGCCCGCAGGAGCCCAAACAGCGCGGCAACCCAGAGGAACCGGAACCCGCCGGGGCCCGGGTACAGGTACGGTCCGGGGCCCGGATGCAGCGGCATCCGCACCTGCGCGAGGGCGGGCGCGGTCGCCGCCGCCGCCAGGACGGCGACACCCGCCAGCGCGTAGAGCCCGTATCCAATGGCGTTCCGCATCTCCATCCCTCCCGTCCGGCTACGTGGTATTGTACCGTGATTCAGTGTATGGGAGGGCTTCGAAGAAGTTGTGAATGGCGCATGAATTGGTCATGAAACGCCTGCGGGGCGCCCGCGGCGAGACGGCGGCGCGAGCGTGGACGCCGGCGGCGGCCACTCCCGGGCGCGGGCGGCGTCCGGCGGACGGCGCGGGTCCTACGGCGCGAGCGCTACGGCGCGGGGGCGGTCGATCGGCGGCGCGGCCGGCGGACCAGTTCGCCGCCGCAGTTCGGGCACACGTGCTGCATCGCCGCGGCGCAGGCGGGACAAAACGTGCACTCGTAGCTACAGATCCACGCGCCCGCATCGTGCGGCAGCGGCGCCGCGCAGCGCTCGCAGCGGCCGCGCATCTCCAGCGCCATCAGAGCGGCGACACCTCGATCTCGGCGTGCGGCGCGGGGATGTGCCCATGCTCGATCGCCACGAGCACGTCCAGAAACGCGGCGGCCGTGTCCAGCGAGGTGAAGCACGGCAGGTGACGCTCGAACGCGGCCCGCCGCATGGCGAAGCCGACGCGGCCCGGCGTGCGGCCGCGCGTCGGCGTGTTGATCACGAGGGCCACCGCCTGTTCCCGAATCAGGCGCAGCGCGGTCTGGGTCCCGCCGTACTTGCTCACGTGCACCGCGTGGATGCCGCCGCCCGCTAGAAACTGCGCCGTCTCGTCCGTCGCGTACACGGCAAACCCGAGCTCGGCGAACCGGCGGAGCAACGGCAGCGCTCTGGGTTTGTCACGGTCCGCGATGCTGGCGAGCAGCGCCCGTTCGCGGGGCATCACGACGCCGGCGGCGACGAGCGCCCGGTACAGCGCGCCCGCCAGGGTCGCGTCCTGGCCCATGACCTCCCCGGTGGACGTCATCTCGGGGCCGAGCAGCATGTCGAGCCGGCCCAGCTTCTCGCCGCTGAACACCGGCGCTTTCACCGAGACGCGCGCCGGCGCAGGCAGCACCGTGACCCCCGGGTAGCCGAGATCGGCGAGCGATGCGCCGAGCATCACGCGCACCGCGAGCGGAACCAGCGGCGCGCCCGCGGCCTTGCTCACGAACGGCACGGTGCGGATGCTCCGCAGGTTCGCCTCCAGGACGTACGCCGCCCCGTCCTTGACGACGAACTGGATGTTGAGAAACCCACGGACCCCGAGCGCGCGCGCGATCGCCACGGTGTGCGCGACGATCTGGTCGGCGACGTCGGGCGGGAGATCCTGCGCTGGGAACACCGCGACGCTGTCGCCGGAGTGCACGCCCGCGCGCTCGACGTGTTGCATGATGCCCGGCAGGTACACGCCGTCGCCGTCGCTGATCGCATCCACCTCAACCTCGACCCCGTCGACGTACGTGTCGATCAGCACCGGGTGGTCGCCGTTCGCGGCGAAGGCGTCCGTGAGGTAGCGGGCCAGCTCCTCCCGGTCCGCCACGATCTCCATGCCTCGCCCGCCCAGCACGTAGGACGGCCGCACGAGGAGCGGATACCCCAGCCGGCCCGCGGCGGCCAGCCCGGCGTCCACCGACCGCACGGCGTCCCCGGTCGGTTGCGGGATCTCGAGCCGGCGCAGGAGCGCGCCGAACTTGCCCCGGTCCTCCGAGATGTCCAGGCTCTCCACCGGGGTGCCGAGCACGCGCACGCCGGCCTGCGCCAGCGGCGCCGCGAGGTTCAACCCCGTCTGGCCGCCGACCTGGACGATCACGCCGTCCGCCCGCTCGGCCTCGACCACGTGCAGCACATCCTCCAAGGTCAGCGGATCCACGTACAGCCGGCTCGCGACGTCGAAGTCCGTGCTGACCGTCTCCGGATTGTTGTTGATGAGCACGGCGTCCAGCCCCTCGGCGCGCAGCGTCTTCACGGCGTGGACGCTCGAGTAATCGAACTCGATGCCCTGGCCGATCCGGATCGGCCCGGAGCCGAGCACGACGACCCGGGCGCGCGCGCTCGACGGGATCTCGCTCTCCGATCCGTACGTCGAGTAGTAGTACGGCGTCCGCGCGGGGAACTCGCCCGCGCAGGTGTCCACGACCTTAAAGACCGGACGGATCCCCTCCTGCGACCGGGCCTCGCGTACGGCGCGCTGGTCCACGCCCCACAGCCGCGCGATCGTGGTGTCGCTAAACCCGAGCCGTTTCGCCGCGCGCAGCGTGGCCGAGTCGCGGTGCTCGCGCAGGCGCCCTTCCATCTCGACGAGGTTCGCGATCTTTTGCACAAAGAAGAGGTCGATCCCGGAGAGACCCGAGACCTCGTGCGGCATCATCCCGCGGCGCAGGCCCTCGGCGACGGCGAAGAGGCGTTCGTCGCACGGCTCGGCGATCCGCCGCCGGACTTCGTCCCGCGGCCACCCCGCGGCCGGCGGGTAGAGCAGCCCGTCCGTCCTGATATCGAGGGACCGCACCGCCTTGAGCAACGCTTCCTCCACGCAGCGGCCGATCGCCATCACCTCGCCGGTCGCCTGCATCTGGGTGCCGAGCCGGCGGTCCGCGTGGGGAAACTTGTCGAACGGCCACCGCGGGATCTTGACGACGCAGTAGTCGAGCGCCGGCTCGAACGCGGCGCAGGTCTGCCCGGTGACCGCGTTGGGAATCTCGTCGAGCCGCTTGCCGAGGGCGATCTTCGCGGCCACCCGCGCAATGGGGTAGCCGGTGGCCTTGCTGGCGAGCGCGCTGCTGCGGCTTACGCGCGGGTTGACCTCGATCACGTGGTACCGGTCGCTCTCGGGGTCCAGCGCAAACTGAATGTTGCACCCGCCCTCGATGCCGAGGCCCCGGATGATGCGGAGGCTCGCGCTGCGGAGCCGTTGGTAGTCCCTGTCGGTCAGCGTCTGGCTCGGGGCGATCACGATGCTGTCGCCGGTGTGCACGCCCATGGGATCGAGGTTCTCCATGTTGCACACGGTGATGCACGTATCGGCGCCGTCGCGCATCACCTCGTACTCGATCTCCTTCCACCCCGCGATGGACCGCTCCACCAAGACCTGGCCGATCCGGCTCACCGAGAGCCCGAGCGAGACGATCTCGTCCAGCGCGCGCGCGTCGCCCGCGATGCCCCCGCCCGTGCCGCCGAGCGTATAGGCGGGGCGGATCACGAGCGGATAGCCGAAGCGGGACGCGAAGGCGCGGGCTTCGGCCACCGACGTCGCCACGATGCTCTCCGGCACCGGCTCCCCGAACGCGATCATGGCGTCCTTGAAGCGCTGGCGGTCCTCCGCCTGGCGGATCGCGTCGAGCGGCGTGCCGAGGAGACGCACGCCGAGGCGGTCCAGCGCGCCGTTCTCCGCGAGCGCGACGGCGAGGTTGAGGCCGGTCTGGCCGCCGAGTGTGGCCAGGAGACCCTGGGGACGCTCCTTTTCCATGACGCGCTCGAGAAACTCCGCGGTGAGCGGCTCGATGTAGACCCGGTCCGCGGTCTCGACGTCGGTCATGATCGTGGCAGGGTTGCTGTTGACCAGCACGACCTCCACGCCCTCTTCGGACAGCGCGCGGCACGCTTGACTGCCGGAGTAATCGAACTCGGCGGCCTGACCGATCACGATCGGACCCGAGCCGATCACCAGGACCTTGCGGAGGGCGTCGTGCGCCATTCTACGCGCGGCCTCCGAGCGGCGCCACGGAGCCCTCGTGCCGCGCGGTGGCGCCGATCGTCTCCAGCCACCGGTCGAACAGGTAGCTCGAATCCAGCGGGCCCGGCCGGCCTTCGGGATGATACTGCACCGAGACGATCGGGAGCCCGCGGTGCCGGAGCCCTTCCACCGTGCCGTCGTTGAGGTTCCGGTGTGTCACCACCATCTCCGAGGCGTCGAGCGACGCCTCGTCCACCGCGTACCCGTGATTCTGCGTGGTGACACACACCCGGCCCCTCTCGAGGTCCTTGACGGGATGGTTGCCGCCGCGGTGACCGTAGGGCAGCTTGAACGTCTCCGCGCCTGCGGCTCGCGCGATGATCTGGTGCCCGAGGCAGATCCCGAACATCGGCAGGCGGTCCCACAACGCCCGCACCTGCGCGGCCTGGGCCTCGAGCCGGCGCGGGTCGCCCGGGCCCGGCGAGAGCACCACACCGGCCGGATCGAGCTCCAGCACCTGCGCGGCGGTGGTCCGATGCGGGAGCACCCACACGTCACAGCCGCGGCGGCGCAACGCGTCCACGATGCCGCGCTTGACCCCGCAATCGATGACGGCCAGCCGGGCGCCGGACCCCGGGTAGTGGATGGGGTGTGGGGTGGACACCTGCGCCACGAGGTCGAGGCTCTCGATCGGGGGGAGCGCGCGCGCCCGCTCGATCAGCGTGCCGTCGGACACGTCCTCCGTCGAGATGATGCCGCGCTTGAGGCCGTGCGCCCGAAGGTGACGGACGAGCTGCCGCGTGTCCACGTCGCCGATTCCGATGACCCCCCACGCCGCCAGCGTCGCGCCGAGCGTTCGCTCGGCCTGCCAGTGATGGGGCAGATCCGCGCACTCACCGACCACAAAGCCCGCGACCTGCGGCCGGATCGATTCCCACGCCGCGCCGCTCACCCCGTAGTTGCCGATCAAAGGGTAGCTCATGGTCACGATCTGGCCCCGGTACGAGGGATCCGACAGCACCTCTTCGTACCCGGTCATGACCGTGGTAAAGACGACCTCGCCTCCGGCGGAACCGTCGGCTCCGATGGCCCGCCCCCTGAGGAGCGTGCCGTCCTCGAGCGCCAACCGAGCGCGCATCACGTCCCTCCCGTGCCACTTATGCATAATTATACATTCCGTGCTCATAAAAATGCAACGGGCGGGACACCGGGACTCGCCGGCGCCGCCCGGGGACCGGGGCCGGATCCGGCGCAGGCACGCGGCGGGGATCGAGGACGCACGTGCGCGGGAACGCGAGCCGGCATGAAAAAGGAGTCCCCGCGGGACTCCGCACGCATGCAGTCGACAACGACCGGCGCACCATCGACCCCTCCCGGAGATCGTTAATGGTCCGCGACCCGGGCTTAGTATAGAACCACGGGCACCGCCTGGCAAGCCTGCCTGCCGCGACAGCGTCGCGAGGGGCCCTCATACCCGGCGCACGTTACGATATACCGAGAACCCGCCCGAGGAAGCATCTACGAGGCGGGTTCGAGCACCACGGCGCGCCACTCCCCGCTGCGCAACGTTCGCCGGTGCCGGAAGCCGGCCCGCCGCGCGGCGCGCAGGACGTCGCGCACGCGGCCCGCGACAATGCCGGACGCGATGCAGGCGCCGCCGGTCCGCAGGCGCCGGCGCGCGGCCGGCAGTAACTCGATCACGGTATCGGCGACGATGTTCATGAGGATCACGTCCGCCTGCCCGCGCACGGGGGCGAGCCCGCTTCCCCGTGTGACGCGAACGACCTCCGCGACGCGGTTTCGCCGCACGTTGTGGCGCGCCACCGCGACGGCGACAGGATCGTGGTCGATGGCCCGCACCTGCGCGGCCCCAAGCCGGGCCGCCGCGATGGCGAGGACGCCGGAACCCGTGCCGGCGTCGACCACGCGAGGGCGATCGCATCGCGGGAGCGTCTGGAGCAGCGCGCGCAGGCACAGCTGCGTTGACGGGTGCAGGCCGGTGCCAAACGCCATCCCCGGGTCGATGTCCACCACGACGCTCCCGGCCGGCGGCCGAACACGCACCCAGGAGGGGCGCACCCACACGGGGCCCACGCGAACGGGCGGTACGTGCCGGCGCCACGCCGTGGCCCACCGCCGGCCTCGCACGGGGCGGTGGGCCACGCTGACGCTGCCCGGATCCAGCCCAAACGAGCGGAGACCGTGCACGCGCGCGCGGATGGCGCGGAGCGTGGTGGACAGCAGCCGCGACGGGGGCAGGTAGCACCGCAACCGACAGCGGCCGCGCGGCCGGCGCTCCTCCACGATCCCGCCGGACCGCAGCTCGTGCAGGATCGCGCCGGCCGCCTCGGCGACCTCCGCGGATGCCTCGACGGTCACCTCGACCCAGGACGGCCGTGGTGCGGCGGAGCCGGACGCGCGTCCCGCCCTGCCGCGGGAGCGCTCAGAGTCCCGCGCGGTCACACGAGGTAGGCGCGCATCTTCTCAAGCAGGCTCTTTCGGGCCGGCTTGATCTGCTCTCCCCGGAGCTTCGCAAACTGCGCGAGCAGCTTCACCTGCTCCTTGGTGAGGTCCGCCGGAATCACGACCGACGCGTGCACCACCAGATCGCCGTGCCCGCCGTGCATCCCCGGCATCCCCTTGCCCCTCAGCACGAGCGCGGCGCCGGGCTGGGCGCCGGGAGGCACCGTCAGCGTGGCGGGGCCGTCGAGCGTCGGCACGTCGATCTCCGCGCCGAGCGCCGCCTGCGCCATCGAGATCTCGATCTGGCAGTGAAGATCACGGCCCTCACGGGTGAACACCGGGTGCGGGAGAATGCTCAGATCCACGTAGAGATCGCCCCGACCTCCGCCCCGCGCGCCGGCTTCGCCCTCGCCCTGCAGCCGAAGGCGCGTGCCGTCGTCGACCCCCGCCGGCACCTCCACGGTGATCTCGCGCTGGACCAGCGCCCGGCCGTTGCCCCGGCAATCGCGGCAGGGGCGCCGGACGAGGCGGCCCGCACCGTGGCACTGCGGGCACGTCGTGATCTGGGCGAACTGGCCGAACGCCGTGCGCCGGTTGAACCGGACCTGCCCGGTGCCCTGACACGCGGAACACGGCTCGGGGGCGCTCCCCTTCTCCGCGCCGGTGCCGAAGCACGCGGGACACGTCTCCTCGCGGGTGATCGTCATGCGCTTCTCGGCCCCGCGCGCGGCCTCTTCGAGGGTGATCTTGAGCGTGGCGCGCAGGTCGCTCCCGCGCTCGGGACCGGGGTCCCGCTCGCGAGCGCGCTGCTGTCCGAAGAACATGTCAAAGATGTCGTCGAACGGCGTGCCTCCGAACGGCCCAAACGCGCCGCCGTTCGCGCCGCGCCGATCATACTGCGCGCGGCGCTCCGCGTCGCCGAGCACCTGGTACGCCTCGTTGATCAGCTTGAACCGCTCGGCGGCCTCCGGGTCGCGGTTGACGTCGGGATGGTGCTCGCGCGCCAGCTGCCGGAACGCTCGCTTGATCTCCTCCTGGGTCGCAGTGCGAGGAATACCGAGGACCTCGTAGTAATCGGGACGCGGCATGGGGCGGTTACAGTTGCTCCAACGTATCGCCGAGGCTTTCGGCGAGGAATCGCACGAGGCCGATCACACGACCGTACCGCATGCGCGTCGGGCCCACGACGCCGATCGCGCCGGCGGCCCGGCCGGCGACGTGGTACGTGGCGGTCACCACGGTGCAGTCCCGAAGTTCGTCCAGGACGTTTTCCGAACCGATCCGGACTCGCACCTCACGCGAGGCGCTACCGTCGCCGAGCAACGCCGTCACGGCTTCGGCCTGCTCGAGCGCCGACAGCACGGGTTGGGCCCGGCGGGCATCCTGAAATTCGGGCTGCTTCAGAATATTCGCCTGTCCCTCGGTACGGACCCGGCCGGGCAGCCTCCGAAACCGCTCGCGCAGGAGCCGGCCGATCTGGTCGAGCACCCGCTGATGATGCGCAGCCTGCCCGATCACGGTCGCGAGCTCCCCATCCGTGAGATCGATGAGCGGCCGGCCGGCGATCCGGCGGCTGATCTCCTGGGACAGGCGATCACACTCGGTCGCGGTGATCGGCTGCTCGAACTCCACGGTCTTGCCCTCCACGACCTCGGCGTCCGTGACGATCACGGCGATGGCGTGCCTCGGCCCCAGGGGGATCAGGTGGAGATGCCGGACGACCTGCTGCGGCAACTGCGGCGTGGTCGCGACGGATGCGCACTCGGTGATCACGGCAAGCGCCCGCGCCGCCTGCTCCACCGCCTGGTCGAACTCCGTCGCCGTGAGGGTGCGCCGGATCCTGAGACGCTCCGTCGGCGGGACCCGCTCTTCCGTCACCAAGCTGTCCACATAGACCCGATACCCGTGGTCGGTCGGGACTCTGCCGGCGGAGTGATGCGGCTGCTGGAGATATCCGAGTTCTTCGAGCGCGGCCATTTCGTTTCGCACGGTCGCCGAGCTGATATCCAGTCCATGGCGTTGCCGGGCCGCCTCGCTCCCGACCGGCTCGGCCGTCATGATGTAGTCGTCGATCACAACCCTCAGGATCTGGCGTCGCCGGCCCTCAAGCTCCACCATGCCGAAGGTCTCCTGTTAGCACTCCAATCGAGCGAGTGCTAATTCCTCCAAAAAAGATTAACATGCGTTCGGTATCGAAGACAAGCGCTCCTTTCCGGGGTGTGCAGGGCTGCAGGCGCCGCCAGACGCAGGTGCCGCGCACGTGCCGGTTTCGCTCGTATCGCGCCACCGCGTCCGGTAGAGCATCCCCGTAGAGCATCCTAACGATCGCGGACGCCGGCGGGGCTCCGGACCATGCCCGTGGCCGCCTTCCGACACGAGTCCAACCGCCTCACGCGCGGCCCCAGATCCGGAGCAGCGACACCTCGTGGACCCCGAGCGCCGCGCACGCGGCGAGATATACCGCTCCCCCGGCCACCAGCGCCGTCCCGAGGTCGATCACCGCGCCGGCGAAGTGCTCAGGCCCCGCCACGCCGCCGAGCAACCGGAGCGTGGCGAGCATGGCCGCGGCGAGCGCGGCGGAGGCGACCGCCGTACGGCCCGCGGTGGCCACGAGGCGGCCTCCGTCAAGCCCGTGAAGCCGCCGGCGCAGGATCCACACCAACGCGCCCACGTTCACCGCCGCCACGAGCGCCGTCGAGAGCGCGATGCCGGCAAACCCCATCCACCGCATCAGCACGACGTCGCCGGCCGCGTTGAGCCCGATCATGAAGAGGCCCACGCGCACGGGCGTCCGTGTGTCGTGCAGCGCGTAGTACGCACGGGTCACGATGAAGTAGGCCGCGTACGGCACCGTGCCGACGGCAAACGCCACCAGGGCGGCGGCCACGGTCTCCGTGGCCGCCGTTTGGAACATCCCGCGCTGGAACAGCACCCGGACGATCAACCGGCCGGCGACGAAGACCGCGGTCATCACGGGCATCATCGTGAAGAACACGCCCCGCAGCCCGAGCGAGGTCGTCTCCCGCAACAGGTCGTGGCCGTGGCCGCGGCCCGCGGCGTGCCGGGCCATCGTGGGAAAGAGCGCCGTGGCCAAGGACAGGGCAAAGATCGCGACCGGCGCCTGGATGAGCTGGAACGCGTAGTCCAGGACGGCCACGTAGTCCGCGCCCTGCGGCCCGGGCAGGAACGAGGCGAAGAATCGGTCCACGTTGGCGTTGATCTCGATCACGGCCAGCCCGAGCATCGCCGGCACCGCGATCTGGCCCATCTCGCGCACGACCGGATGCCCGACGTCGAGCCGCGGCGTCCACCGGAGCCCCACGGCCCGCGCGGCCGGCAGCTGCACGGCGAACTGCGCCAGCCAGCCGGCGAGGAAGCTGACCGCGATGCCGAGCACGCCGATCCGCGGACCGAGGGCCAGGACGCCGCCGATGATGACGATGTTGAACACCGTCGGCGCGAGCGCCGGCACGGTGAACTGCCGGTGCGCGTTGAGGTAGCCGGTCGCAAACGCGGACAGCGCCAAGAACACCATGGAGACGAACATCACACGGGTCAGCCCGATCGCCTGCGTGAGCACCGCGGGATTGCGCGCCAGGTACCCGGGCGCCGCGACGGGCACGAGCACGGGCGCCGCGAGAATCCCCGCGGCGGCCATGATCAGGCCGATCACGATGACGAGGTTGAGCGTCGTCGTGACGACGCGCTCTGTCTCGCCCGCGTCGCCGCGCATCAGCACGCGCGTGATGGTGGGGATGAAGACGATGCTGAGGGTGCCGCCGAGAAACAGGCGCTGCACGAAGAACGGAAGGGAGTACGCGATGACGAAGGCGGATTTCGCGGACGTGGCGCCAAACATCGCGGCGATGACCACGTCGCGAACCAGACCGAGGACACGGCTCGCAATCGTCCCGACCGCGATCAGGCTCGCCGCCCGAGCCAGCCCGCCCCCTGAGGCAGCGACCGCGGGGCCGGCCGGCGTCAGGTCGGCTTCGCCGCTCGACATGTCGCGCACATTATAGCACAGGCCCCCGGCTGCGCCCGGCGCCGGACGCCGTCATGGACGCGGGACAGGCATGAGCACGCGTTGGCGCTCCCTCCGGATCACGCTGACCGTCTCCCTGGGCATAGGCCCGGGGGTGACAGATTCATTGAGCAACCGCGCACGCTGACCGTCTCCCTGGTCATCCTCCAAGGGTGTGTGTTACAATGGGCGTCGCTGCCGGCGGACGTGCGGCGCGCGCGATCGTCCACGGGGCGATGCGCGGCCGGCGCGTCGCCCCGGCGGCGCACGCGGAGGTGCGGGTGTGGCAAAGCGAACCAAGTCGGGCCTCAAGCGAAAGCGTCAAACGGTCAGGCGGACCGCCAGGAACCTGGCCGTGCGATCCTCCCTCAAGACGCTCGGCAAAAAGGCGCGCGAGGCCGGCGGGGCGAGCCCGGACGCCCTGCAGGCCGCGATTCGGGCGCTCGATTCCGCGGCGCGCAAGGGGATCATCCATCGCAACGCGGCCGCGCGCAGGAAGTCCCGCCTGATGAAGCACGTCGCTCGCGCCGGGAGCACCGCCTAACCCGGATTATTCCGGGATCCTGCTCATCCTCATCGCCGTCGCGATCGTGTGCCTCATCGTGACGAAGCCGACGCTCTGGGGCTGGAACGCCGTCAGCGCACACGCGCGTTGAGGAGCACGACGAGGTACTGCAGCGACTGACAGGCAAACCCCGCGAGCAGCAGCACGGTCCCCACGACACCGAGCCGCTGCGGCGGCAGCGAGTCGGCCCACGACTCGACGTACGGAACGAAGACGCCGACGACCGCGCCGACCGCGGCCACCACGAGACCGATCTCGAGCCCGAACCAGACGCCGCGCAGTCCGGCGTGGGTCAGCGCGCCGGCGATCGTGGCGGCCGCACCGACCACAGCGCCCCGCGCGAGGGTCGCGACGAGGAGCCGCCGCCGGCTGCGCACGGGGTGTGGCGCGGCCCCCCGGTACTCCTGAGACGGTGCGAAGCCAAAGAGGTACAGCGTGGCGAGTCCGATGATGCTCAGCACGCCGAACGCGGCTCCGAACCTGACGTCGAAGGTCAGGGCGGCGGCCAGGCCCTGCGCGGTCGCGCCGCGCAGGACCGCGAGGCCAAGCGTCGCCGCACGCGGGATGGGACCGCGGAGTGCCGACGCGAGCCAGAACTCGATCCCGAGCGCCGCACCGAGGCCGAGGCCCGCGACCAGCCCGTAGACCGGACCGAGCGGCAAGCCGTACCCCACGCCGAACAGCACCGCGTACGTCGCGGCGCGGGTGAGAGCCCGCAGCGGACCTCGCTGTCCCCCCAGCAGGTCGTACGCGAGATAGAGGCCGCCCATCACTTCCAGAACGACCCCGCTCAGGCTGATCGCCGCGAGAAGGTGGCTGTCGATCGTCTACTTCCGCGGCAGCTTGAAGGCCCGGTAGCAATCCTTGGATTGCATCGCCGTCCTCCCCGTGCGCCCGTCTCGTCTCGGCGCCGCCTCAGTCGGCGGCCGGTCTGTCCGCGATGGTGATCTGCGCGTGGCGAATCTCTCCTGCCCGCGAACCGCACCGTGTCCGTCGCGCCGATACGGTCCTCCGTGAGAAGCGCCATCAGCCTATGCCATGATTTTCGACTAAGGTTCTCTAAGGTTCGCCGCGGCGCGCCCCCGCCGCGGGCCGGTCCGCCGCCGCGGATCCGGGGGCGCAGAGGCGCACGATCAGCGTCTCCAGCGCGAGGCGCGGCGCCATGACGCCGGTCTTGATCGCGGCGTCCGTCTCGAGCAAGAGGGCGAGCATCCCCGCGGGGTCGAGGCTGTCAAACGCCGCCACCTGCTCCTCGTAGCGCGCATACAGCCACGCCCGGTTGCCGAGGACATCCCGCTGTTCGGCACGGCCCGCCCGCCGGCGCATCAGCGCCGCCGTGCGGAGCAGCATCCGCAGGTGGTCCTCCAGCATGTAGAGCACCCGCACCGGCGGCTCTCCCATCGTGAGCACGGTCTGCAGCAGCCCGAGCGCCCAGCCCGCGCGCCGGCGCCCGACCGCGTCCATGAGCTCGAAGATCGTGGCTTCCGCCACGTGGCTGGCGATTGCCTCGACGTCGTCCGCGGTGATCTCCCGCCGGTCGCCCGTGTACGCCGCCAGCTTCGCGACCTCCAATCCGAGCTCGCGGAGGCCGCCGCCGACGAGCAGCGCGAGGCGCCGCGCGGCCTCGGGACCGATCGTCTTGCCTTCGGCCTGGGCCCGCGCGCGAATCCACCCGGGCAGCGCCGCGGGGTCGAGCCGGCCGCACGGGATCACGCGTCCGGTTCGCTGTATCACCGCGTAGAGGCGCCGCCGGCGGTCCAGCGTCTCCGCCACGAGCACCGCGGCGGACGGGGGCGGCGCCGGCTCCAAGTACGACGCCAGCGCGTCCTGATCGGCGGCGCGCAGCGCCTCCGCCCGGCGGACGATCAAGACGCGGCGCGGCCCCAAAAACGGCAGCGTCTCGCACCGCGTGATGATGTCGCGCGCCGGCGTCTCGGCCGCGTCCACCACGTCCACATTGAGCGCGCGCCACTCGACCGGCACGAGCTCGTCGAGCAGCGCGCGCAGCGCCTCCTCGGCGCGGACGTCTTCCTCGCCAACCAGCAGATAGCAGTGCGGCTCGCGCGGGCGGGCGGCGGTCCCGGACGCCGGCCCGCGGGCGGCATCGCGGCCGCGGGGCGCGGCCGCCCGCGGGCCGGCGGGTCGGGGAGGTACGCGGCGCGTCACGGACGTCCGGCTACGGCGCCGGCGTCATGTCATCGTGCCGGCGCGATGCCGCTTCGTCGACCACCCGCGCGACAAACGCGGCCAGCGCGTGACTGCCTTCGTCGCCGCGGGCCCGGCTGCGGACGGAGACGGTGCCCTGCTGCTCCTCGCGGTCGCCGACGACGAGCATGTACGGGATCTTCATGAGCTGCGCGGCACGGATCTTGTGCCCGGTGCGCTCGCTGCTCGCATCCACCTCCGCACGCAGCCCGCGCGCCGCGAGCTCGCCCCGCACGCGGTGGGCGTAGCCGACGTGGCGATCCGCGATCGGGAGGATGCGCACCTGCTCGGGCGCGAGCCACAGCGGAAACGCGCCCGCGTACTGCTCGATCAAAAACGCCATCATGCGCTCCAGCGTGCTGATCACCCCGCGGTGGATCATCACGGGCCGGTGCGGCTGGCTGTCCTCCCCGATGTACTCCAGGCCGAACCGCTCCGGCAGATAGAAGTCGATCTGCACCGTGGAGATCGTCTCGTCCTTGCCGAGCACGTTCGGGACCTGCACGTCCAGCTTGGGGCCGTAGAACGACGCCTCGCCCGGGGCCTCCTGGTAGTCCAGCTCGAGCCGCCGCATCGCCTCCCGCAGCTGGGCCTCGGCGAGCGACCACATCGCGTCGTTCTGCACGAACTTCGTGCGATCCCGCGGGTCCCGCAGCGACAGCCGGTACCAGAACCCGCGCAATCCCAGGTCGCGGTAGGCCTGCTGGATCAGGCGCACGACCCCCACGAACTCATCGGTCAGCTGGTCGGGACGGCAGAAGATGTGCGCGTCGTTCAAGGTCATCGCCCGCACCCGCGCCAGCCCCGACAGCACGCCGGAGCGCTCGTAGCGGTACATCGTGCCGAGCTCCGCGATCCGCACGGGCAGCTCGCGGTAGCTGTGCTGGCGGTGCTTGTAGATCATGATGTGATGCGGGCAGTTCATGGGGCGCAGCACCAGCTCCTCGTTGTCGACCCGCATCGGCGGGTACATGTTGTCGCGGTAGTGATCCCAGTGCCCGCTCAGCTTGTAGAGCTCCACGCTCGCCAGGTCCGGCGTGTGCACGTGCTCGTAGCCCAGGGCGACCTCGAGGTCCGTGATGTACCGGTCGAGCAGCCGCCGCACCGTGGCGCCGCGCGGCAGCCACAGCGGCAGGCCCTGCCCGACTTCCTCCACGGAGGCGAAGAGCTCGAGATCCCGGCCGAGCTTCCGGTGATCCCGGCGCTTCGCCTCCTCGATCCGCGCCAGATGCGCGTCGAGCGCGGCCTGGGTCGGAAAGGAGATCCCGTAGATGCGCTGCAGCATCTCCCGCCGTTCGTCGCCGCGCCAGTACGCGCCGGACGTGCTGAGCAGCTTGATCGCCTTGATTCGGCCCGTGGAGGCGAGGTGCGGCCCGCGGCACATGTCCTCAAACCCGTCCTGGCGGTAAAAACTCACCGGATCGTCCGCGATGCCCTCGAGCAGCTCGACTTTGTAGCGCTCACCCGCCGCGGCGAACGCCCGCTGCGCCTCGGCGCGCGGAACCGCGATCCGCTCGATGCGCTCGTCGCGCGCGGCCAGGTCGCGCATCCGGGCCTCGATCCGCTCCAGGTCCTCCGGTCCGAACGGCCGGCCGATGTCGAAATCGTAGTAGAAGCCGTCGTCGATGGCCGGGCCGATGGCCAGCTTGGCCTGGGGAAACAGCTCCCGCACCGCCTGGGCCAGGAGGTGGGCGCTGCTGTGCCAGAACACCGTGCGCCCCGCCGGGTCGGCAAACGAGAGCCACTCGACGGCCGCGTCGCGCTCGAGCGGCGTCGCGAGGTCCCGCTCCGCGCCGTCCACGCGGGCGACGAGCGCGTCGCCCGCCCCGCGATCCCGCGCGATGGCGGCGAGCTGCGTCCCGCGCGGATACGCGGCCGAGCTCCCGTCGGCAAATCGCACCGTGACCTGATCCATCCACGATCCCTCCCGAGCGCGTCACTGCCTCCGCCGCCGCTGAACCGGCCGCGCATCCGGTCATAGAAAAACGCCCCCGTCCGTCGGGACGGAGGCGATTCCGCGGTTCCACCCAGGCTTCTCCCGGGCGGACGCCGCGCATGTGCAGGGCGGCGCCTCCCGGGGCTCTCGATCGCGCGATCACGGGCGCACCCGGCGGGCTTCGCGGCCAGCGCTTCGCCCGCGGCTCCGGGGAGGTGTTCCGCCCGCCCGCCGAACGGGGCTCTCAGCCCGGGCCCCGTCTCTCTTGCGGCCGCTGCCGGGCGTACGTGTTCCCGTCATCGCCGCCCCGCCGCATGCACGCGGCGGGGTCCCTGCCCTATCGCGGTCATTATACCATAGAACCTGCGCGCGGCTCCGGGTCGCGATGCTGTTACACAGACCGTCCGCCAGTCCCGCAGGTTCCGACGATGGGTTCGCCGCCTGATTCGTGCGCGGTTCCGCGCCCGGGCCAAAGGACTGCCGTCCGGGCCGCCGAATATGGCTCCAGCGTAACCGCCTACATTAATCTATAGAACGTGCCAGGCCGACAAAGGGGGGACCGTATGAGGAACCGGCTCGCAGGCGTGCGCAGCCCGGTCGCCGCGCTCGTTGCCGCGGCGATGCTCGTCATGGGAATCGTGGTGGTGCCCGGTTCGGTCACGGGATGGGCCGCGGGACCGTCGACGTTCATTTGGGGCAAGGGCGGCGACGCCGACACCCTCGACAACAACGTCAGCTCCAACGGGGAGACGTCGGAGGTCACCACCCAGATCTTCAACCTGCTGGTGCGGGCCAAGCCGGGCCTGACGGACGTCGAGCCGGACCTCGCGACCAGCTGGTCGGTGTCCCCCAACGGGCTCACGTGGACGTTCCAGCTGCGACGCGGCGTGACGTTCCAGGACGGAACGCCCTGGAACGCGGAGGCCGCAAAGTTCAACTTCGACCGCTGGTCCGACAAGAACAACCCCTATCACGCGGTCAAGGGCTTCGACTACGAGTACTGGGACGATTTCATGGCCGACACGTTCAAGGAGTCCAGAGCGGCCGGCCCCTACACGTTCCAGATCGTGCTGCAGCGGCCGAACTCACCCCTCCTGTACAATCTGTCGATCATCGCGTTCGAGTTCGCGAGCCCCGCGGCGCTGAAGAAATACGGCGCGCAGGCGTTCGGCCAGCATCCCGTCGGCACCGGGCCGTACAAGTTCGTGGAGTGGGTCCGGGACGACCACGTCACGCTCCAGGCGAACCCGTCGTTCTTCCGTAAGGGCCTGCCGAAGACGCAGCGGCTGATCATGCGCGTCATCAAAGACAACGCCGCGCGGTTCCTCGCCCTCAAGGCCGGCGAGATCAACGCCATGGAATTCCCGAACCCGGACGACGTCAAGGGCGCGATGGCGGACCCGAACCTCAAGCTCGCGTACCGGCCGGCGTTCAACACCGGGTGGCTGCGGTTCAACATGAACAACGCGCTCTTCAAGGACAAGCGCATCCGCGAGGCCGTGGCGTACGCGATCGATCGCAAGGCGATCGTGGACGCCCTGTACGGCGGCTATGGCCAGGTGGCCAACCAGCACATGCCGCCGTTGATGTGGGGGCGCACGACCACGCCCGGGTACGCCTATGACCCCGCCTAGGCCAAGCAATTGCTGGCTGAGGCGCAGTATCCCAACGGGTTCTCGTTCGACTTCTGGTACATTCCGGTGAGCCGGCCGTACTTCCCGAACGGCAAGGACATCGGCACCGCGATCGCGAGCGACCTGGCCAAGGTGGGCATCCGCGCCCACCTGCAGACCGAGGACTGGGCCGCGTACCTCCAGGATCGCAAGACGAACAAGTTCCCCATGTTCATGATCGGGTGGATCGGCGACAACGGCGATCCCGACGACTGGCTGGGGTACTTCTTCCCGAAGTACGATCCGCAGAACGCGTACCTGTCGTACAACAACCCGGCGGTGTTCGACCTGATCAACAAGGCGAAGGTGGTCGCCGACCAGGCCGAGCGCGCGAAGCTGTACGCCCAGGCGGAGACGATGATCCTCAACGACTACCGGGACATTCCGCTGGCCCATGCCAAGGTGCCCCTCGTGCTGCGCAAGAACGTGCAGGGGCTGATCGGCCAGCCGGACGCGAACGAGTACATGGAGCTCGTCTCGGTGCAGTAGCGGAGCCACGACCGGCGGTCCGGGGGGCGGCGAGCCGCCGCCCCCCGGCCGTCTGAGGATGAGCACCTATATCGCCCGCCGCCTGATCATCCTCATGCCCGTGCTGCTCGGGGTGTCGGCGGCGGCATTTCTCCTGATTCACCTTCTCCCCGGGAACCCCGCGATCGCCTATCTCGGGGAGCACGCCAGTCCCGACTCCATCGCGCGCGTGGAGCATGAGTTCGGGCTGGACCGACCGCTCCCGGTCCAGTATGTCGTCTACCTCTGGGCGGCCGTCCGCGGCGACTTCGGGGACTCCCTCGACAGCCACCGGCCGGTGATCGCGGAGTTCATGCCGCGCTTCCCGGCCACGATCGAGTTGATGCTCGGCGCGATCACCGTCGCCGTGATCGCCGGCATCCCGATCGGGTTGCTCTCCGCGTCGCGCCCCAACTCCGCGATGGACCGGTTCGGCATGGGGATCGCGTTGCTCGGCGTCTCGTTTCCGGTGTTCTGGCTGGGGCTGATGCTGGTCTATATCTTCAGCGTGTACTTCCACGCGCTGCCGACCGCGGGCCAACTGGGTGTCAGCACGCAGCTCGCGACCATCACGCGCATCGACGTCCTCGACGGGCTGCTCACGGCCAACTGGTCTGCCGCGTGGGACGCCGTGCGCCATCTCGTGCTGCCGAGCATCACGCTGTCGACGATCCCGATGGCCATCATCGCGCGGATGACGCGGGCGTCGATGCTGGACGCGCTGCATCAGGACTACATCCGCACCGCCCGCGCCAAGGGCCTCGCCGCGCGGGCGGTCGTGATCGACCACGGGTTGCGCAACGCCCTGCTCCCCATCGTCACGGTGATCGGCCTGCAGGTCGGATCGCTGCTCACGGGCGCGATCTTGACCGAGACGATCTTCTCCTGGCCCGGCGTCGGGCGCTTCATGTACGACTCCATCCAGTTCAGGGATTATCCGGTGATCCTCGCGGGCATCCTGCTGTTTTCGCTGGTGTTCGTGCTCGTCAATCTCCTGGTGGACGTCCTCTATGCTTTCCTCGACCCCCGAATCCGCTACGCGTAGCGCGCCCGCGCCGGCGGCGGCCCGGCCCGCCGGGCGGTCGGCGTGGCGGCTCGCCGCGCGGCGGTTCTGGGGCAACGCAAACGCCCGCACCGGCTTCGTGATGATCCTGTTCTTTGCGGTCTTCGCGGTGTTCGCGCCCAAGATCGCGCCGTACGGATTCGATGACGAAAACCTCGTGGGCCGGCTCAAGCCTCCCAGCGCGGCGCACTGGTTCGGCACGGACGCGCTCGGCCGGGACGTGTACAGCCGGGTCCTGTACGGCGCCCGGATCTCGATGACGGTGGGGCTCGTGGCCGTGGCGGGGGCGCTCACCACGGGCGCGCTGCTGGGGATTACGGCCGGCTACGCGGGCGGGAGAATCGATGGCGCCATCATGCGCGTCATGGACGTGATGCTCGCCTTCCCCTCGATCATCCTGGCGATCGGCATCGTCGCCATGCGCGGCCCCGGCCTCAACAACACCATTCTCGCCGTCAGCATCGTCAACATCCCCATCTACGCCCGGATCGCACGCGCGTCCACCCTGTCGATCAAAAGCTTCGAGTACGTCACCGCGGCGGAGGCCATCGGCGCGCGGGCGTGGCGCGTGCTCCTGCGCACCGTCCTGCCCAACGCGGCCTCGCCGCTCGTCGTCCAGGCGACGCTCGGAATCGCCACCGCGATCCTGGACGCGGCCGGACTCGGCTTTTTGGGGCTCGGCGCGCAGCCGCCCGCGCCCGAGTGGGGCGCGATGCTCGCGGACAGCTACAGCTACCTGCTCACGGCGTTTTGGGCCGCGCTCGCCCCCGGCGTCGCCATCGCCGCCGTCGTGCTGAGCTTCAACTTGGCGGGCGACGGTCTGCACGACGCGCTCGATCCGCGTCTCCTGGCCGGCAAGTAGCGGGCTGCCCTCGCACGGCGTCCCCCGCCTCAGACCGCGCGCCGCGGCATCGCGGGCATCCGCCGGTCGCGACGGGCGCCCGGGGGCGCGGGACGCCCCGCCGCCCTACCGGCGCGCGGCGGATTGCGGGACGATGGCGCCGAGGACCCGCTCGGCCGCCTCCTCGCCGGAGTGGATGCAGTCGGGGATGCCGATGCCGCGGTACGCGCCGCCGGCCAGGGCGAGACCGGCGTGGGCATGGGCGCGCGCCTCGATCTGCGCGACCCGGGCCCCATGCCCGAGCAGGTACTGCGGCATGGCGCCGGCATGGCGATGAACGCGTACGAGATGCGGCCGCCCGCTGATGCCGAGCAGCGGGCGCAGCGCCGCTTCCGTCATCGCCGCGAGCGCGTCGTCGTCGCGCGCCAGATCGTCGTGCCGCAGCGCGCCGCCGGCGAACGCCCGTAGCAGCACCCGGCCCTCCGGCGCCCGCCCCGCAAATTTCACGCTGCAGAACGTGCATGCGAGGAGCGGTACGTGTTCGGCGCGCGGGACGACGAAGCCGAAGGCGTCGAGCGGGTGCGCAATCTGCCTCCGGTCGAACGCCAGCGTGGTGGTCGCCGACGATGCGTACGGAATGCTCCGCAACAAGTCCGCGAGCCGCGGATCGAGCTCCTCGACCAGCGCCGCCGCTTCCGGCGCGCGGGCCGCGACGACGACGCCGTCCGCCGGTACCGCGGGCCCGCCGTCGACCACGATCCGGTAGCGCGCCGGAGCCCCGGGATTGCCGCTCGGGACGATGGCCCGCACGCCGGCGCCGAGCCGCATCGCGCCGGCCGGCAGGCGCGATGCGAGCGCGGAGATCAGGAGGCCCATGCCGGCGTCCGGCGTCGCGAACAGGCCCCACCGCGGGCCGCTCGACCCGCCGGGACCCGCCTGCCGCCCCGCCCCGTCCCCGGCGGGCCGCGCGCGCCGCAGGGCGAGAATCAGGCTCCGGTGGCGCCGCTCTAGATCGAGAAGCCGGGGCATCGTCGCTCTGAGGCTCAGCGTCGCGGCATCCGCGGTGTAGATGCCGGCCACCAGGGGCTCCGCAACCCGGTCCAGCACCTCCCGGCCGAACCGCCGGGTGACGAATGCCGCCAGGCTCTCGTCGTCCCGGTCGGGACCGCGAGGCAGCACGAGGTCGAGCGCCATCCGAGCCTTGCCGCGCCACGTGAACAAATCCGACCGCCACACCGAGCCGAGGCGCGTGGGCGCCATGAGCGCAAACCCCTCCGGCAGGCGCCGCAGCCGGCCGCCGTGGAGGACGTACGTCCGGCGACGGTCGGCGCGCGTTCCGATCAGGCGATCGGCGAGACCGAGCCGCTCGCAGAGCGCAACCGCCCAGGGCTTCTCCGTGAGAAACGCGTCGGGCCCGGCCTCGATCACGTAGCCGTCCCGGTGCTCGGTCGCGATGGAACCGCCGAGCCGCGGCGCGGCTTCCAAGAGGGTCACATCGAGGCCGTACGGGACCGTTGACGTCAGTTCGACGAGCCGGTGCGCCGCCGCCAACCCCGCGATGCCGCCGCCGATCACCGCGATCCGCCTACGGCGTGCCGCCGGCCGGGCGCCCGGCGCGTCGTGCGTTCCCGCGTGACCGGGCCACACGGTCATCACGGCGCTCGCACGAGCGCCTCGACCCGATCGGCGAGCATCTCGATGAACGCCGGATGGTCCATCACGGTCCCGGCGCGGTGAAACCCGATGCCGGCGCTCGACGCCGCCGCGCGGGCCTCCGTGTCGAGGTCGTACAGCACCTCGATATGGTCCGAGACAAACCCGACCGGCACGACGACGGCGTCGCGGACGCCCGCCGCGGCGAGATCCTGAATGACGCTGGTCACGTCCGGTTCCAGCCACGGCTCACGCGGGTCCCCGCTGCGGCTCTGGTACGCGATCGACCACTCTGCGCGATCCACGCGTGCGGCGACCAGGCGGGCCGACGCCGTGACCTGGGCCACGTACGGCGAGCGGTCCGCCATCCGCACCGGGATGCTGTGGGCGGTAAACACGAGGCGGGCCGCCGCCCGCCGATCCGGCGGGATCGCCGCGAGCGCGGCCGCGACCCGCGCCGCCTGTGCCTCCACGAACCCCGGCGCGTCGAACCAGGGGGCGACGTACTCGACCTCCGGCGCGGCGGCGCCCACGCGCTCGCGCGCCTCCGCGACGTTTTCCTGGTACTGCTCCCAACTCGAGTAGCTCTGCTGGGGCGCCATGATCACGCCGGCGGCGCGCCGGACGCCGCGCGCCCCCATCTCAGCGAGGGTGTCGTGCAGGTATGGCGTCCAGTTTCGCATCCCGACCAGCACAGGGAGCTCATGCCCGCGCCGCGACAGCGCCGCCTGGAGCGCGGCCGCCTGCCGGGCCGTCAGTTCCGCCAGCGGCGAGCGCCCGCCGAACAACTCGTAGTGGTGCGCGACCTCCTCGATGCGGGATGGCGGCACGCGCCGTCCCCGCAGCACGTTCGCGAGATACGGCCGCACGTCGGCGAGGGTGTGCGGCCCGCCGTAGGCGACGAGCAGAACGGCGCCGTACGGCCGTGTCACGCGCACTCGCGCCGGCATGCTCGGCGGCGCTCCCTCACGGGGCGGCGCGCGCGCTCAGTTCGTGCACCGCGTCTACCATCGCGCGCACGTGCTCCCAGGGTGTCTGGGGCAGCACCCCGTGCCCGAGGTTGAAGATGTGCCCGGGCCGGCCCGCGGCCGCGTCGAGCACCGCCCGCACGCCGCGCCGGATCTCCGCGGGCGGCGCCAGCAGGAGCGCGGGGTCGAGATTGCCTTGCACGGCGACGCCGTCGCCGAGCCGGTGCCATGCCGCGTCGAGGCCCACGCGCCAGTCGAGGCCGATGACGTCCCCGCCCGCCTCCCGCATGAGCTCCAGCAGGCCCGCCGTGCCGGTGCCGAAGTGAATCACCGGGGTGCCCGGGGACAGCGCCACGATGACCCGCCGCGAATGGGGCAGCACGAAGCGCCGGTAGTCGTCCGGCGCGAGGCACCCGATCCAGCTGTCGAAGAGCTGCACCGCGCTCGCTCCGGCCGCGATCTGGGCGTTCAGATACCGCGTGGTGAGGGCCGCCAATCGTTCCATGAGCGCGTTCCACGTGTCCGGGTCGCTATGCATCAACCGCTTGGTCTCGAGAAACTCCCGTGAGGGGCCGCCCTCCACCAGGTACGAGGCCACCGTGAACGGCGCGCCGGCGAATCCGATCAACGGCAGGCGGTCCGGGAGGCCCGCGCGGGCGAGGCGGATCGCGTCGAAAACGAACGGCACGGCGTCTGCCGGCTCGAGATCCGGCAGGCGGCGCACGGCGTCCGCCGTGCGCACGGGCCGATGGATCACCGGTCCCTCGCCGCGCACAAACGAGAGCCCGACGCCGAGGGGCTCCGCCACGAGGAGGATGTCCGCGAAGATGATCGCCGCGTCGACGCCGAGCGTCTCCGCGGCCCGCACCGTGACCTCCGCCGCGGCCGGCGGCGTCTTGCACAACTCCAGCAGGCTCATGCGCGCCCGGACGCTCCGGTAGGCCGGAAGGTACCGGCCGATCTGCCGCATGGCCCACACGGGTGTATACGCAACGGGCAACCGGCGACACGCGCGCAGGAACACCGAATCTGCCGGCACGGTCGCATCGCCGCCGGACGTCTCTTCCAACACGCCTGCATCGTATCACAGCGCGCCTCGGCGCTGCAGGGCTCGTGGCGCCGGCGCGCCGAAGTGCGCTCACCGGCCGGGCTCACCCGAGCCCGTCGACGGTGGTGGATCGTGCGTCTCGTCGTACACGTGGTGCCCAACGCGCGCGTGACCCGGGTGGAACCGCGGGGCGACGGCAGCCTGCGCGTCGCGGTGACCGCGCCCGCGCGCGAGGGCCGGGCCAACGCGGCGCTCTGCGCCGCCCTGGCGGATCACTTCCGCGTTTCCCGCACCGGGATCCGGATCGTCCATGGCGCGGGCAGCCGGCGCAAGCTCGTGGAGATCGCGGATCGGGCGGAACGGCGATGAGGTGCCGCGCGGCGCCGGCGATCGCCATGTGCCTCGCCCTCTGGGTGCCGCTGGCCGGCGCCGCCGCCCCGGCGCAGCCCGAAATCAGCCTGGAGCCCGCCGGGATGGCCGATCCCCACACGGTCCGCCTCGCGGTGAGCGCCGCGGGCCCGGCCGAGGCCGGGCCGCTCAGCATGAGCGTGGCCGTCCCGCCGGGGACGGCCGTCGCCGAGTTGCCGCTCGCGCGCATGCCAAAGCGGTTCCCGATGATGCTGGACCTTGCGCGCGGTGCGGTCTCCGTCGGCGGGATCCGCATCGGGGCGTTTGCGCCGGTGCCGCCGCCGTCGGACAACATCCGGGTGGAGGTCGCGGTGACCGTGCGGGACGGGACCGGCGCGGCGACGGCCCGCGCCGCGGTCGACCTCTTGCTCCCCACGGTCATCGTGCCCGGCTACCGCAACGAGAGCACGTTTGTGCCGGACCCGATCCTCGCGGCCATGGAGCGCGCCGGCTACCAGAGCGCCGGGCCCGCCCCCACGGTGTTTTGGGCCGCCTACGGATCGGCACCGCTCTCCATCGGCGGCGAGGCCGAGGAGATCGGCAGGTATCTCCGCCGCGTCGTCCGCCCCGCCGTGTACGCATCCCGCGTCAACGTCGTCGGGTACAGCGTCGGCGGCGTCGTCGCTCGCTGGGCCCTCGCCGAGGACGCGGCCGATTGGCGGGGCCTCGTCAACCGCCTCGTGCTCGTCGGCGTCCCGGATGAGGGCCTCGTGGTCGCCTACCTCGCGGACCGGATGCTGCCCGGGATGCCTCTGACGGGATGGGCCCACGGCCCGCTCGTCCGGGACCTCTACCCGGCGTTTCCGTACTGGCGCGCCCGCCCCGGGCAGCCCTGGAGCTTCCCGCCGGGCGGCGCGGGAACCACGCTGGCCCGGCTGAACCGCATCCCGCTGCCGGGCGCCATTCGCGTATACGTGATCTACGGCGACGATCCTCGGACCGACGGCATGGGCTTCGACACGGTCGTCGGGATCACGGGGGCGCTGCCGGGGGGCGAGCTCTCATGGGGAGCGGGCGACGGGCTGGTGCTCGCCGCCAGCGCGCAAGGCCTCCCCATTCACGGCGGCCCGGGCGATCCCGCGCTGACGCACAACCTCGTCTGCCGGGTCGACGCGGGGCCCATCTACCACACGCACCTGCTCCGCGCTGCCGTGCCGCGAATCGCCGGCATGCTGCGGGACCGCTGGGAGCCATTTGGCCTTGGAACGCCGCCGTCATCCTCGGACGTGCGTGGACGATCGACGGGCCCGGGCGGGACCCCGGCCGGGACGGGATGCAGCTAAGGTGTCACGTAACTGCCCGGCACCCTTGGCACGAATCGACGGCCGCCGCCCGCCGCGGTATCACCCGCGCCGGACCGTCGCAGCCGTCGATTTCCCCGTCCTAGAGAAGCTGCCTGGTGCCGCGCCGGATGGACATCCGGCGTTCCGGCGACTCTCGATCGAGACGGTAACTCGAATCTATGCCCTCCGCGTCGCGATCGCTACCACCGAAGGCAGTGTCCTTCCGGTATCAAAGGCGGGAGGCTCCCGTGAGGAGCGGTCATTGGCGTGGTGCCGCCCCGGGTCAACAACCTATGGGCGCATACGTGCCATCAGTCATCCATGGCATCGAGCGGGTTTGATAAATATCATGATGAGATAAACATTGACAATGATATTGACAGCATATCGATCACTATGGTATGTAAGATACCGACAGACAGCCTGGCTGGACAGACGGCCGCGGCCATGCGATAGACGGAGTGTGCGCCACAAATACACCGCAGCGAAAGGGGAGAGAACGATGATCGGGTACGGCACGAGGTGGAACCCCGTTGCGGACCTGCTCGCGATGCAGCGCGACATGAGCGACTTCATCACCAAGGCGTTTCGCGGCGCGGACGGGTCCGGCAGCACGACGGCCACCGGCGCGTCCTGGGCGCCCGCCACGGAGGCGTTTTACAAGGACAATGCGCTCGTGGTTCGCGCATGGCTGCCGGGGGTCGATCCGGCGAAGATCGACGTCCAGGTGACGGGCGCCATCCTCACGATCAAGGGCGAGCGCGTGTTTCCGTACAAGCTCGCCGGCGACGGGCAGGTCTATAGCGAGATCGCCTACGGCCGGTTCGAGCGGACGCTGACGCTGCCCGAGAACGTCGGCAACGATCGCGTCTCCGCGAAGTACGAGAACGGCGTCCTGGAGATCTCGCTCCCGGTGCACGAGGGTGCGCTCCCGAAGAAGGTCCCCATCGAGGTTGCGCAACCGGCTTCCGCGGCGAGCTCCGCGCTGGTCGGCGCAGCACGGTAAGCACGGTAGTCCACGGCCCGAGACCGCGGTCGCGGTCCCGGGCCGTGGCGTGCGCGCGGGTCGCTATCCGTGAAGCCCGCCCGCCGTCTCGGCGGCCTCCTCGGCCGCGCGCCTTGCCGCTTCGTTAGCCTCCTCTTCGGAGTTCTCGATGCCTCCGCGGAGCCGCCGGGCTGCCTGCGGCCCGCCGGTCGCGGGGTACGTAACGAGCTCCCACACCCACAGTCCTGGACGCGGGTGTTTGTGGACCCTGGGAACCACCAGCCACCCGCTCGCCCGATGGCCGTGGACGCCGCCGTCCTGTCCCTCGCTGCCCGGCTCAGGCGCCGGCACGCCTATCTGCCGGTCCACGTTTTCCTCGACCCGCACGACCACCATCTTGGGCGTCGTGTTCGTAACGCGCGTCGTGAAGTGCTGAAGCGCGCCAAGGTCTAGGTCGGCCAGCGAGCCGTCCGTAACCGTGACGTCGATCATCGCGAGCCGGGGCACGTGCCACTGCGTGGCCAAGACCGCGCGCTTCACGTTGGGCAGCTGCGACAGCGCCTCCACGAAACGCGCCGTGGTTTCGTCGGATGCTCCCTCCACCGCCACCGTGCCGGTCAGCTCCGTCGCGTGATCGCCCGACCCGGGCTGCGTCGCGACATCACCGGGTGCAGCATGGGATTGCGCGCCGCCATCCTGGGGATCCGGCTCATCGTCCTCGACGCTCCCGCCGGTCTTGAGCGCCGCGAGCAGCCGCCGGAGCTTGGGGATTGCCCGGTCGCGCGCGTCGGTCTGCGCGCGACCCACCGCCTCCACCGCCGCCGAGTAGTCGTGCAGCAGGCGTTCGAACGCCCGCGCGAGCTCGTCTTGCTCAGGGAGCAACCGCTCCAGCCGGGCAACCAGCCCGCCGACGTACTCTTCGGCCCGGCTCGTGACGGCGTCAGCCTGCCGGCGCGCTTCGGCCAGCGCGAGCTGCGCTTCGGCGAACGTGGCGGCGGCCTGCCCCGCGGCCTCCTGCCGCGCCGCCGCCACCAGTTCCGCGGCTTGCCGGCGCGCATCGTCCAGTACCGCGTCCGCGTCCTGCTGTGCCCGAGCGGCTATCTCCACGGCTTGCTGCCGCGCCGTCGCTACCGCCTCCGCGGCGTCCTGCCGTGCCGTCGCCACCAGTTCCTCGGCTTGCCGGCGCGCATCGTCCAGTACCGCGTCCGCGTCCTGCTGTGCCCGAGCGGCTGTCTCCACGGCTTGCTGCCGCGCTGTCGCTACGGCCTCCGCAGCCTCGCCGGCTTGGCGTCGAGCCTCGCCGAGGATGAAGTCGGCCTCGTGGCGGACCTCGGCCAGCCTCTGCTCCGCCAACCGCTCGGCGGAAGCGACCGCGTGCTGCGCGCGCTCCTGGGCGTCCCGCAGCGTGGCGACCGCCGATGCCTTGGCGTCTGTGCGCGCGCGCTCGGCGTCCGCCCGAGCCGCCGCGACCATCTCCTCGGCCGCGGCCCGACCGGCACCAAGAATCGCCCCGGCGCACGCGGCCGCGCCGGACACGAGTTGCCGCACGGCCTCCGCCTCGGATCGGTAGGCCGCGATCAATCGCTCGCGGGCGGCGTCGGCGTCCGCGCACAGCGCCGCCATCGCTTCGCCCGTCTGGTGCAGGCTGTCGCGCAGCGCCGGCCACTCCCCGATCCGGGCGGTGATGTCGGCATCCATCGCGTCGAGCGCGGCCGACGTTTCACGGAGCCACTGCATCAACGCCTCGCGATCCATATCGATACCTCGCCGGAGAATCTCTCGAAAGGTAGTTGTGCCCAAGACGTCGGGCCGCCGGACGCCGGCCGCCCCGGGTGAGGCGCCACCGTGTCCGAGACCGCTCGGCGCCCGCGCCGCCACGTATTCGCGCAGGGCGCCGCGGCCGGCAACGGTTGAGCCCGACGCGCCGGATTGAGGTGCGGGAAGCGGGAAACGTGCGCGGACGCTTGGGCGCCAATGGTGTAGACGATTGCGGAATGCGCAGGCCGGACGCCGGTCGACCGTGAAGCTCTCCACCGATGGCACGGGCGCGTACCGACGCATGCCGCGCCCGGCGCGTGGATACGGTCAAGACGCCGGACGCGAGCCGAGGGCTCGGGGTGAATACGATGGCACAAGCGGATTTTGCCAAGGCGCTCGGAGACCGCGAAGAGATCTCGATCACCGTGACGGGCCGCCGGACCGGACGCAGAGTGCGGTTCCCGGTGTGGTTCGTGGTCGACGGCGAGACGATGTGGCTTTTGCCCCTGCACGGATCGCGCACCCAATGGTACCGCAACGTCCTCGCCCACCCGGTGATCACCGTGAGTGCCGGGCGGCAGCAGTTGACCGCCAGGGCGAAGGTCAGGCAGGAAAAGCGGACGGTGCAGCGGACCGTAGATCAGTTCCGCAAGAAATACACGGCCGCGCTCGTCGCCCGTTACTATGACCACTCCGACGCGGTGGTGGAGGTTCCCATCCGATCCGACGTGCCGCGAGGGGACCGACGCCCGGCGCGGCGCAAGCGCACCGGTGCCGCGCCCAGGAGGCGCCGGATGGCCGCCCGGTCGGCAAGCCCGCGGACGACGCGAACCGTGCGCGCCGCCGCCCCGAAACGATCCCGGCGCCGGCGAGCATGATCGGATGAACGCCGCTCCTGCGAGCGCCGTCGCCTTGATAACGGGCGGATCGTCCGATCCGCGGCCGCCGACACGCGCAACGGGCCGTCTAGTGCACCGTCTTTGATGTTTGACGAGGGTAGATGGGCCGGCCGGATCTGCTCGGAGCGGGCGTTCGACGCCCGCGGTGCGCACGTGTGCCGCTGCATTTTCGCTTGTGCGGCGGACAAAGCGACAACTCTGAATCGGTAGGCGTCGGTCCGCGGAGCGAAGGGCAGATCCGGCCGGCTCGACCCCTTGCCGGAGTTCGGCGATGCTGCACTAGCGTTCGACGCTCCCTGACGACGCTTCCAGAATTTCCTTGAGCTTCGCGAGCTCCACGTCGATCAGCGTGATCTGCGCGTCGAAGACATCGTCGCTGAAGCTCGGCGGTTGAAAAAAGGTCATCATGAACTCTGCGCCGCTCCCGTTGGGAATCACCCGAGCATATACAGTCCAACTCGCCTGCGGATCGATGTAATCGTGGTCGAGGATCCCGTGGCGCGGATCGGCGCGCAGCCGCAGCCGCGCGGCGCCGTGGGGGGTGACCATGTCCCACCACTCCGGATCCGCGGTGCGGCTCGTCGACTTGATGTTGACGACGGCCCAGCGCGGCCAGTTGGCCAGGTCACACAGAAACGCGTACACGGCGCTCGGGTCGCAATCGATCCGCACCGTCTTGGTAATCGACCGCAGGGTGCCGTGCGCCTTCCACATCGCCCCGGCCGCGCCGTGCCCACCTGCCCTCACCGGATCGTCCATGCCCGACTCCCCTCACGGTTCCAGTGGCCGTTCATCCACGGATGTTTGCTTCGTTAACGATTGGGCGTAACCTGGTCGATCCCTCGTGAGCCGAGAGCGCGAGGCGCCCGACCGGCTGGGACTCTCCGCCCGTGCCGGCGAATCCTGCTATCGCCGGCGAACGCCAGGCTCATCTTGGAGGCCATCAACTGGGCGACACCCGGAACGCTCCCGACGCGGGCCAGCACGCTTCTGTACACACGTCGCCGATCGTCCACACCGGCCGGGCGCCGGATGTGGACGCCGATCGGACTCTACGGCGCGTGGCGCTGCTGGTCGCCATGATGTCGTCGTTCGTCACCCCGTACATGGCGACCGCGGTCAACGTCGCCCTGCCGGCGATCGGACGGGACTTCGGATTCAACGCGTTTTCCCTGAGTTGGGTCACGACCGCGTATCTCCTCGCCGCCGCCGTCTCTCTCGTGCCCCTGGGCCGCATCGGCGACCTCCGGGGGCGGAAGCGGATGTTCGTCGGGTGCACGGCGCTGTACACGCTCGCCACGCTCCTGTGCGCCCACGCGCCTTCGGCGGCGTTACTGATCGTCTTTCGCGCTCTTCAAGGGATCGGGGGCGGCACGATCTGGGGGATGGGCGCGGCGATCGTCGTCGCCGTGTATCCCGAGGCCGAGCGCGGGCGCGCGCTGGGGATCATCATCGCGTGCGTCTACGCCTCGCAGTCTGTCGGGCCGTGGCTCGGCGGGTTGCTGGCGGAACACCTGGGGTGGCGCTCCATCTTCATCACCACGGTGCCGCTCGGTGCCGCGACGATCGCGCTGACCCTGTGGCGGCTCCGCGGGGAATGGGCCCTCGGCCGGCCGGAGCGGTTCGACCTCCCGGGCGCATGCATCTACGGCGCAATGCTTGTGGCGTTGATGTACGGGCTCACCCTGCTCCCGGCGCGCGCCGGCGCCGTTTTGGTTGCGGCCGGATTGGCGGGGTGCGCGGCGTTCGTGCGCCGGGAGAACGCGATCCCGCACCCGGTCCTGAACATCCGCCTCTTCCTGGACAACCGCGCGTTCGCATTCTCGAATCTGGCGGCCTTGTTGAACTACAGCGCCACATACGCGACGGCGTTTCTGCTGAGTCTCTACCTCCAGTACATTCGCGGGTTCTCGGCCGATCGGGCCGGCGTGATCATCGTGGCCCAAGCCGTGGTACAAAGCGCCTCGTCGCCGTTCGCAGGGCGGTTGTCGGACAACGTGGAGCCGCGTTTCCTCGCATCCGCGGGGATGGCCCTGACGGCGGCCGCGTTGTTTCTCCTGGGCACGATCCACGAGACGACCGGCGTCTCCTTCATCGTGGGCACCCTCGCCGTCGCCGGCCTGGGGTTTGGGCTGTTCTCGTCGCCAAACACCAACGCGGTGATGAGCGCCGTCCCCGCGGAGACCTACGGCATCGCATCCAACACGCTCGCGACGATGCGCCTCGTCGGCCAGATGCTGAGCATGGGCATCGTCACGCTGGTGCTCAACGCCTATCTCGGCAGCGCGGCGATCACGCCGGCGCTCCGTGACCCGTTCCTGGCGGCCACGCGCACATCGTTCACCGCGCTGGGTGCGCTCTGCGTGGCCGGCCTCGTTGCGTCGATGATGCGCAGCGAGCGCGCCGGGAGACGCACGCGATGACCCCGCCGCTCCGCCCGGCTTACTTGATGGGACGCCCCGGCCGCAGTTCCTGCGTTCGTTTGGCGAAGTCCCCGCCCGCGTGGTGCACGCGCTTCAGCCGTTGCACCTCCCGCTGGAGCGCCCTCTCCGCAAGCTGCGACAGGGTCAGCCTCTCCGGCGGTCCGGACAACGCCACCGTGACATCCCGCAACTCGTCCAACAGCGTCTCCGCAAGGTAGAAGGTCACCCTGACCTTCCGCTGGTTCCGCTGGAAACGTTCTTCCGTCGCTCGAGCCCGCACCCGATGCCGCCCTCTGTTCGCCGGCCGGCTCTGTCCATTATGCGCAGCGTTCATCAGCGCTCCCGCGTCCTTCGTCGGTCGTATGATATCATGCCGGGCGGGCTTTTGTACATATTTCACTCAAATAACGCAATGAGGCTCTTGACAATAAAGACCATAAATACGTACAATGGCACAAAGAGCCGATGATACCGCGAAGGGAGGTCTGTGCCATGATCAGCTCGACTCGCTGGAACCCGTTTGCGGACCTGGTCGCCATGCAGCGCGACATGGCCAATTTCGTCAACAGGGCGCTCGGAGGCTCGGACACCTCGAGCGGCACCTCAGGGCGAGGCGTGGCATGGACTCCCGGGACGGAGGCATTCTACAAGGACAATGCGCTGGTGATCCGGGCATGGCTGCCGGGCGTGGATCCGAACAAGGTCGACGTGCAAGTGGTGGGCAACATGCTGACGTTGAAGGGAGAACGGGTGTTCCCCTATCAGTTGCCCGAGAACGCGTATCTGTATAGCGACGTGGCGTACGGGCCCTTTGAGCGCGTGCTGACGTTGCCCGAGACCCTCCAGTTCGATCGCATCTCGGCGAGGTACGCAGCCGGCGTCCTGGAGATCACCATCCCGGTTCACGAGGGCGCATTGCCCAAGAAGGTGTCCATCGACGTTCAACCGGAGCCGAAGACGGTAGCCGCCACCGCGCGATAGTCGCATCCTCGCTCCGAGTGGATGGCGCGAGGTGCAACACGCCGGCCTCGCGCCATCCGGCGAAGTCGGTCATGGCTACCGGCCTTCGAGTGTTCTACGTCGTCTGCCGCGGCTGCCAATCGTCGCTCCCGGTCATCGGCTTGGCGGCACATGCCGGCGCCCCTCATTCGGCGATCTGCGCGACGGTGCTTGGAAGCGGTCACCGCCGATGCCCCAGTTGCGGGCAAGGGTATGAGTACCGGGCCGAAGACGTCCGTTGGTACGATTCGTCCACCTTCCGGGAGCACCCGACCGAGCCCGATTGAGATCGTCACGGTGACTGCCGAGGCTTCGATCGAGCAACACAAATCCCCGCCGATTGACGTCACCCACCAACAGGATCAAGGCTCGCACTCTTGGCCGCAGCTTCGTCAGTGCCGTGTCAGCTACCGCCCCGATTGCAGTCGCCTCCCAACCTCAATTATTTGTCGGAGCCGGATGATGTTGCGAGCAAGGCTTGGCACTCTGCGTGCGGCGACTCTGGGTCGCCATCCACCGGCGGGCGCCTGTATGAACTCCACAAGACGTGACGAGTACGCCGGCCCGATCATGACGCCGCTTCCCGGCCGAGGAACCATATCTTGAACAATGCTTCGTCGCCGTGATGCACGCGCAATATCAACCATGACCTGCTTTGGGTCGGCGACGCCTTCCGGTTCATGTGGAATTCGAGACTGCGCGACCCTTAAGAAACCTGCCAAGCGCTGACGGTCACCCATGAGCCAAGCCTCGATCTCTCGAACCGCGATGCGGAAGCACATATAGCGTGCTGGATTGGATAGCCAGACGGTACGCATTGGGGGCGCGCAGTCCGCCTCGTGATCAAGGTCCACCAGTACGAACCAAGGAGAGTGGGCAGCGGCGGTATTGAAGCCATTGATACGCTCGCGCAAGTACTCTTTGCCGTTACGACCATATGGAACGCCAAGCGCACCTCCAACGTGGTCAATCAGTCTCCTCGCGGCGGCTTCGTCGACGATGCCCTCCACGGCACCCGAGAAATAGACTGGTGCGATCGCCGGAGTCACCACTCACCGAACAGTGCTATCTGCTCTGGTCTGCTCGGACGTGTCCGCGGCATGACCAGTTCAGCTAGGTTTAGCCCCGCCTCCAACAATCGCCTAATCTCGTCACTGCCACCAGCCAGGCGTACTGTTGTGCCTTCCGCCCCGGGCTCAAGCAAAAGGACTTCGTCCATGCCGATCCCTCGGTCGTGGAGTAGGTCGCTTGAATGGGTGCTTACAACTATTTGACGCCCGGTGCGTCGTTGAAGTCGGGCAAAGAGTTGCGGAACATAACGCACAATCTCCGGATGAAGGGACAGTTCCGGCTCCTCCAAGAGTAAGGGGCCGGTTCCTTCCAGTGTGGCCCAAAGAAGTCCCAAGAGTCGTAGCGTGCCGTCGGAAAACTGCCCCTCCGTTTGCCAGGCGCCCTTCGGGCGCCAATGCTCGTACCTACCCCGCAAATGAGGCGTTCCGCGCACGTCGCGCCAGAGCTCAAGATCGCTAAGCTGTGGAAGCGCGATCTTCAGCGCATCAGCCACACGACGCAGTCTCGCAGTTCGTGTCTTCTCCGGAGTGCGCGCGAGTTGCTCCAAGAAGTTGCCGCCGAACGGGTCATCGCTTCTCCCAACGTATCGGTCCTGATCGCGCACGAGTTGAGGAACGATGTGCAGGTACCGCACACCTTCGAAGAAGTTCACAACGTCTCGGAACTTACGATTGACGTTCACCTGTTCCAGGTAGGTCTGGGTGAGTCGCTCCGGGTCCTTTCGATCCTCCTCATCCGGCCGTTTGAGAATACTGGCACCATTGTGCAGTACCGTTTCTTCTCTGATCACGGGACGACGGAGATTATCCTGATTGAAGCGCAGTCCATATTGCCACGACGTCTGGGCTACATCATCACCAATGCGAACGTAAAGACGCACATCGGGATAACGGCGAGCCGCCAAGGCGCGCAAACTCGAAACGCCGCCCCGGGCCCTGACGGCGGCCTGAAATCCACCGCCCACGGAAGCTACATCATGAAGGAAGCGAAAGGTATCGAGGAAATTGGACTTACCGGATGCGTTCGGTCCCACCAAAAATGCACGTCTCTGCAAATCAACAGAAACGTGAGTAAAGTTCCTCCAGTTCTCCAACTCGATATGGGAGATGCGAAGGACTCTCGCCGCCTTACTGTCGCGAGTGCGATCTTCGGCCATGCTCAGATCCGACCCGACACTATTGCATCGTCAAGGGCGGGCGTGCCACCATTCGTCTCGGCCGTCCGTTTGATTTCGCCTAGGATGTGCTGCTTGTTCATCAAGTTACCTGCGCGTCTGGCTGGCCATCGCCCTCGCGCCCTGCACTTTTCGGGGTTCCGGGCACGCGCGGGCCAGCCACGGCGATGCAGAGTCGCTCAAGACTTCTTTTTGCTCTTTGCTCGAGCCCAACGGGCGAGTACCGCCCGCCGTGCACTCTCCCGGCGCTGTTCCTTGGTAAGACGCGTAGCCCGCTTGGTTCCCCCTCGGCGACCAAGTTCTCGCATCACTTCGCGGATCAATGCCGGATCGACTTTGTCGCGGTCACCACTACGTTCAGCCATTTGAACCACATTATACCTAGCGGCTTGGTACGTCGTCAATGTCATCCGGACTAAATTCAGCGGTGAGGAATAGGCGGGCCACTTGGCGGAGTAGACTCCCCCGCTCCAGCACTTGCAGCATGATGTGCGCGTAGTATTATCTATGTCTCCGGGCTGGACCCCTGAGTTCATGGTGGGCGCGCGAGGACTTGAACCTCGGACCTCTTCCGTGTCAGGGAAGCGCTCTGACCCCTGAGCTACGCGCCCGCTCCACGTAGGGTCTTATGCGGCGTCGTGGGATCCCCTGCCCCGCCGGCGTCTCTCGTGCCGGCGAGGTCCGCTACTCGCTGATTATCGACCATGGTGCGCCCTGTTGTCTACGCCCGGCGCCGTGGAACACCGCGGTCAACACCAATGTTGCTAAGAGCGTTGAGAAACGAAAGAAGACGGTAGCCGGCCCTGAGGGAACGGCCGCGTGCCGCCGGAAATCTACGCGGGGCACAAGGCATCGGCCGACGCGCGGCGAAGTACCCGTGCCGTGACAGGGCGGTCCAATGGCAACCCGGCCGCGCGCATCGCGGCGTGCCTCAGGGGCATGGCGGTCGTGCTCGTGGCCGTGTTCGTGGCACCCGCCGCCGCGCCGCCTCGGTCCTACGCCGTCGCCGCCGCGCCGCTGGTACGGACGGGGCTGGACGTGTTCCTCGAAAACCCCCCGGATGCCGTACGCGGCAAGCGCGTGGGCCTGATCACCAATCCCAGCGGCGTCGATGAACAACTGCGCAGCACCGCGGACCTCCTGGCCGCGGATCATGATATTCATCTCGTCGCGCTCTTTGGCCCGGAGCACGGCGTCCGCGGAGACCAGAGCGCCGGCGCGCCCGTCCGGAACAGCATCGACGCCGAGACCGGCCTGCCCGCCTTCAGCCTGTACGGCGCGACGCGCAAGCCGACGCCCGCGATGCTCAAGGGCATCGACGTCCTCGTCTTCGACATCCAGGATGTCGGCGCACGCTTCTACACGTACATGTCGACGCTGGCCTACGCCATGGAGGCCGCGGCCGCGCAGGGCATCCCGGTGGTCGTGCTGGACCGGCCCGATCCGCTGTCCGGCGACCTGGTCGCGGGGCCCGTGCTGGAGCCGAAGTGGAGCTCGTTCTTCGGCCTCTATCCGATGCCGATCCTGTACGGGATGACCATCGGAGAGCTGGCGCGCTTCTTCAACGGCGAGTTTGGCATCGGCGCGAAACTGACGGTCGTGCCGATGGACGGCTGGCGCCGGTCGATGTGGTTTGATCAGACGGGCCTGCCGTGGGTCATGACATCGCCCGGCATCCCCCATTTCCGCACCGCCGTCCTGTATCCGGTGACCGGCCCCATCGGCGACACGAACCTTTCGGTGGGCGTGCTCACCACGGAGCCGTTTGAGCTCACGGGCGGCACGTTCATCCAGCCATGGCGCCTGCGAGCCGCCCTCGAGGCGCGAAAGCCGGGCGGCGTCGCATTCCGGGCGGCGTACTGGCGGGGCGAGCCGTGGACGGACACCGGCGGGCCGGAGTATGGCGGCGTGGAGATCCGCGTGACGGACCGGGCGGCGTACCGGCCCGTCGACCTCATGCTCCAGATTCTCTACACCGTGCACCAGCTCTATCCCGGTCAGTTCCGCTGGGGTGCGTCGTCGGGCGGCACGTACACGTTCGACCTCGACATGGGGACGGACCAGGTTCGGTTGGGTCTCGCGGCGGGCAAGGCCCCGGAGCAGATCGAAGAGCAGTGGATCCCGGGCCTCGAGCGCTTCCTCAAGATCAGGGAAAAGTATCTCCTCTACCACTGACGCCGAGCCCGGCCCGGCGAATGGCATCGAGCCCGCCGGTCACGGGCTCGAGACGCCGCGACCCGGGCCGCGGGGCCGCCTCAACCGCCGGCGCGCCGTCGAGCCCTGTCACAGACGAGGCTCGATGGCCGCTCGCACCTCCGCTGACGGCACTACGGGCACGATTTCAAACTCGATCAGGTCGCCCCACTCCAGCACCCACTGTTGCAGCAGGCGGGCGTCCTCGCACTCCATGATCTGAAAGCACCGATCAAAGTTCGCCTCGATCCAGCTCCCCACATATCGGAGCCCGTCCGGCATCGCCCGCCCGCGCTCCCGCAGGCGGCGGTAGACCGCGCGGGCGTCGCGGTTCCGAAACCGTTCGATCAGCATGAATTGCATTCGCGCCGCTAGTGAGCCTCGACCGCTTCCTTTTGCTTGCGCGCCTCGGCGGTCACCTTGTCGGCGATGTGCGACGGTACCTCGGCGTAGTGGGAAAACTCGAGCTCAAAGGTGCCCCTCCCGCCGGTGAGCGAGCGGAGGTCCGAGGCATACCGCAGCATCTCCGCCATGGGAACCTGCGCCCGGACGGTCGTGGTGCCGTCGCCGCCGGATTCCATTCCCTGGATGTGCCCGCGTTTGGCGTTGAGGTCGCCGATGATGTCGCCCATCTGCTCCTCGGGCACGTGTACGGCGACGTTCGCGACCGGCTCCAACAGCACGGGCTTGGCGTCTTGCATGGCCTTCTTGAACGCCATGGAGCCCGCGATCTTGAACGCCATCTCGGAGGAGTCGACGTCGTGGTAGGAACCGTCGACGAGCGTGATGCGCACGTCGACCACCGGGTACCCGGCGACCACGCCCTCCTCCATCGCCTCCTTGATGCCCTTCTCCACGGCCGGAATGTACTGCCGGGGGATCGCGCCGCCGAAGATCTTGTCCACGAACTCGTAACCGCCCCCGCGCGGTTTGGGGTCGAGCTCGATCCAGCAATCGCCGTACTGCCCGCGCCCGCCGGTCTGCTTCTTGTACTTGCCCTGCACCCGCGCGTGCGCCCGTACGGTCTCTCGATACGGGACGCGCGGCACGGACAGCGTGACGTCCACGCTGAACTTCCGCCGGAGCCGGTCGGCCACGATCTCCAGATGGGATTCCCCCATGCCGGCGATCACGGTCTGGTGCATCTCGTTCGCGCGCTGCACGGTGAGGGTGTGGTCCTCCTCGATCAAGCGGCCCAGCGCGGTGCCGAGCTTGTCCTCGTCCGCCTTGCTCTTCGGTTGAATCGCCATCGAAATGGCCGGGCGGGGAAACTCGATCGGCGGCAGCGTCACCGCCTTGTCTCTGTCCGTGAGCGTGTCCCCGGTGGCGGTATCCGCCAGCTTCGCCACGGCGGCGATGTCCCCCGCCGGCACCTCGGCGACGGGCTCCTGATGCTTGCCGCGAACCAGAAGCAACTGACCGATCCGCTCCATCTTGCCCTTGGCCGCGTTCCAGACCTGCGTGTCCGAGCGCAGCGTGCCCGAGACGACCCGCAGGTACGACAGCTTCCCCACGTATGGATCGGCCATCGTTTTCCAGACCTGCGCGGCGAGGGGTCCGGCCGGGTCCGGCTGGAGCGCCACCTCCGCCCCCTTGGCGTCCTTCGCCTTCACCGGTTCCCGCTCGGGCGGCGCCGGAAGCAGCCTGACCAATCCGTCGAGGAGGGCGGCCACGCCGCGCCCCCGCGCGGCCGCGACGCACAGCACCGGCACCAGCAACCCGGCGCGGACGCCCGCGTGGAGGCCGCGCGCGAGGGCCTCGTCGGGGAGCGCGCCGTGCTCCAGATACGTCTCCGTGAGCGTCTCATCGGTCTCCGCGACCGCTTCCGTGAGCCGCTCCCGCGCGGCCTTGGCCGCGGCGAGCACGTCGGCCGGCACCGTGTCGGCCGGCATCGGCCCGGCGTCGCCGTAGGCCTGCATCGTCAGCACGTCCACCACGCCCGCGAACGATGCTTCCGCGCCGATGGGCCACTGCAGCGCGACCACCTGACGGCCAAATTTCGCCTGCAGCGCCTCGATCGTCCCGGCAAACGTCGCGTTCTCTCGATCCATGCGCGTGATGGCGATGAGCCGGCTCAAGCGCGCCCGGGCGGCGAGCGCCCACACCTTTTCGGTCTGCACCTCGACCCCGGCCAACGCGTCGACGGCCACGAGCATGCCTTCCGCGGCCGCAAGCGCGCCCGTCACCTCGCCGATGAAGTCGGGATAGCCGGGCGTGTCGATGAGGTTGAGCTTGTGGTCCTGCCACTCCAGCGGGGCGACCGACGCGCTGATCGTGATCCGGCGGCGAACTTCCTCGGGGTCGAAGTCGGTCGTGGTCGTGCCGTCCTCGACGCGACCCTGGCGGTCGATGGCCTTGGCGGCGAAGAGCATCGCCTCCACCAGCGATGTCTTGCCGGTGCCACCATGACCCGCAACGACAACGTTCCGAATGCGATCCGGTGCGTACGGCTTCACGGCGCGCCCTCCCGTTGGAGCGTCTGCGTCCGGCCCGAGAGACCGCCGCACGGCATCCGCATGCCCCGCGGTCCCGTGATCGGGAAGCCGGCGGGCACCGGCGGCACCGCGGCCGGACGGCTAGTATCCCAAAGCCGTGTTCACGACATTCCTCAGCGGTTGTCCGGCGAGGTAGCGCCGGAGATTGTCGCAAAAGAGGGCGACCACGTGATCGGTATATCCGGGAAAGGCGCCGGAGACGTGCGGCGATACGATCACCGTGGGGAGTTCCCACAGCGGGCTCGCCGCGGGGAGCGGTTCCTCGGCGAAGACGTCCAGTCCGGCCCCGCCCAGGCGACCCTGCCGGAGGGCTTGGATCAACGCCGGCTCGTCGATGAGCTGGCCCCGGCCGATGTTCACCACAAACGCGCCGCGCGGGAGCAACGCCAGTTCCCGCGCCCCGAGCAATCCCCGTGTCTCCGGCGTCAGCGGCAGCGTCACGGCGAGCACGTCCGCAACGCGCAACACGTCGTCGAGCGCCTCAGGCGGGAACACGCGCTCCACGCCGTCGGGCGGCGCGCTTACGTGCCGCCGCGTCCCCCACACGCGCATCCCGAACGCCGCGGCGCGCCGTGCGACCGCTCGCCCGATCGTCCCGAGACCGAGCACCCCCATCGTCGATCCGGCGAGCAGCCGCGTGGCGCGAAGCTCTCCGTGGCCCCACGCACGACGCTGCTGGTACTCGAAGAGCTCCCGCAACCGGCGCGTGTGCGCCAGCGTGAGCGCGAGCACGTGCTCGGCAATCGTCTCGCCGTGAATGTGCGTGTTGGTCACGATAATCTCGGTGCCGGCGACGTCGGCCGTCAGATTTTCCACGCCGGCGCCTCCCTGATGCACCCACTTCAGGGCACGGGACCGCGTCGCTCCGTCACGCAGGGGCCGGAAGCCCAAGATGACCTCCGCCTCGGGGGCCTCATCGTACCATGTGGTCCGGTCCGTGACCCGGACGACCCGGACGCGGGGATCAACCGCCTCGATCTCCTCGATGTGCTGCGGGCCGAGGCTCCGCAGCACGGCGACCACGCACGCGCGCGCGCCGGCGAGCTCAGGCGGCATCGCGCGCCACCTCGCGGAGGCGGCCGAGCACGAATTGCCCGTCGAGCGCCGCCAGCAGCCACCCGGCCTGGGGCCCGGAATCCTTGCCGAGAAAGGCCTGATAGATCGCGCCAAAGGCTTCGCGGGGCGTGAGCCCTGTCTCGGCGCGAAGCGCGTGGAGCCGCGCGTGCAGCTCCTCGCCGGTCCACGACGTCGAGCCGCCCGGGCCGCGGTGGCGATCGTCCCGCGGAACGTGCGGGGTATGCCCGGTGGGCGTACCGCCCTCCGGCGCCACGGGATCCGCCGTGCCCGGCCCCGCTTCCAGCGCGTCGGCCAGCCGGGCGAGGTAGCGGCGTTGCCCCGCGGTCAACAGGCGCGCGCCCTGCGGCACCGTGTCCCGCACGGTGAACGTATACTGCTCCGGCGCATACGTGGCCAGCCAGCGCCGGGCGTCGGCGATGCGGCGGGTCAGCTCCTCCCGGTCCGCGTCGGTGAGCGGCGATCCTTTGTCGCGCGCAACCGCCCGCGCCGTGTCGACCGCGGGCATCTGGATGAGGTAGGCCACCTTGATGAATCGCGGGCGGTAACATCGCGGCGGATCGGATGCGACGCGCGCGAAGTGAAATGTCCGCACGAGGTCAGGGTTCTGCGCTTCGCCGAAGTACGCCGCCGCGGCGCGATCGTACTCGTCATACAGATTCGGGATGGTGTCGCCGGCGGGGTCGAACTCCACCTGGCGGCGCGGCACCGGCCGTACGATCAGGAACCGCGCCAGTTCCGGCCGCAGAACCCGCAGGATCTCCGAGGCGGTGGCCCCCACCGCCTTGGACGTGCTCATCTTCTTGCCGCCGTACAGCAGGAACTCGTAGGCGAACGCGAACGGCGCCGGCCGGCCGAAGACCTGCGCGCTCACTGCCCGGGCGACGTCGTGCGTCCCGCCGCGCGTCATATGATCTTTGCCGGCCCCCTCCACGGTCACGCCGAGGGCGGCCCACTTCGCCGGCCACTCCACACGGTAGAGGAGCTTGGCCCCGCCGCCGAACGGCGACCGTTTGCCGCGGTAGCCGCATCCCCGCGCCCACGCGACGTGATCGGGCGCGCAATGGTACTCCACCTCTCGTCCGTCCCACGCCGTCACGGCGGTCGTCCCGATCCGCCCGCAGCGCTCGCACAGCACCTGCACCGGCCACCACTGCGCGTCGATCCGCTTGCTGTGCGTGACCTCCCGGTAGATCGTCCGGATCACGTCCACCTGGTCCAGCGCGCGGCGGATCCCGTCGTCGAACCGTCCCGCACGATACATGTCCGACGTGCGGTAGATCGCCGGATGCGCGCCGAGGCGGTTGAACGCATCGGCGAACTCCGCCGCGTAATAGTGCCCGTAGCTCGGGGCCTGCCCGTCGGGCGATGGGATCGCCGCAAACGGCATCCCCATGTACTGCGCGTAGTGGGGCAGGGCCGGCGGGAGATCGTCCATTGGATCGTAGTCGTCGAACCCGTACAGAAACGTCGTTTCCGTCCCCGCTTCGCGCAACGCCCGCGCGACGCAGTCGTGCATGAGCACGCCGCGCAGGTGTGCGACCGGTACGTGGCCGGACGGCGTCTTGGAGTCGTTTACGACGTGCGGGCCGGATGACGACGCAAGCAGTTCCTGTGCCAGCAGATCAACCCACATCGCCCCTACCTTCTCGCCGGCGCCGCGGGCTTCCTCCGGAGCAGTTCCTCACGCGCCTCGCCGACGAAGTAAAACGACCCCGTAATCACGAGCACGTCATCCGGACCGGTGCGGCGCTGCGCCTCCGCGAGCGCCGGGCGCCAATCGTCGATCGCCACCACGTCCGCCGTGTACCGGCGCACTTCGTCGGCGAGGTCCGCGGCCGGCAGCGCGTGCGGATTGTCCGGCCGCGTCGTCACCACCGCGGCCGCGAACGGCGCGATCAACGCGGTCACCGTCCGGAAGTCTTTCGTCGCGAGCATCCCAAACAACAACACGAGCCGCCGGCCCCCGAGGAGTTCCTGCAGCGTGTCGCGGAGCGCCGTCATGGATGCGGGATTGTGCCCCGCGTCCACAATGGTGTACGGGCGCGTGTCCACGACCTCGACGCGCGCGGGCCAGCGCACGGCGCCGAGACCGGCGCGGATCGCCTCGGCGCCCGCCGGGATGCCGGCATCCGCCAGCGTTTCGATCGCGGCGACGGCGGTGGCGGCATTTTGCGCCTGATGCCGGCCGAGGAGCGGCACGTGGACGTCATACCGGCCGCGCCGGCCGTCGATCGCCGCCCGGATGCCGTGGAGCGAGGCCTCGTGCAGCGCGACGCGGACATCGCGGCCGACGAGGATCAGGTCGGCCTGGGATGCCGCGCACGCGTCCCGGATGACCGCACTCGCCTCGTCGGGCTGCGGCGCCGAGACGACGCGGCCGCCGGGCCGGATGATGCCGGCCTTTTCCCGCGCGATCGCGTCGAGCGTCGTACCGAGCAGGTCGGTGTGATCGTAGCTGATCGGCGTGATCACGGACACGAGCGGCTCGAGGGTATTGGTCGCATCGAGACGGCCGCCGATTCCAACCTCCACCACCGCGACATCGACATTGCGCCGGACGAAGTATGTAAACGCCGCGGCCACGGTGACTTCCACGTAGGTCGCGAGCCCCCACGGCCCCCGGCTTCCCGCCTCCACGGCGGGCCGGATCTCCGTCAGCAACGCGGCCAGGTCGGATTGCTCGATCATGCGGCCGTCGACCTGAATGCGCTCCCGGTAATCCACGAGGTGGGGCTTCACGGCCAGGCCGACCCGGTACCCCGCCTGCTTCAAGACCTGCGCCGTCATCACCGCCACGGAGCCCTTGCCCTTTGTGCCCGCGATCAGCACGGCGCGCAGCCGCGCCTGCGGATCCCCGAGGCGAGCGAGCAGGTCCCGCATACGGGCCAGCTTGACCTCGGTGTATGGCCGGCGCGGCCGGTCCGGCTGGATCAGCCCGTCGAGGTAGCGCAGCGCCTCCTCGTAGGTCACGAGCGCCCCTCGAGCTGACGCCGCGCGGCGGCGACCGTGTTTTCAAGGAGCATGGCGCGCGTCATCGGTCCGGTCCCGCCGGGCATCGGCGTGATGGCGCCGGCCACCTCGCGAACCCCGTCGAAGTCGACGTCGCCGACGACGGCGCCATCCACGCGACTCACCCCCACATCGATGACGACGGCCCCCGGCTTGACCATGTCGCGCCGGATCAGGCGCGCCCGGCCGACCGCGCTCACGACGATGTCCGCCCGCCGGACGTGGTGCGCCAGGTCGGCGGTGCGGGAGTGGCAGAGCGTCACGGTGGCGTGCCGCTGGAGCAGCAGCAGCGCCGTGGGCTTCCCGACGAGCGTACTGCGGCCGATGACGACGGCCTCGCTCCCGGCGATGTCCACCCCCGCCGCGTCGATCAGGGCGAGCACGCCGAGCGGCGTGCAGGGCACGAGCCCGGCGCGGCCGCGCAGCAAGCGCCCAAGATTCGCCGGCGTCAGGCCGTCCACGTCCTTGTCGGGATGGATCCGCTCGAACACCGCCTCGGCATCGATCTGCGGCGGCAGCGGGACCTGCTGCAGGATGCCGTGGACATCCGCACGGCCGTTGAGGTCATCGATCAACGCGAGCAGCTCCGCGGTCGTCGTGGCCGCCGCGAGGTGGAACGTTTCGGAGCGGATGCCGATGCGGCCCGCGTCGCGGGCCTTGCTCCGCACGTACGAGTGGGACGGTGGGTCGTCGCCGACGAGGATCGCCGCAAGGCAAGGCGCCACGCCGTGCGTTGCGGTAAACGCCTGAACCACGGTCGCCAGCGCCGCCGTGCGGGTGCGTCTGAGCGCGTCGCCGTCGAGAATCTTCGCCCCCACCGCATCGCTCCGAGATTCCGTCGTCGAATGCGTGGCGGGCCGCACGGACGGCCCGCCGCCTAACATCAGATCTTGCGCGTCGTGTCAGTTGACCTCGGCCTTGAGGTCTTTACCCGCCGTGAACGACGCCACCTTTCTCGAGGGGATATGAATCTTGTCCCCGGTCTTGGGATTCCGGCCTTCGCGAGGCGCCCGAACCTTCACCTGAAACGTCCCAAACCCGACCACGGTGACCTTTTCGCCCCGTCGCAAGGCGCCCGTGATACTGGCGAACACCGCGTCTACGGCGGCCATCGCCCGCTTCTTTGTCTGACCGGTGCCCCGGGCCACCTGGTCGGCCAGCTCTTCCTTATTCATTCCCCGGACGCCCCCTGCTGCGCCCTACGGACGGCGCCTCGGACGGGATCATATCTACTTCGCCTAAACCGCCGCCCGTCCCTGGGCCCATGGAACGCGCTCGACGACGGACAAGCATGGAGCGGGAGACGGGAATCGAACCCGCATCGCCAGCTTGGAAGGCTGGCACTCTACCATTGAGCTACTCCCGCTCGCCGCGACCCGCGGGCGCAGAGCGGATCTCCCGAGAACTGCCACCGGACCGACTGACGCGGCTCGGTCTTACTATAACAGATCGTCCGGCGGGGCTCACGCCGTAGCAGTGTTGCGAGTTTTGCGAGCGTTGCGAGCGTTGCAAACAGGGTGCGCACGAATCAGATCTCGAGACACGTCGAGACGGTGGGCGGTCTATTTCGAGCGGGGTAGGACTAGGACGCGGCTGTCAGCGACGGCGCGAGCAGCAGTGGATCCGTGACCTCACCCTCGAACAGGGGTTCCCAGCGGCCACGTTCGGCAGCCGCGAACTGCTTGTAGTGGACCGGGCACACGTGAACAATGCCTTGACGCATCGTCCCCGGCAGTTTGGAGGGATCGAGGAAGTGCCAGCCGAGGTCGCCCCGCTGACGCTCGCGCGTGCACTTGAAGCAGCGAACCGCTTCGGGGTCCTGGGCAGGCGTTTTCGCGACGCTGAAAACTGTGGCCACACGCCTCCTCGCATACTCTATTTCTATTCCAGGCTTGTGCCCACGCCGGCCGTGCGTTAGACGCACGGCCGGCCGCTCGTTTGGAGCGTCGCTTGACCCGGCGGCAGGCGGGGGGCTACGGTGCGCCGTGCTGACGCGGACGATGGCTGCCAAAGCACCGCCGCCGGCCGTTCCCGCAAGGTCGTACCTACCGGCGGCCACCAGCGGGTCTCGGTTGACCCGCTTTGGTGGACACCTTTAGCGTTAGGGGCATCACGGCCCCGGAGAGGAGTCCACAGCGGCAGGAACAGAGCGAGGCGGCTCAGGAATCTCGACGCTATGGTGCGGCGGTCGGGCAGACCTCGTCATCCGGAACCGCTGTTGGTGGCGGATGAAAGGAAGTAACAGATGGCCGACGTTGAACGAATCCTGATTGTCGGCGGAGGAATCGCCGGCCTCACTGTCGCTAGCGCCCTCCACCAGCAGGGGTTCAGGCCGGAGCTCGTTGAGAGGAGCCCAACGTGGCAGGCCATCGCCATCGGGGCCGGCATTGGCGTGCAGCCCAACGGCATGCGCATTATGCACGCCCTCGGCATGGGTGCCGCCATCGAGCAGCGAGGATGGATCAACCGGCAATGGTGCTTCTGTGACCAGCAGGGCGGCGTGCTCAGCGAGACAGATCTCGAGGCGCTGTGGGGCGGGGTCGGCCGGTGGGTGGCGATTGCGCGGGTCGACCTTCACGAAGTGCTGGTGGCGGGCGCGGCCGCCGTGCCCCAACGGCTCGGCCTCTCGGTGACCTCTCTCACGCAACACGCCTCCGGCGTCTCGGCCGGCTTCAGCGACGGATCGTCCGGAGAGTACGATCTCGTGGTCGGCGCGGACGGCATCGGCTCGACAGCGCGCAGACTCACGATCAGTCCGGCCCGACCCGCAGATCTTGGCGCGATGAACTGGCGCGGCATCGCACCGATCCGTCCTCGCGGGTTGACAACCTTGCGATTCCTGCTCGGCGACGCATGCTTCTTCGGCTTGACCCCGGTCAGCGAGGGCCGAACGTACGGCTTCGGCTATGTGATGCAGCCGCGGTTCCACGATCCGGTGGAGGGCCGGCTAGCGCGGCTTCGCGACCGCTTCGCGGAATTCGGGCCGCTCGTTCGGGAATACCTTGGCGCATTCGAGCGAGACGAGGAGATCCACTGCGCCGCGATGGAGTGGGTCGACGTCGAGCCGTGGTACAGGGGCCGGATCGTGCTGATTGGGGATGCCGCGCACGCCAGCTCGCCGCTCATGGGCCAGGGAGGTTGCATGGCGATGGAGGACGCATACGTGCTCGCCGAAGCGTTGCGTTCTGCGCCCACCATAGAAAGCGGCCTGAGTATGTACGTCAGCCGCCGTAAACCGCGAGTCAAATGGGTCCAGCAGCAAAGTATTGCCACAGCAGAAGCCTTACGCATGCCGCCCGCCGCTCGGAACGCCGCCTTGCGCGAACGAGGAGATCAGATGATGCGGTCGCGCTTCGGACCACTCATTCCGGCTCCTTAGTTTCGGCCTCAACGTGTCAACGCCGCTGATACCCCGTGTTCGGCTGCGGCGTCACAGTCACGGGGGTCCCGAGCGTCACCACTCAGATAGTCCCTCCGAGCCAACGACGCGGGCGCCTGCGGCCGAGAAGAGAAGAACGACAATACCACGGGCGGTGGTGAGGGTACCACCCGAAAAGCCTCGCAAGACGCCGCCTGTGGCAGCGTCCTGCGATCCGATGCAGATGAGTGCGTGGTGGGGAGGGAAGGATTCGAACCTCCGAAGGCATTCCGCCAGCTGATCTACAGTCAGCCCCCTTTGGCCGCTTGGGTACCTCCCCGGACCGTTGTTCCTGCGTGA
>JAJPJL010000126.1 GCA_021324255.1 Bacillota bacterium
AGCCAGGTCGGCATCAACATGCAGGCCAGGCCGCTCGAGCGCGGCACGCTCGTGCAGGAGCGGATCAAGCCGACGACCCCGGCGTCCGTGCTGGGCACGACCCTGGCGCCGGACCCGGACTTTCTCTGGTCGCTCACGTTCATCGGCAAGCAGATCCCGCCGGCCGGGCTCAACATCGCGCGCTACACGGGCATCGACCAGCTCTATGAGGAGCAGCACACCGCCGCGACGAAGGCCGCGCGGCTCAGGGCGCTCAAGGAGATGCAGCAAAAGGTGGCCGCGGACGTGCCGGCGATCGAATTCTGGCAGCAGAACAGTATCTGGCTGGTCAACGACCGGGTGCAGAACTTCGAGGCGAGCGTGCTGTTCAACGGCGATCCGCTCGATCGGGTGACGCTCAAGCCCTAAGGGGAGGGTGTCCGTGACCTACAGCTTTGCGGAGCTGGAGCGGCGCCTCGCCGAGGTGCCCAGGCTCTCGCTCATTCACCTCCCGACGCCCGTCGACGAGTGGCCGCGCCTTTCGGCGAAGCTCGGCATTCGCCTCCTCGCGAAGCGGGAGGACCTCACGGGGTTCGCGCTCGGCGGCAACAAGGGCCGGATGTTCGAGTACATCCTCGCCGACGCGGTGCGCAAGGGCGCCGACACGCTCGTCGCCGGCGCCGCGGCCCAATCGAACTACTGCCGCCAGCTCGCGGCCGCGGGCGCCAGGCTCGGGCTCCGCGTGGTCTTGATCCTCCGGAGCGTGCGGCGGGCGGTGGACCGCGAGGTGCAGGGCAATCTCCTCCTCGATCTTCTCGCCGGGGCGGAGGTGCGGGTCGTGGACTGCGAGCCCGCCGCGCAGGCGGCGCTGCTCGACGCCGAGGCCGACAAGATCCGCGCGGCGGGCGGCGTCCCATACGTCCCGCAGCGCGAGAAGGGCCTGGGCGTCGTCGCCTACGTGCACGGCGGGCTCGAGCTTCTGAAGCAGCTCAAGGAGATGGGGAGGTCCCCGTCCGCGATCTACGTGGCCGCGGCGGGTGAGACGCAGGCCGGGCTGGCGCTGGCCGTGAAGGCGCTGGGCGCCGGCGTGCGTGTCGTGGGGGTCGACCCCGGTGCGACGTGGATCGACGTCCCGGCGCGCATGGCGCAGATGGCGAACCTCGCCGCGGAGCGTCTCGGCCTCTCGGTGACCCTCGAACCCGGAGAGATCATCAACACGAGCGCGTACTACGGCGACGGGTACGGATTGCCCACGCCGGCGTCCGTGGACGCGATCCGGCTGCTGGCCCGAACCGAGGGCGTCTACATCGATCCCGTGTACTCCAGCAAGGCCATGGCCGCTCTCCTCGCCGAGTGTGCCCGCGGGCGCATCGCCCGGGGCGCGGAGGTCGTGTTCGTGCACACGGGCGGTACGCCCGCGCTGTTTCACTACCGCGACCAACTGGGGCTGCCGCAGACCGTCTAAATCGCTACGTCCTGCATCGCGACGCCGCGGCCGCGTGCCCCCGGGCTCCGGCTCGCGCGTGGACGCGTGAGGATGAACCGCGCAGCGCCGGCCCTCCACGGGAACGGGTTTGATCCGCGGCCCGGGTCATGTCAGGAAAGCCCCGCCGCCGCGTCGGCAAGGTACCATGGTCTCCTCCCGGGTCTTGTCCAGGGCGCCCGCGCCGCCGAAAGCAGGGGGCGCGCGTTACGAGCGCAAAGGATGGCTCGTGTTCCCGGGCCTCCGGCGTGGTCGCCCCGCGCCGCCGGCCGAGTTCGGCGCGCGCGCGCCTGTTTCGGGCGCAGCGCGCGTATGGACACGTCGAAACGTGCCAGACATCCTGCGCCCGTGGCATCTCGGGCGCAGCGCGCGTGTGGACGCGTTACGGGGTGCGGATGGAGCGATCGGCCCACTCGAGCGGCTCGACGGTGCCGGCCGGCGACACCGGCCGGACCGGAGCGCATGGTGCGGAGTGGGCCGCCGCGCCGCGCGCCGGACCTCCGCGCGCTCATCGGTTCGACCCCGGCGACATCGAAGGCCTGGCTTCGCCGGACCCCGAGACCCGCGCATCGGCGTGGGAGCGTCTCTACACACAGGACTATGTCCTCACCGAATTGTCCGGGAGCGCGGCGCCTCAAGATACCCGGCGGGACGGCGGCTCGTTCGAATGGGCCGGATACGCCGTGAGGGTCGCGCGCCAGCTCGAGCCGAGATTTCGGATCCGGGACGGCGCGGTACTGCGCCCGGTCGGAGACCCGGAGGATTTTGCGCAGGAAGCCTGGCTCCGGTTGGGTGTGCGCGCCCGGAAGGAGCCGCTCGAGCTACGATCACCCGATCTGGTTCAAGGGTTTCAGGCATACCTGGCGATGATCGTCCGCAACGTCATCCTCGATGCCCGGCGCAAGCTGAGGGGACAGCCGGGCGCGGCGGCGCAGCTTCGGGGGCTCCTCGCCCGGTGCACGACCGATGCTGAACGGTACACGTTGCAGGCCGCCGTGGATCTGGCGCGCGAGGGCGAGCGCTGGGACGACGTGGCGGAGATCGCACGGCGCACGGGTCAAACGCATGCCGCGGTGGCCGAGATCCTGGCCCGGGTCGCACGGCTCCGGCTCGCCGCGCACCCCGCGTCACAAGCGGCCGGCGGCGACGACCCCCGGCGCACGGCCGAGATCCGGCATGCGCTCTTCGAATATGCGAAGGGGTTGTTCCGGGAGGGCACCAAAGCGTATTGGGTCGCCAAGGCAATCCTCGACAGCGGCTTGACCGAGGACGACCTCAAAGGAAAGGGGTCCCTCGACCACGTGAAGCTCATGGACGTCCTGGATCGATTGGGTCAGCCGTGGACATCACAGGATGCGCGCGCCCGCGCGACCGCGCACCCTGCCCACGCGCCGGGGCTGCCGGAGGCGGGCAAGTGCCCGCAGTGCCGCGCGGCGCTCTACCAGCAGGCATCCCGGGTGCTCCGGGCGATTCGCGGCCATGCGGACGCCAAGGCGCTGTGGGTGCGCCTGTCACAGGAGCGTGCCCTCGCCGAGGAAGCCGCCGCGCGCGACGCCGCGGCGCAGGCAGCGGACCTGGCCGCACCGTGGGAGACGCGATGAGCCGGGAGCGGCGGCGACAGTCCAAACGGTCCCGTCCTCCGGGGCGCGTCCGGAGCTTCCCGGAGCGCCCGGCCGAGATCCAGGCCGGCATTCACCGGCTCGATGAGGAGCTCGACCGCGCGCATGCCTCGGATGCGTGGCTCGCGGACGCGGCGCTGGCGGCGGGCGAACCGCCGGCCGGATACCGGCGGCGCGCGGCGGGACAGGCCGCGCGGGAACTGGCCGCGGTCGCCGCGGCGCGATCGCTCGAGCTCGCCGTCGAGGAGCTCGCCGACCGTGTCGCGCTTCCGCTGGCGCGGCCGGCCACGTGGGCCGCGGTCGGAGGAGCCGGCGCGGAGGCCCGCCGGCGCGTGTTGGATGCGGTGGCGGCGCATCGCGACGTGGCCGGGCATCCTCTCGCGCGGCAGCACGCCGGTCTCGATCCGTTTATCAGGCCGGACGTGCCGGCTTCGGTTCTCGTGCTCGACGAGGGACTCGCCGCGCCGCTGCTGGAGGACCTCCTCGTCGTCCAGCGGCGTCCGGTGGTGGTGCTGTCGGCCAGCGCGGCGGATTGGACACATTCCGATCCGCCGCTCGAGGCCCGCACGGTTCGTCTCCCGGATGACGCGGCGGGCGGGCACGTCCCAGTATCCGCCATCGACGAGATCCTGCGTTCGCCGGCGCTCTCGCACGCGTGCGCGCTTGCCGAGTGGGGAATCCCGGCGCCGGTGCGCGCGCTCGCCGTCGCGGCCGGCGACGCGGGGGCGGCCGCGCGCCTGGAATCCGGCGGCTTGTTCGCCGTGCAAGACTCGCCGGTCGGGCCGGTCGCCGTGGCCCGGAGCGACCGCGTTCTGAGCGATCTCGGGCGGCGACCGGATTGGCGCGAGCGCCGGGGCGGAGTCTTGGAGGCGCTCTGCGCCGCGCTCGGGGTCGCCGAGGCCGGGGTCGCCGTGGCGCTGCTGCACAAGCTGCTCGTCGCAGGTCAGAGAGGGCTTGGCGCGATGCTCGGGAGCGCAATGTCCGCGCGCCTCATCGGAGACGAGCCGACACGTCTGGCGTCGTGGGCGCGCGTGCTTTGCCGTCTCGGGCTGCCCGAGCACGCTCGTCCGGCGCTGGAGCGGGCGGTCGCGGAACACCCTCACGATCGCACGCTGCGCTGCGAGTGGGCGCGGACGCTGCACGCGCTTGGCCGGGGACACGACGCCTGGAAGGAAACGGAGCAGCTCGTACGGGCGGGCCCGGAAGACGTGCACGGGTGGCGCATCCGCGCGGAGCTCGAGGAAGCGCAGGGCCGTTTGGATGACGCGGATCGGAGCCTCGGGCGCGCGCTGGCCGGGGATCCGGGGAATCCGGCCCTGCTCGTCGCGAGGGGCCGCCTCGCGATGCGGCGGCGGATGGGCGACGATGCCGACCGGTATTTCGGGCGCGCGCAGGAAGCAGTTCCGGGCGCCGCCACGATCTGGCACGCATGGGCCGCTGCCCTGTTCGAGCAGGGGCGGTTCAGCGAAGCGCGGTCGTGCCTGGAGCGCGCGGCGGGCATCGAATCGTGGAACGCCCGGCATCGGCTCGGGGGCGCGGTCGCGGCCGCCGAGGCCGGCGCGGCGCCGGCAGCGTCGCCCTCGGGCGCCCCGGACGGCCCCGACGCGGTGCGACTCCGCGCGCAGTTGGCCGTCGCGCGGGAGGATCCGGCGGGCGCAGACGCGCTGGTGGAGGACATCATCGCGGCGGCGGACAGCCCGGAGGTCCTCGAGCAGGCCGCCGACGCGGCCAGACGCGCGGGACGGTTTCACGCCGCCGTGCGCGCGCTGCGCCGGGCGCTCCGGCTGGCCCCGGGACGCGCGGAGCTGCGGGTGGCATGGAGCGCCCTGCTCGGGCAGGTGGGGCGGGTCGTGGAGGTGGGCGCCGCTCGATCGTTCACGCCCTCGAACGCTCCCGGGCCTGCTTTGGTCTTTGCGGCGGACGCATCGGCGCCCGCAACCCCCGCGCTGATGTACGCCGACGGTGATCTCCGCGTGGTGGTCGTCGAGGCCGCGGGCGGCGACTACGTGGTCGTCGCCGAACAGGCTCGGCGCCCGGTGGAGGGTGCGCTCGTGACGTTGCTGCATCGCGATCCCTCAGGCCGGTGGCAGCACCGCGCGGCGGGGCTGACGGGCGAGGACGGCGAAGGCCGTATCGAGCCCGCGCAGGCGGTCCGCGACATGACGCGATCGCCGGGGGCCGAGTATACGTGGCACATCCTGCTACCGCCCGGCGATACAGATGGCCGCGGATGACGGCGACCGCTTCTTTCATATCATCGAACTCGCCGCGGCGCTGTTTGAGGACGGCGCGCCGGTGGTCGCGGCGCGCACGCTGGTCGGGGGGATGGCCGAGATGTCCCGGCTCGAGCGCAGGTTGTCCTGTCACGTGCTCCGCGCGGGCATCCGGCAGGCCGGGCGGTGGACCGGTTCCGAGCGCGCGGCCGTCCGCGCCGAATTGAACCGGCTGCCCGCCTCGGGCTCGCTTGCCTCGGAGCATCGGACCCTGATATCCCTCCTCGATGCGGCGCCGCCCCGCGAGCCCGGGACGCCCGTGATCGGCCGCGCGAACGTGCTCGTCACCGCACGCGACGATGGTGTGGGGCAGTACGGACGCGTCGTGCACCTCGACGTGTTTGTGCGTCCCGGGGGAGGGAGCATCCGGTTCGAGCAGGCGGGCGACGACCTGGCCCAATTTCGAGGCTTCTACCAAGGGGTCTTGGCGGCCGAAGAATATCTTCTCCGGCGAACCCGGGGATCGCTTGCCGCCGCCCTGTACCTTCGCGCCGGCTCCGTGCGCGGGCTCGTGCCGGTGCTGCGGCGCGGGTCGCGGCTGTCCGGAGCGTCGCTTGGGCTGAGCACCGCGATGGCGGCGCTGTCCGCCTTTTTGAATCTCGGGCTTCCGGAGGACGTCGCGTTTACCGGCGGCGTCGATCCGCGCGGCCGGGTTGATCCGGTGGGCGACGTTGCCGTCAAGCTGCAGGCCGCCAAGGAGCGGGGCATCGGGCGGGTGTACATTCCGTCGGGCAATGCGGACGCGGTCACGGGGCTCGATGGTCCGGATCTGGACGTGGTGACCGTGGCGACCGTCGACGACGTGGCATCACAGGCGTGGACGTCCGGCGAGATGGAGCGCTCCCTGGATCGGCTGCACCGGATCGCGCCCGCGGTGTCCGAGGCCCCCGCGCTCGACATCGAGCGGTCCGCGGGCACCCGGCGGGCCCTCCTCAGCTGGGTCGGCAGGGCCGATCCCTTCGGGGAATACCCGGATGCCGCGGGCGGGGACGCGTCCATGGAGGTGGTGGAAGAGGGTCCGATCCTCACGCTCTGCCGGATCCTCCGGCCGGACGCCGTCTTTTTGTTCCACACGAGTGCTCCCGACCGGTGGAGCGATTTCACCGACCGGGCGGCCGAAGTCGAGCGCGTGATCGGAGAGATGCTGCCCGGAGCGACGGTCCACCGCCGGCCGCTGCCGGCGGTGCAAGATCCCAGCGATTACGGCCAGCTGGTACCCGTCCTTCGCCGGGAGGCCTCCGGCATCGTGGCCGCGGCGTCCCGGGAGGCGGATCCGACGGAGTTTGTCGTCAACTTGTCCTCAGGATCGCCCCAGATGGAAACGACGTGGCACCTGCTCAAGGCCTGGCGCGTCATCCCTGCACGTCTCTTCCAAGTGCGCGAGGCGCGGTTTGCCGGCGCGGGCGAGGCGCGCGTGCGCGAGGTCGTGCTGCCGGCGTACACGTGAGCGAGGCCGGAACTCGGATCGCCCGGGTGCGGTACCGCCGGTCCGCTGCGAGAGAGCGGGAGGCTGCGTGTCACGGGGAGCGCGCCGTCGCTCGATGAGATCGGGCAACGGGTTCGCGCCACGCCACCAGACCGCGCGGCATCTTGGCGACCTGGCCCCTGGCGTCGGCGAACAGCGGGGAGCGCCCCGGGCGCTCGATACCGTATACGGCTCGATAGATCCACCTGAGCGCCGAGAGCAGCGCGCGTTGCGACAATTGCGGCGCTTCGTACACCCGCCCGAATTCCTTGTACAGGAGGCGGAGAACCGGCGCATCCGCCGTCGCGTACGGCTCGCCTCCCGGCAGGGCGGGCTGCCGGTACGTGATCGCCACTTCGTGAAACCCGAGGTCCCGAAAGATCCGGCCCTGCGGCCCGCTCGGGTCGCACTCAACGTACCAGCCGGTCGCCCCCCGGCCGTCCCGGACCATTTGTTCCTCGATGCGGGCGACGAGCGCGCCGAAGCGGCCCGTGCCGCGGAGCGGAGGCCCGAAGGCGACGTAGCCGCCGAATCCCGCCCCGGGCAGCGTAAAGAACGACGCCATGCCGCCCACGCCGCCCGCGGGCGTCGCGCGCAGTGCCCACAGGTGGTACGCGTAGCGGCCATCCCGCCGCGAGCGTGACAGCGACGCGGCGAACGCATCGGATCTGAGGCTGGTTGCGCTCGCCGGAAACGCGTCCGTGTACAGCCTCGCGACGCGACCCAGATCGGCGTCGCGAGCGCCGGTGATCTCGTGGACATGGAGGTTGCCCGGCGCCCGGCCCAGGTACGCGCGCAACGACAGGAGCGGGACCGCGCGCCGGCGCGCGAGGTACCGGCGCATCCGCTTGTACTCGGGGGACCGTGCGGGCCGAAGCGGCATCATCGCCCACCGGATGTACTCGTGCACCGCGCGCTCGACCACGCGTGAGGGCACGTGCTCCCGGAGCGCCGGGTTGATCGGTTTCGCCGCCAGCAAGAGGTGCGTGACCGGGCGCTGCGCGCGCGACAGGGCGGGCTGCACGTACGGGAAGTCCAGCTTGCGGAATCCCCATCCATCCCAGATGCCGAGACGGTCGAACGGGTCCGGGTACGCGTGATCGTCCGCGAATTTAAAGGGATCTTCCAGCTCGGCCAGCATGAGATCGAGACCCCGCCCCAGGCTGCGCCGGGCGTCCGCGGCGGCCACGCGCTCCGCCCATCGCAGCATGCGTGAACCGAGCCGGTACCGCCTCCATCCCGGGGCGGTCACGATGAACTCCACGATACCGGCGTTCGGCGCGGCCAGGTAGTCCATAATGACCCCGGCGACGGGCCGGTCGCGGTGCAGCGCGATCAGGATGTGGTAGTTGTTGGGACCGTAGCCGCCCCGCGCTTTGAAGGCAAGGTACCCTTCCAGCCGCTCCACCGCTTCCTGCTCATCCGGCTGCGGGAACGCGGGCCGGTACGTCTCCTCGTAAAAGCGGCGGAGGATGCCTCGATCCTCCTCCGACGTCGTGAGCTCGCGGAACGAGAGGGCGAGCGCGCGGTTCCCGGTGGGCCGGTTTCGCGATCGCGTGTTGCGCATGATTCCCGCCATTGGCCGGCTGCTAGCGTTCGACGGCGAAAATCCCGGCGCCTGTCTCGCGGACGACAGAAAAGTGGACCCGGAGCGCGCGAGCGTTTGACTTCCCCGGGTGGACCGTGATGGCGCTGCGCGCAGCCGAGGCACTGCGAGGTCGAGTCCCTCCGTTCGGCGTCGGCCCGGAAGGATGTCAGGACGCGGTGAGCGGGCACGTCAAGATCGGTGAGAGCCCAGAGGAAACGGCGCGACGAGTCGGTGGCGTAAGGCGCGGGGCGACCCGCGGTGCCCAGAGAGCCCTGCACCTATTCCGCCACTCGGCGGCGGAATACTGTCCTGAGCTACTCTCGCGCCGCCTGTCGCGTCATCGACGACCTAGTCAAGGAGGGGATGTTGAACGATCTACGCCGGCCCGTTCATAGGGCGGACTCCGTCTATACGGATCTCAAATCGGCAAGCCGCCCGCACCCGGACTGGATCGCCGCCTGGCTCGCATCGCAGGCGCCGCTCGCCCGCGACCCCGTCAGATGGAAGCACATCCTCGGCGTGTGCCGCGTCATGGGCGCGGTGGACGGTCTCTGCCACGATCTGTACAAGACGCTGGCCGGTGTGCGCGAGACCCGCGCGTGCGAGTCCCCCCGGGAGCCCGCGGACGATTGCCGGCTGATCCTCGGCGTGGATGGCCGATTTCGCACGGCGTTCCGGCGCGCCTGCCTCAGGACCCCGCTCCTTGAGCCGCGCCGCTACCTCGAGGCCTTGGGTCGACCGTACGGGGTCGTGCCGACCGCCGCGATGGTTCAGGCCCTCGAGGCGCGCATCGAGCTGGAGATGCAGCTCCTATACACCTTCTTCGAAGTGAAGGCGGTCCTGGAGCGCCTCGGTGCGGTCTACCCCCAGGGACTGATCAGCGATTCCTGGCCGTTCCCGGTCGACAGGTTTCTCGCGGCGCAGGGTCTCGTCACGGTCCTGGAGCACCGTGTCATCTCCAGCTTCGAGGGCGTCTGCAAAAGCGACGGCGACGGAACAGAGATCTACAAGATTGCCGCGAACAGGATGCGGTTGCCGGCGGATCGACTCTGCATGATCGGCGACGACCCCTACCGCGACTGCCTCCCGGCGATGCGGATCGGGTTCAAGGTCATCCTCATAGATCGCGATTACGAGCACGTGGATCGGCTGGGCAACTGGAAGGACCCGGGGCTGGCGCCGCTCGGGATCCCCGTAGTTCGCTCGTATGAACACCTGCCGGCTCCGCAGCCACGCGGGCACGGTGTTGCAGGACGGGCGCATCGCCCGACAGTGAGCTCTGCAAACGCTTCCGACCCCGGCCCGGCCACGCTGAGGAGCTGAACCCGGAGGCCTCTGCCCAAGAGGCATTTGAGCCGGCCATGTCAGGGAATCCCCGAGCGGCGCGTCAAGACAAGCTATGCAACGGGCGAGCGAAACCGGGCGGGTGGATGTTAGGGAGTCCACGGGCGGTCCGTCAAGGTAAAGATAACGGGCGAACGGAGGCAAGCACGGCGTAAGGCGCGGCATGGCCCGCGGTGCCGGGAGAGACGGGGAAGGTATGCGGCTACGGCAACACGAGCGGCTGGCGGTCCGGCTGCGTGAGGCAAAGGCGCGCGGCGACGTCCTCCGGGTCGCGCGGTTGCAGCAGGCGCTGGCGAAGCGGACGGAAGCGGCGGCGGAAGCGGCCGCGGCCGGCCGCCCGGAGCGAGTCAACCTCCGGGCGACGGGCGCGCCCACGGCGCGCGAGGCGCACCGGGTACGGCGGGCGGCGGTGATGGCCGCGGGTGCGGTCGACACGGTCGCGGTGTTCGACCGGGTCACGCCCGGGGTGTGGGCGGATCGGGTGGCGGACGCGTGACGGGGGCGGACATGACGATCGGGATGATGTGGAAGGGGGAAGCATGACGAGCGTGCTCACGACGGCGCGGCCGCAGCAAACGGCGCAGGGCGCCGGGGGCATCGAGACGCTTCCGGCGTGGCTCGCGGAGATCGAGCGGTTGCGCGCCGCGCGCGCGGCCCATTTCTTCGTCCTCCACGGGAACGTCGCCGACTACGTGTACGATGGGGCGCTCCCGCCCTACCGGTTGCTGACGTACCTGGTGCGGTATCTCCGCGCTCACGGCTACGAGCGGGTGGGGACGTTCAGCATCTCGGAAGGGCTCGCCTGGGCCTCATCCGAGTGCGCCGCTCCGGGTGGGAGCGCGCCCGCCCCGGCGGCCGTGTCGCGCCGCTCCGGCACGCTGATCGAGGAGTTGCGTCAACTCGAGCGCGTCCTCGTGACCGCGGGCGAGGCGCCGACCGCGGTCGTCATCGAGCACCTCGACTTCCTCGTGCCGGCAAGCGCCTCGGCGCAGGACCGGGACACAGCCTCAGCGACCGAGATCCTGCTGCGGCTCGCGCTGGACGACGGACTGCGGGCCGCTCCGGTCACGGTGATCGGTTTGGCGCGATCGCTGGAAGCGGTCGCGCCCGCGCTGGCCGATACCATCGGCGCCGTGGCCGCCGTTGCCGCCCCCCTGCCCGGCGCCGGCGAGCGGCGGGGGTATCTGACATATCTGGCCTCGCCCGCCAACGTGGTCGGGCTCGCGCCGCTGGCGCCGGAGCTGTCCCTCGACAGTCTGGTCAACCTCACGCAGGGCATGACCCTCGGCGGGCTCGACGCCATGAACCGTGTGGCGCGAATGTCGGGGGAGCCGATCACCTCCGAGGGCGTACGCGCGTACAAGACGGAGGCGATCGAGCGCCAAAGCCATGGGTTGCTCGAGGAGCTCGAGCCCCGGTACGGGTTCGACTCGGTCGGCGGGCTGGCGTACGTCATCGATTACCTGCGAACCGTGGTCGCGCACCTTCGGGAGCGGCGCCTCGAGGCGGTGCCCAAGGGCATCCTGCTCGCAGGACCGCCCGGCACCGGCAAAACACTGGTCGCGGAGGCCCTCGCGACCGAAGCCGGCTTCAACCTGGTTCGGTTGGGCGACGTCCGGAGCAAGTGGGTCGGGGAGACCGAGCGCAACCTGTCTCAGGTGCTCCGGCTCCTGCTGGAGCTAGCGCCGGTGGTGGTGTTTGCCGATGAGGTGGACCAAGCGGTGGGCCGCCGGACCGAGGGGTGGGACGGCGACAGCGGCGTGTCCGCGCGCATCTTCGCGCGTATTCTCAACTTCATGGGCAAGAACGAGCACCGGGGCCGCGTCGTGTGGATGGCCGCGACGAACCGGCCGGACCTGCTGGACGAGGCCATGATCCGGCGTTTCGACCGTGTCTTCCCATTCTTTGTGCCCGGGCCGCAGGAGCGCGAGCGCATCTTGCGGGTGATGCCCAAGATCACGGGCGCCGCCTACGCCCCCGGGCTGGAGCTGACGCAGGTCGTGGAAGCAACGGAGGGGCTCACGGGCAGCGCCCTGGAGACCATCGTGCGGCGCGCCATGGAACTGGCGGACGGGGCGCCGTTGACCGAGGCGCACCTGCTCCTCGCCGCGGACGATTACAAGCCCAATCACGACCCCGCCACGTATGAGCGCCAGAGCCTGCTCGCGCTCAACGCCGCCAACCTGTTCTCGGCGCTGCCGGCCGAGCCGGACATGCCGCCGAGCCTGCGCGAGTTGGTGGGAGCGATGCGCCGGTCGAGTTCGCCGGCGCCGCTATGGGAGCGCCTGCGGCAATTACGGTGCTCTGGAGAAGGGGGGCCTCGATGACGCCGTTGACCATCGTTCCTCGCGGGGTCACGCCGGCGCGCCGGACCCCCGATCCTGCGTGCGAGCAGTGCCCGCAACGCCTCGCGCTCGCCCAGCGGATGGAGCTCCAGGAGCGCCAGCTGGCGGAGCAGTGCCGCCTGGCGCACGCGCGGCTGCAGGATGCGTCCGACCTCCGGCAGCGGCTGGCGGCGCTGGAGCAGCGCAATCGCGAGCTGGAGGCGACGCTCGCCGCGCAGCGATCCGCCGGCGGCACGCCCGGCGCCGGCGGCGCCGCGGATGCGTCCCGCATGGCGGTGCTCTTGCGCACGCCGTCCGTCGGTGAGATCCCGATCGTACGCGCGCCGTCGCAGCCGCCCGGGCCCGAGGACACTCGTTGAACGTCCGCGACGTCGCACGGGCTGTTCGCGAGAACCTAGGGCACGGCAGGGTGGTGAGCATGCTCCATCTCCTGGTCGCGATGCTGCTGCTCTGGGTGTTGGCGCGCGCGCTTCGCCTCGTCCTCTGGATGGCGATCGCGCTCATCGCGGTCGCGGCATTCGGAGGGCCGCTGTTCAGCGTGAGCATCGAGCGATGGCTCTGGACGATGCTGCGCGGGTTCAATTGAAGTCGTACGCACGTCGCGCCACGGATCGTGGTGTGGCGCCGGTTTAAAGCGCGGGGCGGCCCGCGGCGCCGAGAGAGGAGCGGACATGCACATTGTTGTGGGGCGTGAGGGATACGCGCCGTGGATCGTCGTCACGGGGCTCGACGGGTCGGGCAAGAGCACCCTCGTGGCCCGCCTCGCCGGGACGGCAGGTGCGTGCCGGTTCCGGCTGCCGTACCACGGGTTCGTGAGGGAACAATTGGCGCGATCCGGCGGCGGCCGCCCGTTTGGCGATGTTCGTACGGACCGCCTGTTGTTCGCGGCCGACGCGCGCCTTGTCAACTACCGCATCCGCGAGTGGCGCCGGACCCATCGCCTGCTCGTGTCCCAGCGCGGATGGATGGACAACTACGTCTTCGGAGCGGTGCAGGGCGTCTCGTACGAGGAGACGGCGGCGCTGCTCGGCACGAACGAGCTGGAGCGTCCTTCCGCCATCGTGCACCTGGTCGCAGACCCTCGCGTAGCGTTTCTGCGCATCCGAACCGACCCCCACGGCGACAAGTTCGAGACGGCGGCGTTCATGCGGCGTCAGCACCGTGAGACGCTCCGCTTGTTCGAGGGCGTGCGACGGGGGTTGGCGTCGCTGGCCGCGTTTGCCGGCATCCCGGCCGTCTTGATCGACACCACGGACATGACTCCGGATGCGGTCGAGCGCGGCGCCCGGGCGTTTCTGCGGCACGCTGGCCTCGACCGGGCGTGTCCCGCCGCCGGTGCGGCGCGTACAACGAGAAGCGAGGTGTACGCATGATGGTGACCTGCCCCGCGTGCGGATTCAGGCATTGGATGTTCGACGGCGCGTGCCCGGCGTGCAAGCTTCCGTGGACGCTCGCCTGGGGGTTCGGCGCGGGCCGGGCCCGCGGCGCCGTGGCCGGTGCCGGTCCACGAGCGGCCGTCGTCGCCGCGGCGGCAGCGGGAGTGCTCCGCTGCGCGCTGCTCGTGGGGGGCGTCGTGGCCGGCGCCATCGCCGTCGCGGTCGTCAGCGTCTTGGGACAGGCCTGTCGCGGCTGGGCTCGAGGCGTGGGAGCGGGACGGGGCGTCGGCCTGGGCGGCGGTCCCGGCGTTGGCCTCCCGTTCGAGAGCGGGTGGCGGCGTCCGTGGCCGCCTTCCGGAGGCGGTCTTGGACAGGCGGCCGGACGCCGGCTTCTCGGTCCGTGGCGATAGGCGGGCGGTGTCCCGCCGATCCAGTTTCACCCCTGATTGCGCTCGTTTGATGCTAACGGGGCCGGGCGTATCGTCCTTGTGGAGCAGAGGAACGGCGCCCGGATCCGCCAAACGGTTCCGCGCCGGGACTTGCGCGGCGGGCGATGCCCCCGGCGAGCACGCCGGCGGCGGCGACGAGGAGACACGTCGCGCGCGGGTAGCGAGGGATCCGGTTCGAGCATATGCGGTGCGAGAGAGGGGGAGCCATGACGTTCGAACGAGTCTTACTGGTGCGGGGCCAGGTCGGCGCGCGCGAGACCGTGCGCACGGAGGCGCTCAATCGCCGGGGCTTGTCCAGCGCGCAGAACATGCTCGATCTGCTGCGCGAGCTCGTGCGCGGCGGTAACACGCAGGGGCTTACGCGCGGGTCCGTGGCGACCGGGACTGTCTGCACGGTTAAGCTCGGCTTCGCTCATTGCTTCAAGCAGCCGCCGGCGCCGTACGTCGACTACGAGCGCCGGCACCCGGATCACACCTTTACGATCGAAGACACCACGCCGTTCCTCTGTACGATGGTGCTGCCCCAGCGCGAACTGGAGGAGACCGAGCGGGTGCTGCTGCTCAACCTGGTCCATATCTCCGCGGGCGGCGGCAGCACGGACGCCCAGTTGTCGCAGTCCGCCGAGACCGCCTCGCGCCTGATGCAGGCGCGCCCGGCGGTGGTCTCGACATACGTCGCCATTCCCGCGAGCAAACCACTCCTAGCGGAAGCCGACGGGCTGGCGATGTATCTGGGAGCCTGCGTCCTGCTGGGCGCTCAGGGCGCCGTCGCGGAAGCGCCGGCACGAGCGAAGGGCGCGGCTGCGCCGCCGGACGCGGAGTCGATTCCTGTCCCGCAGATTTCGCTCAAGCACATGGTGGAATTGAACCGCCGGTCGGGCCTGATCCTGACGGGAGCGGCGCGAGGCTCGAGCGCGCAGGCGCGGCGGTGGGACGCCTGGGTCGAGGCCCACCGCGTCGCCGAAGCGGAGGCGGTGGCCGCCCTCGCACCCCACGTCGCGACGGCACAGACGCTGGCGACGCAGGTCGCGATGGCCGAAGCGCGTTGGTGGTTGCTGCCGCCGGGCGCTCGCTACCGGTTCGTGTCCATATACGGCGGGTCGGCGTTCTACGCGATCCCGGCGGGCGCGGACCCGGTGCCGAACATCACCGAATTCGACGAGAGGCCATCCTCCTCGTGAACGCGCTCCCGCCTGGAGGATAACGTCGTCCCACACACCTCCGGCACGCTCATTCGCCGGATCAGGTGCGCCGACCGGCCGCCGCTGGCGGCGTCGGATCGACTTGACCGCATCGCGTACCGCGTCCCGCTAACCTCCCGCGCGCCGTCCCGGCACGGCGGCCGTCCCCCGGCGTGCGATGCTGAACGCCGCGCGCCGCCGGTGCCGGGCCGTGAGCGCCGGTGGCTATGTCGGGAAATGCCGATCGGGCGCGCCAAGATCGATGGCACGAGCAGGCGCATCCGGTGCGAAAGGAGACCACCACAGTGGATACCATGAAGACGCGCCGCGCTACGGCGGACGTCGAGCGCGCCGGCGGGCGACCGCGCGTCACCGTCACGCTGCCTCGGACCTCGCCGTTCTCGCGGCAGATGCTCATCCCGGGGTGGGACCAGGGTCGCCTCGAGCGGGCGCGGGTGCTGATCGCCGGGGCCGGGGCGCTCGGCAACGCCGTCACGGCCAACCTTGCGTTGATCGGCGCAGGACACCTGGCGGTGGCGGACTTCGATCGGATCGACGTCTCGAACCTCAGCCGCACGGTGCTGTTCCGGCGGGGCGACGAGGGGCGCTCCAAGGCGGCCGTCGCCGCGGAGCGCGTCCGCCCGTTGATGCTGGCCGGAGCCCCGATCGTCGTGCCGCTGGAAGGCGACGTGGTATGGGAGCTCGGGTGGGGCGTCTTCCGGCGCATGGACCTGATCCTGGGCTGCGTCGACTCGTCGGAGGCGCGCGCGGCAATCGGGTTGCCGGCCTGGGCGCTCGGCGTGCCCGCGGTGTTCGGCGGCCTGTACGCCCACAACGGCGGGGTCGTCACCCAGGGGGTGGGCACGGGGCCGTGCGTCGCGTGCGGCTTCAGCCCGGCGGAGTGGGATGACTGGTCGCGCCGCTACTCGTGCGACCAGGTGCGTCGCGCCGCGGCGGCGGAGGCCAAGGTGCCGGCGACCCAGATCATCGCCAGCCTCATCGGGGCGCTCATGGTGCAGGAGGGGCTCGCGCTCCTCCACGACGGCGGCCGCAACGCCGGGACGCGGCTCTTTGTCGCGGCGCAGCGGCCGGTGATCGAGCGCGTCCGGCTCACCCGCAAGCCGCGGTGCCCGTTTCACGCGCACATCGCTTGCGTCGAGGAATTCCCCGCGCTGTCCAATCAGCTGACGGCCGGTGAGCTACTGGAGGCGCTCGGGGCGCGCGGTCGGGAGATCACCGTCCGGCTGGGGCGCGAGTTCCTCGTGGGATGCCGCTGCAAGGGGTGCGGCCGGTCCTTGCCGCTACGCAAGCCTCGTCATCGCACGCACGCGAGGGACCTCGTGTGCGAGGCGTGCCGCCGGGCTGATCGCCCGCTTGTGACCGACCCGCGGATCGCGTCGATTGACGCGCTGTCGCGCGGGATGGATGCGGCGGTGCTGGGGCTGTCCCTGGAGGCCCTCGGCATCCCCGCGCTGCACCTGCTGGAGGTCGAGCGCGACGGGCGCACGGGGTGGATCGAGCTGACCGGAGACCTGGCGCGGGTCCTGCCGGGTTGGCCGGGCGAGGCGTCACCGACAGCATCGCCGTGACGGCGTGTCCAATCGCGGCTCACCGCTCTTGGTTGTGGATCATCCCCCGGTTCGTACGCCGGCCCGGAGAGCATTGACGGCGTAGGCCCTTCGCAACGGGCTGCCCCTCACGACGTGCGCGAGACGAATCCCCCGCGGCCCGCTCGGGCCCCCGCCGATGTCAGGAAGTGCCGTCGCCGTGCGTCGAGATCGTGAACGCCGGAGAGAGCGCGGCAAGGAGACGCACAGACTGCACGGCGGCGTAAGGCGCGGGGGCGGCCCGCGGTGCCGGGAGGGAGGACGCACTATGCGGTTACGGCAACACGAGCGGCTGGCGGCGCGGCTGCGGGAGGCGAAGGCGCGGGGAGACGTGCTGGGGATGGCGCGGTTGCAACAGGCGCTGGCGGCGCGGACCGAAGCCGCCGCCGAAGCGGCGCAGGCACGGCGGGGGGAACGGATCAGCCTGCGGGCGACGGGAGCGCCGGCGGCGCGGGAGGCGCACCGGGTACGGCGGGCGGCGGTGGTTGCGGCGGGCACGGTGCAGGCGGTGGCGGTGTTCGCCGCCCGCACACCCGGGCCGTGGGCGGATCCGGCAAATCTCGAAGGAGGACAGGAGGGGTGAGCGTGCCACGGGTGCTGCGCATCAGCGTCCGCGCAATCGGCGGCTTTGTGCCGCGGTTTCAGGAGTGCCGGCTGGACGTCGCGGCGCTCCCCGCCGGGGAGGCGGAGATCCTCGCGGGGCTCGTTTTCGCGAGCGGGATCCTCGCGTATCCGCCGGGCACCGTGACGCGGGTCCCCGGGGCGGCGGACGTCGTCACGTATACGTTGACCGTCGAAACCGGTCCGGGCGATCACGCGCATACCGTCACGTTCGACAGCCTGAGCGTGCCGGAAGCGGCGCGGCCCCTGCTCCGATATCTTCTGGCGCGGTCGCACGATATCTTGGATCACGTCGATCTCGGGAGAAGCGGTTCGATGACGGATGAGCCGGCCGCGGCGGAGACGATCGTGATCGTCAACAGCGGCAGCACCAATCGCCCCGGCTACGAGATCACCGTGCACGAGTCGGGGACGCTCGTCTACCGGGAAACGCCGTCCGGGGGCGGGCCCGATCGCGAGGCCGGCGGCGGGTCCCGCACCGTGCCGCGAGAGGTCCTCACCCGGATCTTCGGCGACGTTCGGGCGGCGCTGCCGTTCTCACAGTACCCCGATCCCGGGTGCCCAAAGAGCAAGTCGTTCGGGGTTGTGATTCGCATTCGCCACGGCCGCGAACAGAGCCCGGACCTGGCATGTCCGGTCCACGACCCCAGGCTGGAGGCGCTGGTCAAGGACGTGCGCGATATCGAGCGGATCGCCGCGCCGGGCCCGCAATCGGAGGGAGCCTGACCGCGCTCCGCATGCGTCTCGCGCGGCGGTGTGGGGTGGCCGCGCGGGTGCCTCGCGGGCGCGGCCTCGACCGAGGGCCCGCCTACCCGTCCGCTACGCGCCGATCGTCGCGAGCAGCTCGTCACGCGTGCCGCCGGTTTATCAGGAACGTTCGATTCCACACGTCGGAGCGGTAGCAATCGGAAATCGGAGCCGCCGGCTACGAGGCGGCGGCGTGACCGAGCGGCGTAAGACGCGGGACCGCCCGCGGTGCCGGAGAGGATGCCGGGGAGTCTACGCAGACGAGCGCCGGCGGCCCCGCGGGCTCGCTGGACATCACCATGGCCGGGAGGGTACCTCGATGGGTGATGCGGTTTCGCAGGCCGATCTCAAGACGGTCTTGATGCAGGCGCGGCGAGTCGCGGCTGCGCTGGGGCAGGCGGTGGGTCCCAGGGAGATGCTGCTCGCCGCGGTCACCGTGTGTCCGGAGACCGTCGTTGCGCGTGCCCGCGAGCGCGGCATCGACATGCGCCGTCTCCACTGGGCGCTCCTCGAGTGGGGACCGATCCGGGCCGCCGGCGACGCCGCGGCGGCCGCATGCTCGGTCACCGCGGCAGCGCGTGCCATCCTGGCGGGCATTGGCGACGGGGATCGCGGGCAGGCGTGCTCTGCCCTCGTCGATCGGTTGCTGGACCCGGCCGCCCTCGGCCCGGAGCCGGGGCCTGAGCCGGAGACCGGGCCCGCGCCCGACGCCACGAGCAAGGTGTTGAGCCGGCTTCGATTGATCTGACGCGGCCCGCGCGAGCGGGCAACGCGGTGTTGCAGACCGGAGATACGAGGAGGAGCGACATGACCGAAGTCACGCTCGAGCAGATCGCTGGATACTGCACCGAGCTCGGCCTGATGAACAAGATCAACGCCGAGCGGCGGCTTGTCGAGACCATCATCCCGACCAATCACCGCACGTACCACGCCTACTTGAAGGTCGATGCACCGCGGGATGTCATGCAGGTGCGGATCTGGGGGGTCGTGATCGCCCCGCCGGAGCGGCGTGCCGTGATGGCGCGGGTCGTGGCCCACGTGAACTACAATCTCTTGCTCAAAGGGTTCGTGTTCGACTGGGCGGATGGGGAGGTCGCCTACGATCTTCCGGTGCCGTTTCGTGGAACCGGAATATCAGCGGTCCAACTCGATCAGTGCCTGCAGGCGGCGGTGTGGACGCTGAACACGCACACGCCGACCCTGTTCCGGGCGGCTTGGGGATCCGCGTCCGCGGAGGAGTTGCTCGGATTGCCGATGCCGGATCCGGCGGACGCGCTCACGCGGGCGCTGACCGACGCGGCCGGACAGGTACCTCCGGTTGCGGAGGGTGGGTCGGCCGGCACGGGCCACCCGTGACCGGCCCGATGCGTTGCCCGGCGCGAACGCCTGTGCGGCGGCCGCGACCCGGCGCCGGTGCCAGCCGCATCGCAACCGCGATCTGCCGATGCCGCGTCAGAGGGAGGAGATGATATGGTGAGCTCGGAGCACGGATCGTCGTTTGCCGACCTGTTTGCCGGGGTGGAGGTCGCGGCCGGCCTCACGGGGCACGGGCTCAGCCTCGCGGATGCCGCCACCCTCGCCATCGCGATCGACGTGGCTCAGGCTCACGGGGGGCCCGCGGAGCTCCACGGACACGAGACCGGGTACTGGCATGATGTGCCGGCGCTCGCAGGATCAGGCTGGGCGGCTCCGGAGCCCGCCTATGTCCAACCTCGGGGCCGGCTTGTGACGCTGCCCGGCGTGGCGCGGGACGCGACGAGCGTCGAAGTGCTCGTCTGGCCGCACGGCGACTGTGGAAACTCGGTGCGCGGGCATGTCCAGCAGCTTGCGCAGCGGGCCGGCCTGGCGCCGTTCCGCTTCTACGAGCACAATGTGACCGGCCTGCACGACATCGAGACCATGAAGCAGGGCATCCTCCCCCTCGGGCCGGAGGAGCGTTCGGATGCGCGCCGGGGTCTCCCCAGCGGATGGTACCGCGATGCCCGCGGAACGACGTATCTCTGGCGGGAGTGCTTCCGGAGGCGGCCGGGGCTGTTCCAGCGAGATGATTTCGAGCGCCGGCGCACGTTCCTGGTGGTGACGGGAACGACCTGGGCGTACCGGGAAACAGGCGATTACGAGACGAGGGCGGCGTTCTCCGTGTTCTCGAGCCCGCTCGTGCTGAACCGCCGCTGGACGTATCGGTACGAGCAGATCAAGGAATACCGCGGGCTGGCCGAGCGATTGGCAACCGGGCTCAAAGGCGTGCTTGCCAAGTATCCGGCCTCATCCGAGTCGATCGAGCGGAGGCGTCGAATGAGCCCGGACGCGACCGTTCCGGCCGGCTCATCCGCCTGACTGGGCGAGCCCTCGATCTCCGATTCGAGCGGCACGACGTTTGCGTGTCGATCGCATCGGCGGAGCCGCCCGGGGGAGGCTCACGACCGCTTCAGGGCTCCGGGTCACTCACCGCGGGGCCCGCCATTTCGCGGCGCGGCGCCCGGCCGGGACAGATTGGTGACGCCCACTTTCGTGACGACGTCCGAATCGAGGTTGGTCGCGACGTACGCGCCGTTGGCAAACTGCCACACTCGCTGGGTCCGGGATTGACGCGAGGAGGCCGGTGGACCGAACTCCTCGATGAACGCGGCCACCGTGTCGGACACTCGATGGCCGGCCCGTGTCGCATAGTCGGGGGATCCGCCGGTCTCCACGGTGTCCACTCTTCCCGTCGCGGCGTCGACGATGATCCCGAGATATGGCGTGCCCGCCGTACCGCCCGGCCCGCTCAAGATCCACTGGCAGCTTGTGCCCTGCTCCGTCCCGCGCTGATGATCCGGCGCCCTGCCCATGGCAGCGATCGCGCCGTCAAACGTCGCGCCGAGCCGGAGCTTGCCGATTCCCTCCCCGGGGACGATCCATCCGGCGCCTGCCGTCGACGGCGACGGCGGCGGCGGCGGCTCGTCGCGCAGGTTATAGAGTCGCCACGGCAGCTCTCGCTCCCCGTAGACGATCGCGTCCGATTTGTCCAGGAGCTTGAAGGCGCCGTAGTCGGCGCTCCTGGCGAAATAGGCGCACTTGGTGTCGATACTCTCGAGGGCCCACTTCACACATTCCGGGTTGGTCAACTCGATGTGCTCCCAGACGAAGATCACATCCTGGAAGTGAAGGTAGCTCCGGCCGTCGGTCCACCGCTCCGGCGCAATGCATTTCCACAGGTACCCGGTATAGGACTCCGGCGCGCCGATGGGCGTCAGACGACCGTCTCGATCGTCGACCACAATGCAGAAGTCCTTGCCGCTGAAGACGGATCCGCGGAGGTGCTCGATCTCGGCGACTTCGATCTGGTACGCGAGCCGCCCGGTCAGCTCCGCCGTGAAACACGCGATCCGGTCCGGCCGTCCCGATTGGAGCAGACCCCTTGCCGTTCTCGCGTGGGACCCGCGCAACACGACGCAGACCGATTCGCCCTCGTCTCGGCCGTCGTCGACGAGTTGGCCCACGAGCAGTTCCGCCCCGTCCACGGCGAGCGCCGACAGCGCGTCTCGCGCATCCCATGACGGGGCCCACTCCTCCAACCCTCGAAGGAGCCAGCGTTGGAGATCGCTTCGCCACGCGCCGGAGCGTTGTTTCTGGGGCGCCTCCCGCTTCTGCGACAAGCGGAAGCGGTCGAGCAGCACGCGGGGAGCGAACGTCCCCTTGACGGTGACTCTCTGCGTCGCGCCCTCCAAGATCTGAAGTTCGCCGCTCTCCTTTGCATCCCGCAGGTCCGCGACGCTGTCATAGGGCTGCACGGCGAGGATCGCGCCGGGATGCGTGAGCAGATCGGGCTTGAGGCGTTCGATCACTCCCCTGACGATGGGCTTCACGCGCCTCAGGGAGCGGACGGCCCGCACGTGGTCGGGAAGCTGGAGTTTCTCCAGGAGCCGTTCGGCCGCGGTGATCGCATCATCGGTGTCGCTTCTCCATTTGTCGGGCTTGACGTGCGACATGTCGTCGCGGAACCTCTTGAGGGTTTCGATCTCTCCGGGGAAGTTCAGGGGCTCGCCGCGTCTGTTCCGGAACCGTTCTCCAAATTTGAGGAGCGACCAGACGGAAAGCCCGGGCTCCGGCCTCGGGGTATCCTCGTCCGTCCTCGGGCCTTCGGTCCTTAGATATCTGAGTAAAAACCCCACATCTTCCAGCTTTTTGGTGAACCATTCCTTGCCCTGAGCGGACGAGACGTTGTCCGGTCCCGCGCCGTTCCTGATGTTTCGCCAATCCTGCTTGGTCAGATAGGGGACAACGCCCGCCGCCCACCAGTCACCGTCGCGGGCCGGGTGCTCGAGCGCCTCGAGCTGTTGCAGCACCATCGGGGCCAGCGCGGTCTGCACCTCGCGTAGGACGAGCTCTTTGACGCCGGCGAGAACGAAGATCTTGGATTGGAGTTCATCCGAAACGGCAGTGGGGACGACCCTGACGTTCGCCGCTTGGCGGCCCTTCGGCCCCTCCGTGATGTCGTACTCGACCCGGTCGCCCATCGCGAGCGTCTTGTCGCCGTCGCCCTGAATCCCGGTGCGATGGACGAAGATGTCGTTTCCCCCGTCTTGCGGGGTGATGAAGCCGTATCCTTTTGCCGCGTCGAACCATCTGACCGTGCCGGCTCGCATGCCGATCCACCCCACCACCCTCAACCGAGCGCCACCGACGACGACGCGAGTGACGACCACAATTCTGCCGCCGGCGGCGATAGACCTCCCGACGGCCCGACCGTGACCGCCTCGCGCGCCGCGCGGGCGCGGTTCTGCGTGGAGCACGCCGTTGTTCGGCGAACGGGCGCTTCCGAGCTTCGGGACAGCCGCGGTCCGGCCCCGCCGTGATCCCCGGCTCGGAGCTCCAGGGATGTCAGGAAACGCGGCCGGATTCGTCGAGACGAGTGAAGGCCGACATGGGTCACATGAGCGGAGGTAGACGGCGGCGTAACGCGCGGGCGCAGCCCGCGGTGCCGCGCGGAGGGAGCAGGTATGGGTGGAACAGCGCAGGACGCGATGATGCCGGTGGCGACCGGGGTGGGACAGGAAGAGGCGGCTCCCGGCACGTCCGGAGCGGCGACGCTGCGGTTGACGGTTGTCAATCCGGCCGACAACACGACGTTCGACCTGCCGGAGGTCCCGGCGGAGATGACGCCGGCCCAGCTGGTCGAGGAGTTGATCCGGCAGGGGCACCTGCCGCCGGGGCCGGACGGGCGCGGGTACCTGGTGTCGGTGCGGGGCGGTCACGACCTCGATCCCGGGCAAAGCCTGGCCGCCGGGTGCGTGGCGGATGGGGTCACCCTCCAGCTGTTCACCCACACCCCGGGTGCCGCCATCCAGGCCGTCCATCGCGAGCGGCTCCGCGGGGATCATGCCGAAATGAGCAAGATCCGGTGCCGGTGGATCGACTGGGTCGGCAACGCCGCGATGCCGCCCGACGGCTACGTGGTGACGTACCGGCTGCCGAGCTACGTCGACGCCGCGTTCACGAAGCGCGACGAGCACCGGGTGCAGTTTGTCCTCCCCGCGCCCTACCCGACGGTCCCGCCCGCCGTCCGCATGCTGGACCAGCCGCCCGTGTATCACCCGAACATCTACGCCGACGGCCGCATTTGCACGGGGCTATGGCATCCGGAGGAAGGATTGGCGTTCATGGTGATCCGGGTGGCGAGGATGCTCCTCTACCAGCCGGCGGTGACCAACCCCTCGAGCGCGGCCTCCAGCGCGGCCGCCCGGTGGTATGCGGCGCACCCGGAGCGGTTCCCGCTCTCGAGGCACGTCACGTTTCCGGATCCGCTGACGGGTATCCACGTCCGCGATCCAAGATGGGTCACCGTTACGGTGAGGATGCCTGTGCGGTGCGGGGCGGTTCCGACCGCGTAAGGGCCGCGGAAGCCGCATTGGGGGCGTGCCGATGAAAGCGCTGTTGTGGATCGGGGCCGTTGCCGCGGTGCTGGCGCTCAGCCACCATCTGGCGGATGCGCTGCGGGCGTGCGTCGAGATCGCTTTCGGCGTGGCCCTGCTGTTTGGCGTGCTGGCGGTAGCGGCATCCGGCGGCAGAGCGGCCGCGAGCACGGCGGCGCCCCGCGGAACGGCGACCACGGCGGCGTCCGCCGCGGATCGCCCGGCCGCTGTGGAACCGGCGTCCCAATCGTCCGCCACGTCACCCGTCACGGGTCCCCCGGCGGCCCGGCCTCCCCAGATCTACGCCGAGCGCCTGGTGATCGGGCCCGAGTGCGCTACACTCCAAGACCGCATCGATCCGTACACCCGCACCCGCTTCGCGATGGGCGAAGAGGTCATCCGCTGCGGCGGCGCGTGCGGCCGAGTGTACAAGCGGTCGACCGCCGAAGCGCTGGAGCACGTGTGCCCCGTGGACGGGGCGTCCCTCAGACCGAGGGCGGCGCCGTTCCGAGTCCGCATCACCCTCCCGAGGTCCTAATGGATCCGGGCCGCCTGACGCGATGGGCGCGCGGCGCGAGCCGCGCGGCCTGCTCCTCGGCCGACACCTGCACGTACTTCGAAGGGAGAGCCCAGGATGCTGATCCCGCGTGATCTCGCACGAGTGCTGCCCGCATGGCCGCCCGCGGCGGCGCAGGAGGCGGCATCGTGACCGCCCGTCTCCCCGCGCGTCCGCGGCTCATCGTGCGCCGCGTCCTCGATACGGCGCCCCCGGTCGAGACCGAGCCGCAGGCGGCCCGCATCGAACGCTCGAGACGTTCGGCCGCCGTGCGCGTGTACATCGCCGAGCGTGCCATGGACGACGTCTGGCGGTCGGTGGGACGATGCCCGCGCTGCGGCGCGGCCTCCGGGCGCGCACGGGTGGAACGCGGGGGCGCGCTCGCCGGGCGCTACGCCGTGAGCCCAACGGGGCAGCGATTCGTGATGATCAGCGAGGCGATCCCCGCCGATGGGGCGTCGGCATCGCGAGCGCGCATCGACATTCGGGCGGACGATTGGCGGGAGATCTACCGGCGCATCGCGGACACGCCCGGCTGCCGCCTGCTCGGGTGGTACCATTCGCAGCCGGGGTTCGGCATTCGCATGTCCTCCACGGATCTGGACACGCAGCAGTTGTTCGAGGCCGAGTGGCAGGTCGGGCTCGTCGTCGATCCGTGGGACGGCGCGTACCGGTTCTACCGGGGGCGGTGGGCGCAGCGGGTCCGGTGGGTGGGGTTTGTCGCGGATGCCGCCGGTCCAACGGCGCCCGGAGCGGCCTCGAGCCCCGGAGGCACGGCCGCTTGCGATCGCTCGTGCGCGCCGGACCGGGCGGTCCCGGTGCGGCGAGGGTTCCCCTGGTTCGCGCAGCCGGCGGGGCGCATGCCGCGCGCGTCCGTACGGAGCGGGAGCGTACCGCGAGCTGTCGAGCGCGCGGTCGATTAGCCCGCGGCCGCGCGGTCGTTCCGGCTTCTGTGCTACAGTTAACCGTGCGGGGCCGCACGTCCGCGATGTGGAGCGCCCGCGCCCGGGGGGCGAACGGTGGCTGAGGACCGGACCCTGCACATTCAGCAGGAGGAGTGGGGCCCCGAGGTCGTGCTCGTTCACCTTGGCGGCGACCTGGATCTGAGCACGGTCACGCGACTCGTGGAGCTCGTCGAGGACCGGATCCCGGGCCGGGACATCATCGTCGACCTCAGCGGGCTGCAGTACATCGACAGCACCGCGATCGCCACCTTGGCCCAGCTGCACAACCGCGCGGTGCGGTTGGGCCGCCGGTTCATCCTCGCGCAGCCGTCGCTGTTCGTGCAGCGCATCCTCGATCTCACGAGCCTGCGGCACGCCGTGATCGTGTACCCGGAGGTGGCCGTGGCGCTGGACGCGCTCCGCGAGCAGAGCGCCATGGGCGAGGCGTTCCGCCGGTTGGAGCCGGCGACCGTGGGCGACTTCGCGCGAGAGATGGCGGCGGTGGTGCGCGCGTCCCGGGAATGGGTGCGGCTCGCGGAGGCGCCCGCGGTGCTGGACGCGCTCGTCGATACCCTCGTGGAGCGATTGACGGCGCGGGCCGACCGGAGCGGCGCGACGTACGTGACCGAGGAGCAGTTTTACGGCATGCTCTTCGGGGACGTCGAGGCCGAGGCCGGCGACGACATGGCGCGGCGCCACGCGGTCGCGGCGGTGCGCTCGCTGTTCACGAACGCGATCGCGCCGCAGCTCGCGCAGCGGCTCGCCGACCGTAACCATCCGCAGGTCTCCGTGACAAGGCACCGGTGGATTCGCGCCGGGCACTGGGACGTCGCGGTCGTCCCGCGGGGCGCGCGAAGCGCGCCGTAACGCGGGTCCGCCGGGCCGGGTCGCCGGTCGCCGAGATGCCGGGGTCACCGTGAGGCCGCGGGCGGACGGGGGGGATGGCGGTGGAGCTGGACGCCAAAGCGCAGCAGCGGCTCATGACCAATCCGCTGTGGCGGTGGCGAATTGCAAACCGGCGCGACGCGCGGGAGGTCGAAGGTGCGCTCGGCCTGCCGCCCGGACGCCTCGAGGCGTGGGAGTGGGGGACGCTCATGCCCCGCCGCGACGAGCTCAGGAAGCTCGCCCGGCTGACCGGCATCGGAGATCTGGCCGCGCAGTGGGCGGAGTGGGCTAACTCACCACGATCATCGTCTTGATGGCGCCGTCACGGCGCGCGGACTGAAGCGCGAACGCCTCCGGGGCGCGGTCGAGCGGAAACCGGTGCGTCACGAGCGGTCCGAGGCGCACGCGCGCCGTGCGCACGAGCTCGATGGCCCGAGGGTACACGCGCCCCATCCGTCGCTGAAACTTCAGCGTCAGCCCTTTGCGCCGGGCCACCGAGGCGGTGAGGGTGACGGCGTCTCCGGATGGGATGCCGATCAGCACGATCCGGCCGCCGGGGCGCGCCAGCTCAACCGCCGCCGCGGCGCCGGACGGCCCATCGGTCGCCTCCAACACGGCGTCGACCCCGCGGCCGCCGGTCCACCGGAGCACGTCGCCGGGTGTCTCCGCGACGCCGTCGACCTCGAACCGGCGCGCCGCATCCAGCCGGTATCGCAGCGGATCGATCACGAACACCCTGCCGGCGCCGGACGCCCGCGCCACCTGCGCGGTCATGAGCCCGATCGGGCCGGCTCCCACCACGGCGACGGAGTCCAGCGGGCGGAGGTGGGCGAGGTCCAGGGCGTGCACCGCGACGCCGAGCGGTTCGAGCAGGGCCGCGGTGGCCGCGTCGAACTCCGGCGGCACCGGGATGAGGGTGTCGGCCGGCGCAGCGTGATACTCGGCGAGCGCGCCGGGGACGCCGCCCGGCGTGCCGGCAAACTTCTGAACCTGGCAGAGGTTGGGATCGCCGGCGAGGCACCATTCGCACCGCCCGCAGGGGCGTGCCGGCTCCACGGCGACTAGGCGTCCCGGCGCGAGATCCGGCGTCTCGCCGCCTTCGATAATTTCCGCGGAGAACTCGTGCCCCAGGATGAGCGGCGACGACGCGTCGACGGTGGCGCCGCCGTCCTGGTGGTAGAAGTGAAGGTCGCTGCCGCAGATCCCGACCTCTCGAACACGCAGCACGACTTCGCCGGGTCCGGGAACCGGATTCGGGATCGCCTCGACGCGTAGATCGCCGGCGCCGCGCAGGACGACCGCTTTCATCGCGCAGACCTCTTCGCGACGGAGACGAGGGTTTCCCGTCGCGCGGGCCCGCGGCGTCTCGCGCTGTCGCGGCGCCTGGCACGCTAGACGTGAAAGAACCGGAGCAGCAGTTGGGTCGAGAGGAATGCCAGCGCCGGAATGACGATCACGAGCACGACGACGAGCCAGAACGCCGGACGCCGCACGAGCGGCGTCTTTTGCGCGGGCCGCGTCACGGCAGCACCCCGGCGACGACCGCCGATACCATGAGCATAGGGCGACGTTCGGGGGACCGGCCGCGCACTCCTCGGGAGCAGGAGCGACTTTGGACTGCCTGGAAGACCCAGATACCCCGATTGTCACGGCTCTCTTCCGGCGAGGTGTACACGATGGCATCCGGCGTTATCGGACGATCGATCCGCCGCGTGGACGGCGAAGAAAAGGTCACCGGCCGGGCGAAATTCGCGGACGATCTCGGCGTGCGCGGCGCGCTGTACGGCCGCATCGTGCTGAGTCCCTACGCGCACGCCCGGATCCGGCGCATTTCGAAGGATGCCGTACGGGGCGTGGCGGGGGTGGTCGGCGTATTTGTCGCCGGCGATCTGCCGTCCGGCGGCGCGGCGCCGTCGTCGAGAGCCGGCTCGCTGCTCGCGCGCGGTGAGGTGCGCTACGCGGGCGAGCCGGTCGCGGTGGTCGTCGCCGAGACCGAGGCGGCGGCACAGGACGGTCTGGAGCGGCTCGCGGCCTCGGTCGAGTACGAGCCCCTCGATGCGCTCGTGGACCCGGAGGCGGCGGCGGCCCCGGGCGCGCCCCTGGTGCAACCCGATCTCTCGGGCAAGAGCGCGGAGGCGCTGCTGCACGCGGCGCTGCGGACGGAGGAAGAGGACGCGCAAGGGCCCAGCAACGTGACGAGCCGCGTCCGCTTTTCGCGCGGCGACGTCGGGCGCGGGTTCGCGGAAGCGGCGACGGTCGTCAGCCGGCGCTTCCGGACGTCCGTCGTCCATCAATCCTACATCGAGCCGCACGCGACGGTCGCCGAGTATGATCCGTACGCACGCCGGCTCACCGTGTGGACGGCCACGCAGGGCGTGTTCTACGCGCGGGAAAGTATCGCGGCGACCCTCGGGCTGCCGGAAACGTCCGTCCGCGTGGTGCCCATGACGGTCGGCGGTGGATTTGGCGCGAAGATCGTGCTGCTCGAACCGCTGGCCGGCGCGCTCGCGATGGCGCTGCGACGTCCGGTCCGCCTGACGCTGACCCGGATGGATGAGTTTCGCACCGGAACCCCGGCGCCGCAGTCGATCCTGGACGTGAAACTCGGGGCGCGCCGCGACGGTACGCTCACCGCGCTCCAGGCGCGGCTCCTCTTCGATGCCGGGGCGTTTCCCGGGGCGCCGGTGAGCATCGCGGCCCTCCTGCTCGCCGGGGCGTATCGTCTCGATCACCTGGACGTCCGGGGGCAGGAAGTGCTGACGCACAAGGCGCCGGTCGGCGCGTACCGGGCCCCCGGCGCGCCGCAGGCGACGTTTGCGATCGAATCCGTTGTCGACGAGCTGGCGCGGGCGCTCGGGCACGACCCCATCGAGTTCCGGCTGCGCAACGTGGTCCAGACCGGCGACCCGATGCCGAACGGAGAGCCGTGGCCGAAAATCGGGCTGCGTGACGCGGTGGAGGCGCTGCGGAAGGACCCGCTCGTTCGGCCGCGCCGCCGCGCGCACGGCGGCGAAGGGGTCGGCGTGGCGATCGGCGGCTGGCTCGGCGGATTGGAACCGGCGAGCGCCTGCATCCGGATGAACACGGACGGGAGCGTGCACGTGCTCGTGGGGTCCGTCGACATCAGCGGGACGTCGACGGCGCTGTCGCAGATCGCGTCGCAGGCGTTGGGCATCCCGGTGGAGCAGGTCCGGATCGTGAGCGCCGACACCGACGGCGCGCCGGCTGCCGGGATGGCAGGCGGCAGCAAGATCACCTACACGGTCGGCGCCGCGGTGCAGGCCGCGGGAGCGGATGCGCGGCGTCAACTCATACGGCTGGCGGCTTCGCGGCTCGAGGCGGCGGAACCGGACGTCGAGATCGTCGACGGCAGGGCGCAGGTGCGGGGCGCGCCGTCCCGCGGGGTGGCGATCGCCGACCTCGTCAAGATGACCTCGGGATTCGGCGCGGCGCACCCGCCGGTGTTCGGCGTGGCGTCGCAGGCCATCACGCACCGCGCGCCCGCGTTCGGCGCCCACGCCGCGCGTGTGCGCGTCGATGCGGAGTCGGGTCGCGTGCGCGTCACGGAGTACGCCGTGGCCCAGGATGTGGGCCGGGCGATCAATCCCGCCGCGGTACGGGCCCAGATCCACGGCGGGGTCGCGCAGGGAATCGGGTGGGCGTTGCTCGAGCGGATGGACTACGATGACGCGGGGACGCTGTCCACGGGCAGCTTTGCCGACTACGCGCTGCCGCGGGCGACCGATGTGCCGATGATGCGCGACAGGCTCGTCGAGGTCGCCGCGGAGCACGGACCGTACGGTGCGAAGGGCGTCGGCGAGCCGCCCGTCGTCCCCGTGGCCGCGACCATCGGAAACGCGATCGCCGACGCGACGGGAGCGCGCGTTGATCGCCTGCCCATGACGCCGGCAGCGGTCGTGGCTGCGCTGCGGGGCTCCACGGGAACGTGACCAGCACGCCGGCGCAACTCGCCGTGGTAGGCGCGGGCCCGGCCGGCCTGGCCGCGGCCGGCGAGGCCGGCGCGGCCGGGGTCCGCGTCGTGCTGATCGAGGAGCGTCCCGCGCTCGGAGGACGCGCCATGCTGGTTCCGGGCGCGCGGGGCCTCACCGAGGGATTGATGCGCGACCTCCGCGCGGTCGAGGTGTGGAGGCACAGCGCCGTGTGGGACATTTGCCGCCGCACGCTCATGGTGCTGCGCGCGGACCGCGTCGAATGTGTGACTGCGGACGCGGTCGTGCTGGCCACGGGCGCGCGCGAGACGCTGCTCCCGTTTCCGGGCTGGACGCTCCGAGGCGTGACGACCCTGGAAGGCGGGTGGGAGGCGGTGCGCGCGGGCCGCCTCGGCGCCGGCCCGGCGATTGTCGCCGGCGGCGCTGACGCCGCGATGCTGGCGAACCGATTGCAGGAGCGCGGCCTGCCCGTGACCCTCATCGCGCCGGAACGCCCGGCCGCGTTGGTCGCCGCGGCGGGCTACGCGGCCGGGACCATCGCGGCCGCGCTGGGCGCCGGGGACGTCGAGTCCGTCGAGACGCGCGACGGCGCGCGCTATCCGTGCGCGATGCTGTGCGTCGAGTCGCCCCGCTGTCCCGCGACCGGCCTGGCCCGGCGCGCCGGATGCCCGGTAGTCTACGAGGGCCGGTTGGGCGGTTTCGTGCCGCGATACGACCCGCTCCTGATGCTCCACGGTCCGGCGCCGCGGCTGTTCGTCGCCGGGGACGCCTCCGGGCTCGATGCGCCCCGCGCCGCCGCCGAGTCCGGGCGTCTCGCTGCGCGGGCCGCGCTCGCCGCGCTCGGCCTGCTCCCGGACGCGGACGAGAAGATCGCGGACGCCAGGCGCCGGCTGCGCGCGGCCTCGATCCCGCTTCATGCGCGTGCCAGGGAGGCGTTGATGGCGGGGGCTGCGCCGGACGAGGTCGTGGACGCGTGGGACGGTGACCCCGCGACCGTGGTCTGCCCGTGTGAGGGCGTGTCCGTTGCGGATTTGCGGGACGCCCTGGACGAGGGCGCGCAGACGCCGGACGATGTGCGCCGGCTCACCGGGTGTACGGGCGGGGATTGCGCCGGGCGCCGCTGCGAACTGGCGCTTCTGCGCTGGTTGAGCGGCGCTCGCGCGACGCCCATCGGGCGGCTGGCGCCGGCGCCCCCGCACGCTCCGCTCCACCCCGTGCCGGTTTCCGCGATCGTCTTGCCGGCCTCTGCCGATGCCTGAACGGCCGCGAGGCCAGGAGATCCTGGTGCTTGGCGCTGGACCTACCGGTTGCGCGATCGCCCACGCCCTCGCCAGGCGCAAGCTCCCGCCGCTGGTGCTGGACCACGGCGGCCCGGGTGGCGAGATACCCGGGCCGTTCCTCACGGGCCTCTGGGATCACACCGAGCGCGCGCCGGTCGCGCGATTCGCGCTCCGTGGTGCGGGACAGTTTCCGGCGCTCCAGGACCACATCGGCCCGATCGGCTACCTGCGGAGCGGCGCCATGGTGCCCGCGCGTACCGATGCGGAGGCGGACGCCGGCCGCGCGCTGGCGGATGCGCAGGCCGCCGCGGGTCTGCCGGTGCGGTGGCTGCCGTCCGAGGAAGCGCGGCAGCGCGAGCCGGCGCTGGCTCCCGATATTCGGGGGGCCACCTATTCGGCGCACGGGGGCCTCGTCGACGCCGCGTTGATGACGCGGCGCTTGGCCGCGGCGGCGCGGCGGGCCGGCACGACGTTTTCGTACCACACCGGGCACGCAACCGTCGCCAGGCAGGGCCGGGCGATCGTGATCGGCACCGCGCGCGGACGCTTCGAGGCGCGCCGGGTGATCATCGCCTCCGGAACATGGCTCGTTATGCTGGCACGGCAGCTCGGCGTCGACGTCTCGATGCGCACCGCGCACGGACTGGTGATCGCCACGGAGCAACGCCCGTCTCTGCTGCGCCACCGTCTCGCCTCGATCCGCCAGCAGCCCCGCGGCGATATCCTCGTGGACTGCGAGGACGTCCACGGTTCCGGGTGCACGGCCGCGGCGCCCGTGCTGCGTGAGGCGACAGCCACGGCCGCGAGCTTCGTCCCGGCCGTGCGCGACGTCCGCATCACACGCGCGTGGCCGTGGGCGGCGGTCCTGCCGTCGCACGGCGTCCCCCTGCTCGGCGCGGTCGACGACGGCGTCATCGCGGCCGTGTCGCACACACGGGACGTCGCGCTCACACCGTTTCTCGCGCACGCGGCGGCGCTGCTCGTGACCGACGAGCGTCTCCCCGAGGGCGTGGAAGCGTGGGCTCCGGAACGCGCGCCGGCCGCCCCACTGCCCCCGGCGGGCTAGCGCATAGGGAGGATTCGCCGGAGGGTCCATAGTATTAGGGGGGTACTTTGATGCGGGCAACTGGCCCCAGGGGAGGAAGGAACCGAGTATGCCGAAGGGCACCGTGAAGTGGTTCAACCGGGAGAAAGGATATGGTTTTATCACCCCGGAGGAAGGCAAGGACGTGTTCGTGCACTACACCGGCATCGCAGGCGAAGGATTTCGCAACCTGGAAGAGGGGCAAATCGTCGAATTCGAGATCACCCAGGGGCAGAAGGGCCCGCAGGCCCAGAACGTGAGGGTGGTCGGTTAGCCGAACTCCAAACTGACGCAACAGACTCGCTATAGCAAGGGCGTCAGGCTCGTCCTGCTTGGCGCCCTTTCAATTGAGGATCTTCGAGACCGGCTCCACCTCCCCCGTCAAACTTATGAGTACTATTGGATTTATCGAACCCATGTGCGTATATCGGTCTCCGAACCGGTGAGCATGCGCTCATCATGCTGCGTTGAGCGTAGGTTTGTGGGCATTTCCATGCGGCGCGTGTTGCGTGACCCTCTATGGCCGTGCTAGATTACATCGAGGGGGCGGGAGATGGCGCGCACGTGACACCGCGGCGGACTTCTTCGAGAAAACCGGGCAAAACGCGGACCGCCGCCGCTCGACGTAAGTCCGCCTCCCGGGCCGGGCGGGCGGTCGGAGCGCGCGTCAAGGTCGTGCGATCGAGATCCACCCGCGCGCGGCGTCCTGCGCGGCCTCTTCCATCGCCTGACCCCATCAACGAACGGCTGTTCACATCCAGCCTCGAGCGAAGCCTCCGGGATTATCGCGTATTGTGGGAGGCTCTCGCGAAGCGGTGAAATACCTCACGGCGGAGCAGGTCAAGACCGTCAACCAGCGGATGATACGAGCGACCGGCGGGTTGTATCTGGCCGGTGAACAAAACGTTGTATACCCTCCAAGCCTCGACTCGCTGGTCGGCTTCGTGCAGACGCGGATCGGTCTGCGCCCGCAACCCACCGTCTGGGAGATGGCCGCCTTTTACATCGACCGCCTGGTGCGGGACCAAGTCTTTCACGACGGCAACAAGCGGACCGCGCTTGAGGTCACCCGCTTGTTCCTGGAGGGTGCGGGCTACCGCCTCGTGCTGCACCCCCCATCGGACGTCGTGGAGTTCATCACGGGCGTGGCACGTGGCGGGATGACGCGAGACAGCATCGCCGTGTGGCTCCGGGCGCACTCCAAGCGTAAGCTTAACGGCAAAAAGTAAACGCGATTCTCCCTGCGGACCCACAGGATGTATCCCGCCGCTCGCCCCGCCTCGGATCGCGGCGGCTTGACACACGTCGGGCTGGGAGCGATGATGTGTCTAGTCGTGAAAGGAGGTGATGCGGATGGATGATAGTAGACGCTCCACGTTGCACTGTCCGACCTGCCGCCAGTATCCGCGAATCGAGGTGATGGCCGGATAGCGTTACACGATCCGGTCGCCGTCGGTTCGTGGCTCAGCTGGCCGACGACGGTGCGGCGGGAGAGTTCGGTTGTACGGTGCGTCCCCGTGCTCGCAGGTCCCGGGAGCGCCGCGTGAGGTAGGTCATCAGGGAAATCCGCTACGGAGGCCCCGCCCGGCAGCGCCGGGCGGGGCCTCTGCCGTCTCGCCGCGGGTCTACGGTTTGGGGACCGCGCCCCAGAGGTGGTCGGCGTCGAGGTAGACCAGATCGAACAGCATGGCGCCCCGGGTGAGCCCCTGCGACATGCGGACGGCCTGCGTGAGACGCGCCGGATCGCCGGCGTACAGCGGCGTCAAGAGCGCGCCGACCACGGGCGTGTCACCGCCGACGACCGAGAGCCCGAGCATCGCGGCGCCCTGCACGCTGATCTCGGCGTGATCGTGCCGGCGGTAGGCGTCCCAGATCGTCACCGGCCGGTAGTAGAGGCCGATCATGAGGAAATCCAGCCACGGAGCGAGCCCTGAGCGGACCCACGTCTCCCCGATCCAATCGTACGGGGGGTGGACGTGCGGGCTGCCCCAGTTCGATCCTTCCTCATAATATACGGGGTACCATGCGCCCACGTACATGGACAGCGTGGCCGCCGGTCGAACCGTCCGCACCAGGTGGGCCACCGCCCGGGTATACGCCATGATCGTGTGCGCGCGATACCCCAGCCACTCCCGGTACAGCGGCCCGGGCCGGCGGGCGACCCAGTAGCCCCGCGGCACGTACGTGTAGATATCATCCGGCCAGTGCTCCACCGGATGGCCGATGAAACGCTCGAACGCCGCCCGGGCGCCCGGTGAAAAATCCTCCGAGACGTCCTGGTACCGCGTGCGGTCGAGGATGATGCCGTCCACATCGTACCGGCTCAGGATCTCGTTGACGGCGGCCAGTTCGTAGTTCCACACCGCGGGATTGGTCGGGCTCACGAACGCAAAGATGCTGTGCGAGGACGACGGCGCCATGCGCGTCTCCACCGGCCCGATCGACACCGCGGCCCCCAGCGGCAGGGCCGACCGCAGCCACGCCGCCGCGGCCCCATGTCCTGAAAGCACGTACCCGTCGCGGGGAATCGCCGGCGCCCCGGGATCCTGCGGGCCGGCGCTGCGGTCGACCACCGCGGCGACCGTGCCGCCGCGTACCGTGACCTCGACGCCCCACCGCGACGTCGGCGCGCGGTCGCCCGCCGCCGCCGTATACAGCACCAGCGCATCGGGATCCCGCGGAACATTCACGCCGGTCAGGGCGTAAGATTGATCGTTCGGGGCGAGGACGCGACGGGTGGCGAGGTAGGCAAGGGCCTGCCACTCCGGATGCGTAAACGCCGGCCCCGCGCGCAGCGGGGAGAAGCCCTCGCCGAACGTATTGACCGCGGCGTCCACGCGCATGCCCCGGGCGTGCGCTTCGGCGACGATCGTGGCCAGCATGTCGTAGCCCCGCGGATACCATTGGGCGGGCGGCGGGTAGGAATCGCCGGGGTCGCTGTGCGGGATCGGCGAATCGGCAATCGACGGCGCAAAGCTGCTCAGGTACGTTACGTACCCCCAGGCATTCTTCGCCTCGGGCATCACGACGTCCACGCCGGCGGCGCGCGCGCGGTCGAGCGCCCGCGCCACGCCCTGCCGTGTGCTGAGCAGCGTGAGATTGGCGCCGGGCTCCATCCACAGCGCGAGCCGCGGCACAAGGTCCCGCCGGGGCGGGCCGGCGGCCGAGAGGGGAGGCGCGGACACGAGCGGGAGGGCGACGAGCAAGGCGATGGTGCCGAGCAACCGCATGATCGACACTTCGGGTCGTGCGCGGCGCCTCCTCCTGCGGCTTGCATCGGCAGGCGCTCGTCGTTAGGATAAAGGCTGTCCGCGTGGAAGGGAGTGGTGTTGCGTGATCCAGGCCGATTCGCTCTCCCGGAGTTATGGAGAGCGCTGGGCCATACGGGATGTGTCGTTCCAAGCCCGCGAGGGCGAGATCCTCGGCTTTCTCGGCCCCAACGGAGCCGGCAAGACGACGACGATGCGCATTCTCACGGGGTTCCTGGCGCCGACCTCGGGCCGCGCGTCCGTGGCGGGGTTCGACATCGTGGACAATCCGATGGAGGCCAAGCGGCGCCTCGGCTATCTCCCCGAGACGCCGCCGCTGTACGATGACTTCACGACGCGCGAGTACCTGAGCTTCGTGGCCCGGTTGAAGCGCGTCGACCGCCGGAAGATCGGCGACGCCGTGGACCGCGCGATGTCGATGTGCGGCGTGGAGGAGGTCGCCGGCCGGTTGATCCGCAACTTGTCGCGAGGCTACCGGCAGCGCGTCGGCTTGGCGCACGCGATCGTCCACGACCCGCAGGTCCTGATCCTGGACGAGCCGACGTCGGCGATGGACCCGCGGCAGATCGTGGAGATCCGCAAGGTCATCCGGGGACTTCGCGGCAACCACACCATCATCCTGAGCACGCACATCCTCCCCGAGGCGACGGCCCTCTGCGACCGCGTCATCATCATTAATGAAGGGGCGATCGTGGCCGTCGACACGTACGAGCAGCTGGCGGCGCGGTTGCGCAGCTCGGAAAAGACCCTGGTGCGCACCGCGCGCGCCCCGGCGGACCTCGCGGCGCGGGTCGGCCGGGTGCCCGGGGTGCTCCACGTCGCCCCGGGCTCGGGCCGCGGCGAATGGGTGGTGGAAGCCGCGCTGGGCCAGGACGTGCGCGAGCACGTGGCGCGGGCGGTGGTGGAGGCGGGCGCGGGGCTGCTCGAGCTGCGGCCGCTGGCCATGAGCCTCGAGGAGGTGTTCCTCAAGCTGGTCACCCACGAGGACGACGCCGCGGCGGACGGCGAGCGCGAGGGGGCGCGGGCATGAGCGGGGTCCTGGTCATCGCCCGCAAAGAGCTGAAGCAGCTGTTCACCTCCCCGATCGCCTACGTCGCGCTGGCCATGTTCTTCCTGATCACCGGGTTCCTGTTCTTCTCGCTCATCGGGGTGTACACGTCCCAGGTGCTGCAATTGCAGGGCCCGCCGCCCTCGGACTTCGACCCCACGCGGATCATCTTCTCGCCGCTGTTCCAGGACGTGAGCTTTGTGTTGATTTTGCTCGTGCCGATCCTCACCATGCGGCTCGTCTCGGAGGAGGATCGCGCGCGGACCATGGAACTCCTCGCGACGTCGCCCGTGACGAGCACCGCGATCGTTGTGGGGAAGTACCTGGCGAGCCTCGCGTTGTTCGCCGTGCTGCTCGCGATCAGCGCCTACATGCCGCTCTCGCTCGCCGTCATGGGCCGGCTCGATTGGGGCCTGCTCGCCGCGTCGTACCTCGGTCTCGTGCTGCTCGGCGGGGCGTTCCTCGCCATCGGGCTGTTCGCCTCCACGCTCAACGAGAACCAGATCGTGTCGGCGGCGATCGGGTTCGCGCTGCTGCTGCTGTTCTGGGTCCTCGGGTTCGCTCAGCAGGCGTCGGGATCGGCGGTGCAGCAGGTCCTGTCGTCGTTGTCGTTCTCGACGCACTTCTCCAACCTCGCCAGCGGTGTGGTGGACACGCAGGACATCGTGTTCTTCCTCAGCCTTGCGGGCTTCTTCGTGTTCCTGGGCGTGCTCGCGCTCGAGTCCCGCAAGTGGAGGTAGCCCGATGAAGCGCCGGAACGCCCTGCTGACGACCAATGCCCTCGTCTCCGCGGCGCTCGTCGCCGCCCTCCTCGTGGGCCTCAACTACCTGGTGACCGAGCACCACGTGCGGTGGGACCTCACCGCGACCCGCGAACACTCGCTGTCGCCGCAGACGATCAAGGTGCTGCGGACGTTGCCGGGGCCGATCCAGGCTGTCGCGTTCCCCGGATCGGATTCGGTGCAGACGTACCGGCAGTTGCTCGCGACGTACCAGTACTACAACAAGGACTTTCAATACCGGATCGTCGATCCGGACCGCGACCCCGCGCAGGCGCAGAAGTACAAGGTGACCTCGTACGGGCAGATCGTGCTTCAGCGCGGCGCGGCGTCCTACACCGTCGACGACGGGTCCGAGGAGGCGCTGACGAACGGCATCCTCCACGTGCTCGCCACGTCGAAGAAGACGGTGTATGTCCTGCAGGGCGAGGGCGAGCCCGGGGTGGACGACTTTACGCGCAACGGGATGGGATCCGCCAAGCAGGCGCTGACGAGCAAGGGGTTCGATGTCAAGGCCCTCGCGTTGATCCAGACGGGCCAGATCCCGGCCGACGCCGCGGCCGTGATCGTGCCCGCGCCGACCACCGACCTGCTGCCGCAGGAGACGGCGGCGCTCACCCGCTACTACGAAGGCGGCGGGAAGCTGTTGGTGATGGTGGACCCGCAGACCCCGGCGGGCGTGCGGGCGTGGCTCGCCACGGCGTTTCACGTCGGCGCGCCGGGCGGGGTCGTGATCGATCCCGTGTCGCGGCTGCTCGGCGGCGACGTCCGCGTGCCGATCGCCACCCAGTACCCGCCGAGCGACGTGACCCAGAACTTCTCGCTGGCGACCGCGTTCCCGCTGGCGACCCCGCTCGTGCCGAACGTCAAGACGCCCGGCGTGACCGTGACCCCAATGGTGAAGAGCTCGGATGCGAGCTACGTCAAGGTGAACACCGCGACCGAAGACCTCCGGTTTCAACAGGGCACGGACGTCAAGGGCCCCGCCGTCCTCGCCGTGGAAGTCTCGCCGAACCCGTCCTCGGGATCCTCGCCGGCTTCCGCCCCCGCCAAGGGCGCCCCGGCCGCGCCGCCGGCGCCGAAGGGGTCCGCGGCGATCTTCGGCAACAGCGCGTTCATTCGCAACACGTACATCGGCCTCGTCGGCAACCGCGATCTGTTCACCAGCGCCGTGGCCTGGCTGACGCAGTCCGGCAATCTCGTGAGCATCGCGCCGCGCGCCACCCCATTCGATCCATTCCTGATCACGGGGGCGGAGGGGCGCTACCTGTTTGTGGGCAGCGTGATCGCCCTGCCGCTGCTGCTCCTCGTCGCCGGCGGCTCGATCTACCTGCAGAGGCGCGCGCTGTGAACCCGCGCGTCACGATCGTTCTCGCCGTGCTCGTCGCCGCGGTCGCGGGATACATTTTTGCCGTCGACCGGCCTCAGGCGCAGCGCGCCGAGGAGGCGAAGCACCTCGTACAGCTGCCGAAGGCCGACATCACCGGGCTGTCGGTGACATCGTCCAAGGGGACGGTGGATCTCGAGCGCACGGACGCGACGCACTGGCAGATCACCCGCCCCTTCGACGCGCCGGCCGCGTCGTTCGCCGTCGGCGATCTCCTGGACGCGGTCACCGGCATCGTGCCGCAGCGCACGCTCGCCGGCGGGGGGGATGCGGCGGCGTACGGGTTCAACGCGCCGAGCCTGACGCTCGCCCTGCGCGCGTCCGGCGGCCGGTCGGTCACGGTCGTCTTCGGCAAGGCCGACCCGGTCGGCTCGGCCATGTACGCTCGCCTCGCGTCCGGCACAGCCGTCTACCTCGTCGACTCGTCGCTCAAGGATGCGCTCTCCAAGTCGGGCGCCGATCTGCGCCAAAAGACGCTCGCCGACTTCGCGAACGCGGACGTGCAGCAGGTCCGGATCGCCGCGCCCGGGCGCACGCTGGTCGTCGACCGGACGGGGCCCGATCGCTGGCGCATCGAGGGAGCGCCGGCGCCGCATGCGCGGCCGGCCTGGCCGGCGGACGACTTCAAGGTGACCGATCTGTTCTTTCCGTTGACGACGTCCGAAGCCAAGCGCTTCCATGACGGGGTCACGGATCTCGCGCCGTACGGCCTGGACCACCCGGCCGTGACGATGGATCTTACGATGAAAGGCCGCACGGAGCCGCTGCGGATCATCGCGACGCAGCGCGGCAAAGTCGCCTACGGGATGGTGGCCGGCGCGCACACCGTGCTGGAACTGGACCCGTCCATCGTCGGGAAGCTCACGCCGGCCCCGATTGCGCTCGTGAGCACACGCATCCTGCCCTATGACCCGCAGAATCTCGTCGCGTTCACGTGGCGGCGGAACGGGCAAACGCTCCAGGTGCGCCGCCAGGGGCCGGGGTTCACGGGCAGCCATCTGAGCGACCAGGACGTGTCGGACATGTTTTCGGCGATGAACCTGCTGGACGCCGACAAGGTCCAGGAGCTGGGGGCGGCGCCGGCGGGTGCGCCCGCGTTCGAGATCCAGACCGACGGCGGCGAGAGCGCCCGGTACACGGTGCAGTTCTACGCGCGGCCGAACGGCGGCTGGATCGTCACCGACCGCGCGCTTGGGCTGCAGTACGCCCTGGCGTCGAACGCGCTCGACGCGCTGCCGAAGTCCATCAAGGCGTTCTTGGGCCTGCCGGCCCCGGCCGCGGCCGCACCGGCGGGCGCGAGCCGCACGTCGAAGCCGAAGCCCGCGGCGCCTCACAAGCCATAGCGGCCGGCGGCCCGGCACGTCGGCGCGGCCGCCGAGCCGGGCCGTGCGATCCCGGCAGGGTCGCGCGCGCCGATCGACGAACGTAGGCGGCGTTGTCAACGTCGCAGCCACGGACGGACCCTGGATGCCCCACCGCCCGGATGCCCGTCGCGCCGTCGGATGGTGTCTGGTGGCGCTGCTCTCGCTCGCGCTCGCCGCCCCGATCGCCGCCGCCGTCCCGTCGCCGAATATATGGCCCGCGGTGCTCGCCGCGGATACCCTCGACCTGCCGGTCGCGGCAGGCATTCAGTATCACCGCGCGACGCTCGCGACCGCGGACGGCCCGCTCGTCGTGCATCAGATGCAGGTGGACCTCGGGACCCCGACGATCCGGCTCGGCGTCGGGCTCGCCCGCGATCGGCTGATGAGCGACGACGAGCCCGTGTCGTCGATGGTGCTGCGCACGGGCGCGATCGCGGGCGTCAACGCCGATTACTTCGACATTCACCAGTCCGGGATGCCGCTCAACATCGTCGTGCAACAAGGTCAGCTGCTGCGCAGTCCGTGGCGCTGGGTGGCGTTCGTCGTCGGCAAGGACGGCACCGCGCGCATCGTCCGGTACCGGTGGACCGGCAGCATCACCCTGCCGGAAACGGGCGAGACGCGGGCGCTCGACGGGTTCAACACCGGGTTGATCCCGAACGGCATCGTGCTCATGTCGAACATCCGCGGGTACGGGGCGCCGCCGCCGGACCCGGCGACGCGCCAGATGGTCGTGGAGCTGACGGCGCCCGACGAGACCGGACACGCCTTCGTCAAGCAGATGTGGCCGCAGCAGGCATTCTACGCGCCGTTTCCCAACAACGACGTCATCCTGGTCGGCCTCGGAGCCGGGGCGGACTGGCTCGCGCGGCTCACGGCCGGTAGCCCGGTCCAGCTCAATCTGACGACCGATCCCGATTGGCACGACGCCCTGATGGCGATCGGCGGGGGGCCGATCCTCGTGCAAAACGGTCAGATCGTCGAGGATCCCGACGCGCCGTCGCCCAAGGAGCGGGACTACCGCTACCCGGTGATCGCCGTGGGCATCGGCCGCGATGGGCACACGCTGACGTTCGTCGAGGTGGACGGCCGGCAGCCGGCCCTCAGCATCGGGCTGACGCGCCCGCAGCTGGCACAGTATATGCTGCGGCTCGGCGCGGCCCAGGCCATGGCGTTCGACAGCGGCGGCTCCGCGACCATGGTGGTGCGTCTGCCCGGAGCGCCCGCGCCGGCCGTCGTGAACTCGCCGTCCGACGGCCAGGAACGCCCCGTGGGAGACGCGATCCTCGTGTACAGCTCGGCCGTCCCCGGGCCGCCGGCCCGCGTTCTGGTCAATGCCGGACGTCCCCTGGAGCTGTTCGCGGGCGCGAGCGCGACGCTGCCGCTGATCGGCGTGGACGCGCAAGACAATCCCGTGGCGCTGAGCGCGCCGGTCTCGGCCACCGTATCGCCGCCCACGCTAGTCACGATCGCCGCCGGGGCGGCCGCGATGCCGGCGCGCCCGCCGGGGGCCGGTGACCCCGCGGCGCAGGTCGCTCCGCCCGCCGAACCGGCGCCGTCCCTCAGCGTCACGGCCGGCCCGTCCGCGGGAAGCGGGACGCTCCAGGTGCAGAGCGGGGACGCGGGCGGGTCGATCCCCGTCTCCGTCGTCACGCGGCTGAGCCGGCTCGTCGTCAGCCCGGCGTCGGTGGCGGTGGCGCCGGGTGCCGGCGCGCAATTCACGGTGAGCGCCCAGGATGCCGGCGGCCGGCCCGTCGGCCTCGCCGGTGCGCCCGTGGCATGGAGCGTCACGCCGGGCATTCTCGGCGCGATCACGCCGGGCGGCGCGTTCGTGGCCGGCGACGCGTTCGGCGCCGGAAGCGTGACGGTGCGGGCCGGCGGCGCGGTGGGGCACGCGCAGGTTGCGATCGGCAGCACCGCTCAGTACCTGAGCGTCTTCGATCGCGGCGCGTGGTCGTTTCGCGGGTATCCCGCGACGGTCTCCGGATCGGTCGGTCTCGTGAGGGATCCAGCGCACGATGGTCACCCCTCGGCGCGTCTGGCGTTTGCGCTGGACGGCACCGGCACGCGCGCCGCCTATCTCCTCACGCAGCTGCCCCTGCCGGGCGCTCCCACCGGCATCAGCGTCTGGGTGTACGGGGACGGAAGCGGCGTCTGGCTGCGCGGCGCCTTCGACCAGGCCAACGGTGATCGCGGGACCGTCACGCTGGCGCGCCGCGTGGATTGGACCGGCTGGCGCTCCATCACGGTCCAGCTGCCCCCGGGCTTGGCGCTGCCGATCACCTGGGCGACCTTCTACGTGGTGGAGACGGACGCGTCGAGGACGCCGCACGGGGTGCTCTACCTGAGCGATCTGCGCGCGATCTACCCGGCGGGCGCCAAGTAGCCGCGCGACGCGCCGGAGGGGACGCGTCGCCGCGCGTCGAACACACGCGCGTTCCTGGACGCCTCATGGCCTACGCCGTGCGATCCCTGTTGAGCCTCACGCTCGCCGTCGGGCTGCTCGCCAGCACCGCGGGGCCCGTGTTGCCGCAATCGCCTCCCACGCTCGCCGACGCGGTGGCAGCCTACGCGCGCGGCGACGTGCCCGGCGCCAGGATGATGTTGACCGCGCTGGCGCAGGACACCACCGCCGACGGCGGGCGGGCATCGTACCTGCTCGGCGTCACGGAGCTTGCCGCGCGGCACTATGCGCCGGCCGCGCAGTTGTTCGTGCGTGCCGGGCAGGCCGTACCGGTGCTGGCCGACTACGCCGTCTACAACGGCGCGGTCGCGGCCTTCAAGATGGGCGAGTACGCGGCGGCCGCGCAGGGATTTCAGGACCTCCTGCAGCGATTTCCGGACAGCACGCTCCGGAAGGCGGCGGCGTTTCAGCGCGCGGAGTGCCTGCGCAACCTCGGCGCCCCGGACGCGCCCGACGCGTACCACGCGTACATAGAGATCGCGGGCGACGATCCGCAGACCGCGCAGGCGTGGTACGAGATGGGCGGCGCGCTGGAGCGCCAGAATCGATGGGGAGACGCGGCACAGGCCTATCGCCGCGTCCTCTGGGTGTTTCCGCAGACGCCCTACGCCCAGCCGGCAGCCCAACGCCTCCGCGCGCTCGCGGCCTCGCATCCGTTGCCGCCGGATGCCACGCCGCCGGCGGCCGTGTACGAGCGCGGCGCCGGCGACTTCGCGGCGGGTCAGTTCGCGGCCGCGCGCGCCGAGCTCACGCACGCACTCCAGATGCCGGGCGGCTGGGTCGTGGCCGATCAAGCGCTGTACACGCTCGGCGTGATCGCCTACCGCAGCGGGCAGCTCGGCTCCGCCGCGGCGCTGTTCCGGCGGGACGTGGCGCTCGGGCAGGCCCACGCGGATGACGCTTCCTATTATCTTGTGCGCATCGCCCTCGCCCGCCGGGCCGAGGCCACCGCGGTGGCGCTTGCACGCACGCTGGCCAGGTCGTTCCCGCGGTCGTCGTTGGCGCCGCGCGGGCTCTATGCGGTGGCCGCGTTCCGGGAGGAGCGGGGCGCCGTGGAGGCGGCCGGCGCGCTCTTCGACGAGGCGGCGGCCGCCTTCCCCGGCACCTACTGGGGCGACCGCGCCGGCTGGGAGCTCGGCTGGATTCGCTACCGCATGCACGCGTGGCAGGGCGCGCTGGCCGCGTGGCGGCGGCTCGCCGGGGTGGCCGGCGACGCCGTCATGGCCGCCGCGGGATCGTACTGGGCGGCGCGAGCCGCCGCGGCGGTCGGCGACGGCGCGGGCGCCCAGAACGGCTATCTCGTCACGGCCGCGAAGTTTCCGGAGACGTTCTACGGTCAGCTCGCGGCCGCGCAGGCGGGCGTCCCGCTGCGCCTCGCGGTCGCGCCACCGATGCCCGATCCGCCGGCGGGCGAGATCGCCTCGCTCGACCGCTTCCGTGAACTGGACGCGCTGGCGCAGACGGCCGACGCGACCCGCGAACTCGAGGCCGCGGCGGCCGCCGCGCCGGCCCAAGACCGTGCCGCCGTGACGCTTCTGCTCGGTCAATACTACGAGCGGCAGCAGCAGATCGCGCGCGGCATCCTCGAAGCCGAACAGGCGCAGGCGCTCGGCGGCGCGCCCGGCGCCTTGCCGCTCGCGGTCTGGGAAGCGCTCTACCCTCGCCCGGAGTGGTCGACTATCGCGCAGGCCGCCGGGCGGGCGGAGGTCGATCCGTATCTCGTCGCCGCGGTGGTGCGCGAGGAGAGCCGCTTCGACCCGGCCGCCGTGTCCCCGGCCGGCGCCTACGGGCTGATGCAGCTGATGCCGGGCACGGCCAGGAGCGCCGCGCGGAGCGCCGGCGTGGCGCCGCCGGACCTGCGTGCGTTGACCGATTCGCGCATCAACGTGCAGCTGGGCACGACGGTGCTCGCCGAGTTGCTCCGGCAGTTCGGGAGACCGGACCTGGCGCTCGCCGCGTACAACGCGGGGCCCGGCGCCGTGCGGCGCTGGCAGGCCCAACACGACTCGAGCGACCCCGCGGCGTTCGACGAGTCGATCCCGTACGACGAGACCCGAAGCTACGTCAAGACCGTGTTGCGCTCCGCCGCGATCTATCGCTGGCTGTACCGGGACGGGCATCCCTCGCCGCAGTAACACCGCCCCGTTTTTGCCGCAAACCTAGCGCAAGGGATATTCAAACTTCCCGAGAACTTCCCTGGACCGCGTCGGAACCGCGGGGGCCGCGGTCATCACGGCCGCGGGGAATCGATCGAGGGAGCGCAGGATTGCAGGAGCCGGGGGAATCATCCTCCCGGCGTATGCTGCCGGGCGCCGGGCTCATGCTATTGATCGAGATGTCGCAGCCAACGTGGATGCCACCGGTATCCAGCACTCGACGCTAAAGGACGGAGCGCAATGACCGCAGCACACGCACGGGCAGCACTCATCGTGGTTGCAATCGCCGCGGGAATCGCCGTGGGCAGCGGGGCGGCCGTGGACGCGCCGGCTGCGCAGGCTGCGGCCGGATGGACTCGGGTGAGCATCGCGGGCTTGCTCGTGTCCGTCGACGCGGGGCGCCACACGCTGACGTTGGAGACCGCGCGCGGCCGGCTCCGGGTGCGGACCACCGCGTTCACGACGCTCGCAGTGGCGCCGTCGCGCGACGCTCCCGTCCGCCTGCCGGTGCGGTCGGTCGTGGAAGGCGTCCAATTGTCGGACGGTTCCGTGATCGCCGGCGTCGTGATCCTGGGCGGCGCCGGATCACCGCACGAGAGCGGCCGCCTGTCGGCGACGCCCATCGGAACCTGGCTCGGCCAGCTCGATCCACCCGTCGGCGCCCACCAGACGGTCGCCTCGTTGTCGCAGGGTGAAGACGGGGTGCCGGCCGGGGTTCACTCCGGCGTCGATCCGCCGGTGAGGGATTTCTCGCCTCCCAAAGGCGCCGGCGGCAACGGCGGTGCGGGCGGCCCAGGCGGCGGCCGGAATTCGGTCACCGGGCTCGGCAACGGCGGTCGCGGCGGCAACGGAGGGGACGGTGGCGACGCGTTCGGGCAGTTCAACGGGGGCAACGGCGGCGCGGGCGGCGCCGGGGGCGCGGGCGGAAACGACAACGGCGGCAACGGCGGCGGGGGCGGGAACGGCGGGGACGGCGGCGCGGCGGGGGCCGGGGTCGACGGCGGCAACGGCGGTGATGGCGGCCAGGGCGGTGGCGGCGGCAACGGGGCGGTCGGGCCAAACGGCGGCAACGGCGGGCGCGGCGGCAACGGCGGCAATGGAGGCTCGTGCGCCGGCGCAGGGTGCTCGGGCGGCAACGGCGGCAACGGCGGCATGGGCGGCAACGGCGGCATGGGCGCCGCCGGCGGAGCCAACGGTAGCGGCGGAGCCGGCGGCAACGGCGGCAATGGCGGTGGATGCGTCGGCGACGGATGCTCGGCCGGCAACGGCGGCAACCGCGGGCTCGGCGGTAGCGCCGGAGTGCCGACGGGGAGCCGCAGCGGGCAGGATGGTCAGAATGGCCAGAACGGCCAAAACGGACGGCCGGGGTCGGGCGGCGACGGTGGGAACGGCGGCAACGGGGGAAACGGTGGGAGCGCCTCGTGGGGCGGCGGCGCCGGCGGTTCGCCGGGCCCGGACGGCATGGGCGGCCGGGGCGGCGGCTGCGCGGGCAACGGGTGTTCTCCGGGCCGCGACGGCCACTGACGAGCGCCGCTGCGGCGCCATCGCGGGGCGCGCGCCGTGGTGGGGATCAGGACCGCCCAGCGCTCCGGATCGTGCCCACGAGCCGGTAGCCTGACGGCGTCAGCGTTGCGATGCGGAGCCGGCCGCCGACCAGCGGGTGAATCGGGCCGTCACGCCGCCCACGCACGAACCGGGCCACGCCGAGCGTGATCGTTCCGAGGAACCTCGCCAGATCGACGCCGTCTGTGAGGCTCATGTCGCGCAGCGGCACCACGAATTCCAGGTTGGCGACCTGCTCCCGGGTGGTCGCGTCCAGCGCCGACAGATCCATCGCCGGATCGATGCCCTTGAAGAGCCGGCTGATCGCGAGACCCTGGCCGCGCCAGTGAAAGTTCGGCGCGTCGGTGGTGGAGAGCAGGCGCCGCTCGCCGGCGGGCCACACGGCCTCGTAGATCCGGCCGACGCCGTCGGGGCCGTAGGCGCCGATCAGAAAGCCGACCGCCTCGCGCGGCGGCGCGTCCTCCCGTGCGGGTTCATCGGCGCCGAGAAAGGCGAGCAGCTCGTCGGCCACCGCCGCCGCGTCCCGCACGGCGCCGGCGGACCGGCCGGCGGCGTATCGCCCCGCGAGCGCCGCAATCGTGTGACCGCGGACGTGGCTCCGGCCGTGCGTCACCGCCGCGGCGTGCCGTCCCAGCGCGAACACCTTGTGCGCGCCGTCGGTCACCACCTCGGCCCACCGGTGATCCGCCGCGTCGCGCCATCGCGTCGTCCGGCTGTCCGCCGCGAGCACGATGCCCTCTGAGAGTGAGATGGCAATCGCAATCGTCATGCACGGGCCTCCTTGTCCCGGGTCGCTTCAAGGAATTCTGGCCACGGGCCAGAATCCTTGTGAGCCGGACGGGCACGCGTGACGCGCCACAGAGTCGCTCCAGGAGACGCCTTTCTTACGTGGATCGCATCGGCATGGCGAGACGTGCGTCACGGCACGTGTGGCTTGCAGGCATCCTGATCCTCGCGGGCGCGCCGGCCGGCGGCCCCGCGGCGGCGCAACCGTTCTCGGACCGCGCCGCCCCGGCCTGGGTCTCGGCCGCGGTCCGCACGCTTGTCCGCGACGGCGTGGTGGCGGGGCCCGCGGCCGACGCGCAGGTCGCTCCGCTCCTCCGCGATGGTCGCGCTCACGTCACGCGCGCGGAGGTCGCGGTATGGCTCGCGCGCGTCCTCCCGTTGATTGCGAACCGGCTGCAGGCGTCTCCTCCCGCGGGTCCGATCTCGCGCGCCGACCTCGCCGCGCTGCGCCGCCTCATCGACGAATTTCAGGCCGAGCTGGCCTCGCTGGATGTCCTGACGGACGTGCTGCGGCGGCAGGTGACCGATCTCCAGCCGCTGCCGAGGCAGGTCAGGATCAGCGGCGATGTCCGTCTCCGGTACGAGCTCAGCCGCACGGCGCTCAACAACCCCGGGTTGGGCCCGATCGCGCCGTCGAGTGGCCAACCGCTCCTCAACCTGGCAAGCTTCCGGGCCCGCCTGGAGTTCGACGGCGGCCTGACGGATGACGCCCGGTTCCGGCTGCGGCTGACGACGTTCAACCAGATCGGGACGACCGCCGGGACGTTCAGCATCGTCAACGCGCCGCCGGCGGGCCAGCTCAACTCCATGTTCCTCCCGTTCAACAGCGGGCAGCAGGCGTCGATGACGATCATTGACATGTTCGAGTTCGACTGGGAGCGCGCGTTCGGGCTTCCGCTCGAGCTCCAAGCCGGCCGCCTCGGCGGCGATACGTGGTTGCCGCGTAACGGCGATCCACTGTACCCCGTGTCTCCGCCGCCCGGCCGCATCTCGCTCCTGCGGCTGGGCCCGATCGGACTCCTGCTCGACACCGCGAAGGATGTCATCGGCGAGCGCAGCCTAGAGACCTACGGGGTGGACGCGCTCGTGGCGAGCTACCGTCCCGACGGCTTCCGGGTGCAGGCGCTGCTCGGCGGGACGGGCGGCGTAACGTTCGCGGGTGGCAGGGTCGAGAGCGTGGTGGCGCCCGGCGTGACGGTCGGGGCCAATTTTCTCACCGACGCCTGCGACCCGGGCGGCGGCGTGAACAACGCGGAGCTCGTATCCGACCTGACGCTGCTCGGCGCCGGCAAGGGCGTCGCCCAATGTTCCTTTGTCTGGTGGGGGGCGCAAAACGGATGGGTGCCGGCCGCCAATGCCGGCACGACGAGCCCGATCACCAACATTCCCGGGACCGGGTACGGCGCCGACATCGACGCGGCGCTCGCGCCCAACCTGCGCCTGCAGGGCGAGATCGCCTGGTGGTACGACCCCGCGGCGCAGACGACGGGGCTCGGCTGGCAAGTGCAGGCGGTCCTGGGGCACGCGGGCGGGCGGACGCCCGCCGTGGTGCTCGGCTATCAATCGTTCGATTCGGCGTTCTATCCGGCGTACGGCGGCGCTGAGGATCCCGTCGTCGGCTTCATCTGGCCGGGCGGCTTCCGGGACGCGTTCGGGATCATCGACCTGCCGCCGCTGGCGGGGTGGACGCTGTCCGCCGGGTACGAGACCGGCACGTCGCTCGGCGTCGGCCCGCAGCCGGGGGCGGTCGGATTTGGCGGCCCGGCGTTTGCGAACGCCGTGTGCGAGAGCTGCCTCGGCTCCGGCCAGCCGTTCTCCGGCTGGCTCGCCGCGGCCGCCCACGCGGTCGGCGGGAACGCGACGGTGCGCCTCTACTACTATTCGTGGCAGCTGAACGGCGCCTCGCAGGACGACACGTACCGCGTAGAAATCGACTACCGCTTCTAATACGGCCCGCCCCATCCGGGTCGTGCCACCGGACGGGAGACCTCCGGACTCGCGATCGCGTCCCACAGCTTCGCGTATACTGGTGTCGGCGTCATGAGCCGCCACCCGGCTCGGCGAGCCACCATTCGCATGGAGGTGAGCACCGTTGCCAGCGCTCCGCACCGCGCCGTACGGCTCGTGGAAGTCTCCGATCACGGCGGATTTCATCGTGTCGGGGACGATCGGGCTGGATCAAGTCCGGCTCGATGGGGACGACGTGTACTGGATCGAAGCGCGGCCGGCGGAGGCGGGGCGCCACGTCATCGTGAGGCACCGGCCCGGCGGCCGGACCGCGGACGTCACGCCCCCCGGCATGAACGCGCGCACCCGCGTGCACGAGTACGGCGGCGGCGCGTACACGGTCCACCGGGGTGTCGTGTATTTTTCCAACTTCGCGGATCAGCGGCTGTTCCGGCAGGAGCCGGGCGCGCCGCCCCATCCACTCACGCCCGCGGCGGACATGCGATACGCCGACGCGATCGTGGACGTCCGGCGTGAACGGTTGGTGTGCGTGCGCGAGGATCACACGACCGGGTCGGCCGAGGCGGTCAACACGATCGTGGGCCTCCCGTGGAACGGCGACGCGCATGCCGGGGGCCAGGTGCTGGCCGGGGGCAACGACTTCTACTCGTCGCCGCGCCTCAGTCCCGACGGGTCCCGTCTCGCGTGGCTGACGTGGAACCATCCGAACATGCCCTGGGACGGGACGGAGCTGTGGGTCGGCGATCTGGCGCCCGACGGCTCGGTCGCGCGCGCGGCGCGCGTTGCCGGCGGTGTCACGGAATCGGTCCTGCAGCCGGAGTGGACGGCGGACGGCGCGCTCGTGTACGTGTCGGACCGGACGGGTTGGTGGAACCTCTACCGGTGGCACGACGGCCGCGACGAGGCGCTGTGCCCGATGGCGGCGGAGTTTGGCGGCCCGCACTGGGTCTTTGGCATGTCGCGATACGCCGTCATGTCCGACGGGCGGCTGATCTGCGCCTACCGGGCGCCGTCGGCCGGCGGCCTCGGGGTGCTGGATCCGGCGACGCGCCGTCTCGAGACCGTCGACACGCCGTATGCGGCCATCGAGAGCCTCCGGTGCTCCGGCCCGCACGCCGTCTTCGTCGGCGGCGGCCTCGACGCGTTCCCCGAGGTGGCGCGGCTCGATCTGCGCACGGGGCGGACGGAGACGCTGCGCCGCGCGGCGGAGCACCGGCCGGATCCCGGATACCTCTCCCGGCCGGAGACGGTCGAGTTCCCGACGACCGGCGGGCGCAGGGCGTACGCCTATTTCTATGCGCCGCGCAATCGGGACGTCGAGGCCCCGGCCGGCGAGCGGCCGCCGCTGCTCGTGACGAGCCACGGTGGTCCGACGGGCGCGGCGTCGCCGGTGCTCAACCTGTCGGTGCAGTACTGGACGAGCCGCGGGTTCGCCTATCTCGACGTGAACTACGGCGGCAGCACCGGCTACGGCCGGGAGTACCGCGAGCGGCTGTACGGCCAGTGGGGCGTGGTGGACGTCGACGACTGCGCGAACGCCGCGGCCCACGTGGTGCGGCAGGAGCGCGCCGACGGCGGCCGGCTCGTTATTCGCGGCGGGAGCGCGGGCGGGTACACCACGCTGTGCGCCCTGGTGTTCCGCGACGTCTTTCATGCCGGGGCCAGCCACTTCGGGATCGCCGACCTCGAGGTGTTTCGCCGGGACACGCACAAGTTCGAGTCGCGCTACGATCAGCACCTGATCGGGCCGTATCCGGCCCGGCGGGATCTGTACCGGGCGCGCTCGCCCATCCACTTCCTCGACCGCCTGGCGCGGCCGCTGATCCTCTTCCAGGGGCTCGAGGACAAGATCGTGCCGCCGAACCAGGCCGAGATGATGTTCGAAGCGGCCCGGGCGAAAGGGCTGCCCGTGGCCTACCTCGCGTACCCGGGGGAGCAGCACGGGTTCCGGAGAGCGGAAAACATCAAGCGGACGCTGGAGGCGGAGTTGTACTTCTACGCGCGGATCTTCGGATTCGCGCTCGCCGATCCCGTGGCGCCGGTGCCGATCGAGAACCTGTCCGGCGCCTAACGCGTCCGTTGCCCGTCCCTCGATGCGGCGATCACGGAGGAACGCAGGTGTCCCCCCGCGCGCGCAGCGAACATGACGGGCGGTGCGCCGGCGGGCGAGGACCCGGTGTGCCGGAGGGGCGGGTGGCACTCGACGACGCTCGCGGACGCCGGTGGTGGCGAGACCACGGCGCGCTGGCGATCGCCCACCGGGGCGGAGCGCGATACGCGCCCGAGAACACGCTTGCGGCGTTTCGACTCGCGCTCGCGGACGGCGTGCCGGCGGTCGAATGCGACGTCCAGCAAACCGAGGACGGGCGCGTGGTCGTGATCCACGACCAGACCGTCGATCGCACGACGAACGGCCGGGGGCGCGTCGCGTCGTTTGCGTTCGACGCGCTGCGGCGGCTGGACGCGGGCGGCTGGTTCGGCGCCGGGTTTGCGGGCACGCCGATCCCGACGCTCGACGAGGTCCTCGATCTGGTGCGCGGGCGCGCCCTGCTGCAGATCGAGATCAAAAACGCGCCCACCTTCTACGAGGGGATCGAGCGCCGGGTCGTCGATGCGGTGCGCCGGCGCGGGATGGAGGAGGACGTGCTCCTGATGTCCTTCGACCACGTGAGCGTGCGGACCATGCGCGAGCTGGCTCCGCGAAGCCCGTGCGGCATCATCTACGCCGCCCGGCTCGTGGACGGTGTCGCCGCGGCGCGCGCGGCGGGCGCGGATGCGCTGTGCCTCCACTGGGCGTTCGCGACCGCGGACGTGATCGCCGCGGCGCACGGCGCGGGGCTGCGCGTCCTGGTGTGGACCGTCGACGACGAGGCGGACGCGCACGCGTGCCTCGCGGCGGGCGTGGACGGGCTGACGTCGAACGATACCCGCCTGCTTCGGCGGCTGCTGCCGGCGTGACGGGGCGAACCCGGACCCGCTTCGCGCCCGCGCGCGCGCTCGTGCAGGCGCTCGCGTACCTCGTGCCGTCGCTCCTGGTGTTTGCGGTGTTCGTGTTCTACCCGCTCGCCCGGAACGTGCAGCTCAGCCTGTACGACACGACCCCGTTCGGCGGGCTGAGCCGGTTCGCCGGCGCCGGGAACTACGCGGAATTGCTCCGCTCCGGGGAGTTCCTCGGCAGCCTCCGCGTCACGGTCCTCTTTGCCGTGTACACCGTCCCCGCGGGGCTCGTGTTGGGCCTGCCGCTCGCGCTGCTGGCCAACCGCCGCATGCGCGGCATCGCCGCGTTTCGCACCGCGTACTCGTTTACGATCGCGGTCAGCATCGCCGCCGCGGCCCTCATCTGGGAGTGGATGTTCGACCCGAACGTCGGCATCCTGAACTACCTGCTGTCGCTCGTGCACGGGCCGCGCATTGGATGGCTCACGGACCCGCATTGGGCCCTGCCGGCGGTGGCGGCCACGACGGTGTGGCAGAGCCTGGGGTTCGACGTCGTGGTGCTCCTCGCCGCGCTCCAGGGCGTCCCCGACGAGCTGGTGGAGGCCGCGCGCATCGACGGCAGCGGCCAGTGGGCGGTGTTCCGGCACGTGGTGGTCCCCGCGATCTCGCCGGCGCTGTTCTTCGTCGGGGTCGTCGCCACGTTGGGCGTGCTGCAGTCGTTCGGCCAGATCCACATCCTCACGCAGGGCGGCCCGGTCGGCGCCACCAACGCCATCGTGTACTCGATCTACCGCAACGCCTTCTTCAACTTCCGCTTCGGCCTGGCCGCCGCGCAGGCGATGGTGCTGTTCGTGCTCGTGCTCGCGTTCACGACGCTGCAGTTCGGGGTGTTCGAGCGGTGGGTGAGCTACGGGTGACGCCGGCGTCCGCGACGCGCGCGTCCGAGGTCGCGGCGGCCGCTGCCGGCCGGCGGCCCGCGCGTGCCCGGGCGGTCCGCCGCGCCGCTCCGCGCGTCGGGCTCGGCGCCCTGATGGTGGCCGTGGCGCTCATCGTGCTCTTCCCGCTCTTGTTTGCGCTGTCGACGAGCCTCAAGGGCGGCGCCGAGGTCAACCAGTACCCGCCGACGTTGTGGCCGCATTCGTTGGACCTCGGCAACTACACCGCGGCGCTCCAGCAGGCGCCGCTCGCGCGATTCCTGCTCAACTCCCTGATCCAATCGGGTGCGATCACGCTGGGCCAGCTCCTCACGGCGTCGCTCGCCGCGTTCGCCTTCAGCTTCATGGAGTTCCCGGGGCGGCGGTGGCTGTTTTTCCTGTTCCTCTCCACGCTGATGATCCCGGGCGAGGTGACGCTCATCCCCAACTACCTCACGGTGCGCTCATTCGGATGGCTGGACACGTACCCCGGGTTGATCGCGCCGTACCTGGCGACCGCGTTTGGGACGTTCCTGCTCCGGCAGTTCTTCCTGACGATCCCGCGCGAGCTCGCGGACGCGGCGCGGATCGACGGCGCGTCCCGCCGGCGGTTCCTGTGGACCATCGTCGTGCCGCTCTCACGGCCGGCGCTCGCCACGCTCGCGATCTACGCGTTCCTCTCGTCCTGGAACCAATACCTGTGGCCGCTGCTCGTCATCAATTCGACGGAGATGCGGACGGTCCAGATCGGGCTCGCGCTGCTGCAGTCGCAGGAGATCCTGTCGTGGAGTCTGGTCATGGCCGGGGTGATCCTGATCATCCTGCCGACGGTCGTCCTGTTCGTCTTCGGGTACCGCCATGTGGTACGCGGGCTGACGGCCGGCGCCGTCAAAGGATAGCGCGCGTCCGGCGCACCTCCGATCGCGAATCGCGGGCACGCCCCGGGCGCCGGCAACGACGCGCCGGCGGCGGGCGCGAACAGCGCGCCGGTCCGCGCGCGTACTCAGTGGGGAGGGGGTGACAGCATGAGGGTCAAGGTGACACGGCGGCGGTTCTTGCGGGCCGCGGGGGCGGCGGGGCTCGGGGCCGCGGCGGGGCGGCTGCGGCTGCCGAACGTTTCGGCGCAGACGCCGGTCCGCATCGCGTTCTGGCACGCGATGGGCGGCAACCTCGGGGATACCGTCATTCGCGCGTTCGTCAACACGTTCAACGCGTCGCGCAAGGACATCCAGGTCACGGCGCAGTTCCAGGGCAGCTACGACGATCTCATCAACAAGCTGCGCGCCTCGCTCGGGTCGTCGTCCGTCCCCGCCGTGAGCCAGGTCTACGACATCGGCACGCGGTTCATGATCGACAGCAAGGCCGTGGTCCCGGTCCAGGACTTCATCGACCGCGAGAAGTTCGACCTGACGCAGTTCGAGCCGAACATCCTCGCCTACTACCGCGTGGGCGGGCGCCTGTATTCGATGCCGTTCAACACGTCCACGGCGATCCTGTACTACAACAAGGACATGTTCAAGCAGGCCGGCCTGGATCCCAACCGGCCGCCGCGGACCTTCGACGAGATCGAGGCATCGGCCGCGAAGCTGGTGCGCAGCGGCGCCACGCGGTCGGGGATCACGATCGCGATCTACGGCTGGTTCTTCGAGCAGCTGCTCGCCCGCCAGGGGGCGCTCTACGCGAACAACGGCAACGGCCGCGACGCCCCGGCCACCGCGGTGGCGTACGATCACGAGGAAGCAGGCGCGCGGATCCTGGAATGGTGGGCCCGCATGATCAAAAGCGGCGTCGCCACCAACCCGGGGCGCCCCACGGCCGCGAGCCAGCGCGCGTTTGCCGCGGGCCAAACCGCCATGACCATGGACTCCACCGCGGTCGTCCGGAGCCTGCTCACGCAATCCGGCGGCCGGTTCCAGATGGGCACCGGCTACTTCCCGAAGCCGCCGGCCGCCGCGACGGGCGGCAGCATCGTCGGCGGCGCGTCCGCCTGGATCTTGAGCGGGCGGCCGCCCGTCGAGCAGCAGGCGGCGTGGGAGTTCGTGAAGTTCATCAGCGAGCCGGCCCAGCAGGCGGCGTGGTACGTCGGCACCGGCTACTTCCCGGTTCGCCGGGACGCGTATCACGAGGCTACGGCGCAGCAGACCCTGGCGCAGTTTCCGCAGTTTCTGACCGCGATCAGCGAGCTGCGCAGTAGCCCCATCAACCGCGCCACCCAGGGGGCCCTCCTGGGGGTGTTCCCCGAGGCCCGGCAGAAGTCCGAGGACGCGATCGAGGCCACGGTGCTCGGCCGCAAGACGCCGCAGCAGGCCCTCGCGGACGCCGCGCGCGACGTCAACCAGGCCATCGCCGTCTACAACCGGACGATGGGAGCGAAGTAGTGGGACGCCGCGGCCCCTACGTCGCGGCGATCGATCAAGGCACGACCGGGACCCGCTGCATGGTGGTCGACGCGGCGGGGCAGCCCGTGGCCTCCGCCTACGCGGAGCACGCGCAGATCACGCCGCGGCCGGGGTGGGTGGAGCACGATCCGGAAGAGCTGTGGGCCGTCGCCTGCGGCGTCGTCCGGGAGGCGCTCGGCCGGGCCGGCCTCGGCGCGGGGGAGCTGGCGGGGCTCGGCGTGACCAACCAGCGCGAGTCCACGGTCCTGTGGGAGCGGCGCACCGGGGCGCCCATCTATCACGCGATCGTCTGGCAGGACACCCGCACGCGGGACGCGTGCGAGCGGTTGATCCGGGAGGGGGCCGAGCCGTTCGTCCGCGCGCGCACCGGCCTCCCCGTGGCCACGTACTTCTCCGCGCTCAAGGCGGCCTGGATCCTCGACCACGTGCCGGGGGCGCGGGCGCGCGCGGAGCGCGGCGAGATCTGCTTCGGCACCGTCGATTCCTGGCTGATCTGGCGGCTCACCGGCGGCGCGGACGGCGGGGTGCACGTGACCGACGTCACGAACGCGTCGCGCACCCACCTCATGAACCTGCGCGCCGGCGCCTGGGACCCGGACCTCCTGGCGCTGTTTCAGATCCCCGCCGCGGTGCTTCCCGAGATCCGCGGCAGCAGCGAGCGCTACGGCGCCACGCCGGCCGCCGGCGCCGTGGGCGGCCGGGTCGAGGTCTGTGCCGACCTCGGGGACCAGCAGGCGGCGCTGCTGGGCCAGGCGTGCCATCGCGCGGGCGACGCCAAGAACACCTACGGGACCGGATGCTTCGTCCTGCAGCACGTCGGGGCGGAGCCGGTGGCGAGCCGCCGCCTCATCGCGACGGCCGCCTACGCGCCCCGCGGTGCGGCCGCGTTCGCCCTCGAAGGGTCGATCGCGGTCGCCGGCGCGGCCGTGCAGTGGCTGCGCGACAATGTGGGCCTGATCCGCGCGGCCGCGGAGACCGCCGAGCTCGCGGCCTCCGTGCCGGATTCGGGCGGGGTGTACTTCGTGCCCGCGTTCTCGGGCTTGTTTGCCCCGCATTGGGACATGACCGCGCGCGGCGTCATCGTCGGCCTCACGCGCTACGCGACGCGCGCCCACCTCGTGCGCGCGACGCTGGAGGCCATCTGCTATCAGACGCGCGAGGTGGTCGAGGCGATGGTGGAGGACGCCGGGCGCGGCCTCGCCGCGCTGCGCGCCGACGGCGGGGCCGCGCGCAACGACACGCTGATGCAGCTGCAGGCCGACATTCTCGGCGTCCCGGTGGTCCGCCCAAAGGTCAGCGAGACCACCGCGCTGGGCGCCGCGTACGCCGCGGGCCTCGCGCAGGACGTGTGGGCGTCCCCCGAGGCCGTCGCGGAGCACTGGGCGGCGGATCGCGTCTTCGAGCCCCGCTCGGTGCCCGGGCGCGATCGCGGATACGAGGAGTGGAAACGGGCCGTCGAGCGTGCGCGCGGCTGGCTCGCGGGCCCGTGAGCGACAATGACGCCCGCTCCGATCGGGCGCTGGAGGTCGAACCGTGGCGCGGTCTCTCAATCCGTTCACGCTGCCGGGGCAATGGTACCGCGGCATGTTCCACTGTCACACGACCAACTCCGACGGGGCGCGGTCCGTCGAGGACGCGGTGCGCTGGTACGCGGACCGCGGCTACGACGTGCTGGCGATCACGGATCACAATCAGCTGACGCAGGCCGCCCTGGCGGCGGGCAGCCGGATGCTCGTCGTCCCGGGGACGGAAGTCGACGCCGGGCGGTCGCGCCTGGGCGAGCCCTATCACCTCGTCGGCATCGGGCTCGCGGAGATGATCGACGTGCCGCGCGAGGTCGCGGCCCGGCACGGGCTCCCCGCGCAGACCGTGGTCGACCGCCTGCGGCGCGCCGGCGCCGTGGTGTTCGTCGCGCACCCCTACTGGAGCGGGCTGGTCGTCGACGACCTCGTGGCGCTCGACGGCATCGCCGGCTTGGAGGTCTACAACACCAACACGGAGGTGGACGTCGCCAAGGGCGACGGGAGCGTGCACTGGGACGACTGTCTCAGCGCGCGCAAGCCCCTGTACGGCGTGGCGAACGATGACACGCACTGGCGCATGGGCGACGCGGGCCGGGCCTGGACGATGCTCCGGGCGGACGGCCTGTCCGGCGCCTCCGTGACCGCGGCGCTCGCGTCGGGGGCGTTCTATGCCTCGACCGGGGCCGCCCTCGAGGACGTGGCCTTCGACGGCGAGACCGTGGCGGTCCGCGTCGCCGAGCCCGGCGCCGCGGAGATCCGCTTTGTGTGCGACCGCCGGTGGGGCCGGCGGGTCGCCGCCGACGGCGCGCCGCTGCGAGAGGCCGCGTTTGCGTTGCGGGGCCCCGAGCGCTATCTGCGCGTCCAGGTCGTCGGTCCGGCCGGCGAGCGGGCCTGGACCAACCCGTTGTTCGTGGAGCGGTAGGCCATCCCCGCAGCATCGCCCGCGCGGCGTCCTTCGCCGGCCTGGACCAACCCGATGTTCGTGGAGCGGTAGGCCCGGCGACCCGACCCAGGACCGCCGTCCGCTCGGGCGAACGGAGAGACGGGATGCGGTTCGCCGCCTGGCTCATCGACCTCGTCTACAATGCCCTCGCGCTGGCGGGCAACTCGGTGGCACGCGCCCGGGGGCGCCCCGTCTACGTGGTCGTCGATCTCTCGGGCGAGTACCCCGAGCACCGGCCGCGCAGTCCATGGTGGGTGCGGCGGCGGCCCGAGAGCCTGGAGGATCTTCGCGGGCGGCTGCGCCTGCTGGCCGCCGATCCCGCGGTGGCCGGCATCGTGGTGACCGTGTCGGACCTGCGCGCCGGGCTGGGCGCCGTGCAGAGCCTCCGCCGCGCGCTGGCGGGCGTGCGCGCCGCGGGCAAGCGCGTGATCGCGTACCTGCCCGAGGCCTCCACGCACGTCTACTACGCGGCCAGCATCGCGGATACGGTGATCATGCCGGAGAGCGGGACCTTGAACCTCGTCGGCCTCGCGCTCGAGGCGACGTTTCTCGGCGACGCGCTCGAGCGGATCGGCGTCGCGGGCGAGTTCGAGCAGATCGCCGAGTACAAGACCGCCGTGGAGCCGTTTGTTCGCGGGACGATGCCGGCGCCGATGCGGGAAGCGCTGAACGCCGTCTTGGACTCCGTCTACGACGACGTGATGGCCGCGATCGCGGAGGCCCGGCGGATCGCGCCCGCCGATCTCCGGCGCGCGGTGTGCGGCGCGCCGCTCCCCGCCGGCGCGGCCCGTGACGCCGGGCTCATCGACGCGATGCTGTACGAGGACGAGCTCCCCGCGTACCTGGCGGCAGGCAACCGCGCTCCCGCGCTCCTCCCGTGGGCGATCGTCCGCCGCCGCCTGCGGCGGCCGCTCCGCCGGCCCGGGGCGGGCCCGGCGATTGCGGCGATCACCGTCCGCGGCCCGATCCACATGGGCGAGAGCCGCCCGCGGCCGTTCGGGGTGCCCCCGCTGTTTGGCGCCGCGGAGACCGCCGGGCACGCGACCGTCATCCGCGCCATCCGCGCGGCGGAGCGCGATCGCCGGTTTGGCGCCATCGTGCTCGCCATCGATTCGCCCGGCGGATCCGCGCTGGCGTCGGATCTCATCTGGCGGGCGGTCGCGCGCGCGAATCGCGCCAAGCCCGTCGTCGCGTTCCTCGGCAACGTCGCCGCCTCCGGCGGCTACTACGTGGCCGCGGGGGCCCGCCGGATCGTCTGCCTGCCGGGCACGCTGACCGGCTCGATCGGCGTCATCGGGGGCAAGTTCAACGTCCGCCGCCTTGCGGAGCGCGCCGGCGTCCACCGTGAGCTGCTGGCCCGCGGCGAGGCCGCGGCGCTGTTCTCGCCGTTCGTGCCGTTCTCGGCGGCCGACCGGCGGCGTGTGCGCGCGCTGATGGAAGGCGTCTACGAGCGATTCGTGGCGCGGGTCGCCGACGGACGGGGTCTCGCGCTCGACGCCGTGCGCGCCGTCGCCAGAGGCCGCGTGTGGACCGGCCGCCAGGCCCACGGCCACGGCCTCGTGGATCAGCTCGGCGATTTCACGGACGCGGTGGACGCCGCCAAGCAACTGATGGGCGTCGCGGCGTCGAGCCGCGTGCCGGTGGTCCACGTCCGCGTCCCGAACGCCGTCGCCGTCTCCCGGCCCGCCGCCTCCGTGCAGCGTCTCCTGGCGCCCGGCCTCGCGGCGCTCCTCGACGAGCCGATCCTCACGCTGCTGCCCTGGGAGATATCGATCCGGTAGCGTCGGGCGCGGTGCGTGTCGCGCCCCGGCCGCCGGGCCTGACGACGGCGATCCGCGCCGGCGGGCGCGAGGGCGCCCGCGTCAAACGCGCACACGGCCGCCCCCAACGACTCGATTCGGGGCCCGTCGAGCCCGCACAGGAGGGAGGTGCCCCGCACTATGCCTCGCCGGCCGCGCGCGCGATCGCGTGGACGAACCGCTCCGTGATCGCCTCCGGCATGGTGATGGCCCGGCCCACGACCACCGCCCACGCGCCGGCCCGGAGCGCCGCCACGGCCTCCTCGGGGTTCGTGATGCGGCCCTCGGCGACGACCGGCACCGCAACCTCCCGCGCGAGCGCCCGCACCAGGTCGAGATCGGGGCCGGCCGTCTCGTCGCTGCGCGGCGTGTAGCCCGCCATCGTCGTGGCGACGAGATCGGCGCCGTTCGCCGCCGCCGCGCGGCCCTCGTCCAGGGTCGATACGTCGGCCATGACCGGGAGGCCACACTCGGCGTGGATGCGGCCGATCAGCGCGGGGAGCGGATCCGCCGCCTCGTCCGCGTCGCGCTCTTGCGTGGCCTGGACGGCGATGAGGTCGGCGCCGGCGTCGGCCAGGGCGCGGGCTTCCGCAAACGTGGGCGTGATGTACGCGGTCCGACCGCGCAGCTTGTAGAGCCCGATGACCGGCACGTCGACGACCCGCCGGACCGCCGCGACATCGGCGGGTCCGTCGATCCTCAGGCCCGCGGCGCCGCCGAGCACGGCGCAGCGGGCGAGCGCCGCGATCATCGCGGGGTCGCGCAGCGGACTGCCCGGCAGCGCCTGACACGACACGATCAGCTTGTGGCGCAGCCGGTCCCGCCAGCCCGGCGTCACGACGGTCGCTCCTCGGCGTTGCGGAGCGCCCACGTGGCGGCGAGCAGGGCGAGGCGCTCCGGGGTCGGCGTCACGTCCGCGGCCTGCAGCGCCAAGAGCAGCGCGCCGGCCGCGGGCTCGTAGCGAGGCGGCACCACGGCGGCGCCCGGGACCTGCGCCGCGAGGGCGAGGCGGAACGGCTCGAGCACGATCGCGCCGGCGTCGAACACCCCGCCGACGGGCGCGACCGCGGTTGCGCCGTCGGGCCAACGGAGGCGGCGGATCACGGCCACGGCCAGCGCCGCCAGCGACGCGGCCGCGTGCTCCACGATGCCGCGGGCGACCTGGTCCCCCGCCGCCGCCGCCGCGGTTACGGCGGGCGCAAGCCCGGCGATGCGGCGCCGGTCCAGCTGCCCGGCGTAGTAGGCGATGGGGATGGCCTCCAGGTTCATGCCCCCCACGGCCGGGATCCGCGCGGTGAGCGCGGTCGCGGGCCCGCTGCCGTCGACGGCCCGGAGGGCCGCGTGCACCGCCGCCCGGCCGAGGGCAAAGGCGCTGCCATCGTCGCCAAAGAGGTATCCCCAGCCGCCGGCGCGGGCGTCGATGCCCCGGGCATCGCGGCCCAGGGCCACGGAGCCCGTGCCGGCGATCACCGCCACGCCCGGACCACCGGCGAGCGCGCCGGCCAGCGCGATCCGGGCGTCGTTGTCCACGCCGATCGTGCGCGCCCGGAGCACCTCGCGGACCACTTCTTCGAACGCGCGTGAGCGGTCGGTGTTGACATTGATGCCCGTCATGCCGAACTGCGCCGCGCGAAACTCGACGTCCCCGAGCCGGGCCGCCCGCAGCGCCGCGGCGAGTGACGTCGCGACCGCCTCGCGCGCCCGCGCCCGTCCGCCGGGTGCGAGGATATGGTTACTGGGACCGCCGCGACCGATGCCCAGCACCGCGCCGTCGATCGTGGCCACGGCGCAGAGGGTACTCGATGCTCCGCCGTCGACTCCGAGCACATAGTCCATAGCGCGGCTCCGTTTCGCAGGCGCGTACCCCGGGTCCTTTGCCCGGCGGCCTCACCTGCACCCGGATGACCACACGGGAGACCGCGACCTGCTCCAGGAGCACGCGTGGCGCCCGATACCCCGTCCTAGGCCGGTGGGCGGGGGAGGAGCGCACGCGCCACCGCCTCGGCGATCCGCGGGCGCAGCGCCAGGATCTCCGTGCGGTCGCGGCCCAGATGGATCGCGTTGGCGAGCAGCACGATCGCCAGCTCGTGCTCCGGATCGATGACGAGCGCGGTGCCGGTGAAGCCGGTGTGGCCGTACGCACGCGCCGACAACGCGCCGCCCCACCAGCCCTGCGTCCCCGTGAGGGCCCAGCCGAGTCCCCGCGCCGCGTCGCCGGAGGTCTGCGGCGCCGTCGCCTCCCTCACGAGTTCCGGGCTCAGCACCCGCGAGCCCGGACCGCGACCTCGTGCGAGCCACATCCTCGCGTACTCGATGAGGTCGCCCGCCGTCCCAAACAACCCCGCGTGCCCGGACACCCCGCCCATGGCGTGAGCGTTGCCGTCGTGGACCTCGCCCCAGACGAGCGTCGTGCGCCAGCGGTGGTGGTGGTGGCGTGCCGCCTCGGCGGCGGGGCGCTCCCGCTCGGACGCCGTCATCTGCTGCTCGATCCCCGTGCCGTCCTCGGTGGGCGCCACGCGCGCGCGCAGGGCCGCCGGCGGACGGTAGCGAGTGTCGCGCATCGCGAGCGGCGCAAACACGCCGTCACCGGCCGCCTCGTCGATCGGCCGGCCGAGCGTCCGGCGCGCAATCTCGCCGAGGAGAATAAATCCGACGTCGCTGTACACCACGCGCGTGCCGGGCGGCGCCTCGAGCGGCGTGGCCGCGGCCCGGGCGATGATCGCGTCGTACCCCTCGGCCTCGAGGTAGAACGGGATCCACGCCGGGAGGCCGGAGGTGTGAGCGAGCAGGTGCCGCAGCGTGACGTCGCGATGCGGGAACTCGGGCAGGTGCCAGGCGGCGGGATCGTCGAGGCCGAGCCGGTGCTGCATCACCGCCTGCAAGATCAACGGTGTGGCGGCCACCACTTTGGTCAGCGAGGCGAGATCGTAGATCGTCGCCGTGGTCGCCGGGCGGGGCGCCGGCCGGCGGGCGGCGAGCCCCTCGGCGTGCCGCAGCACGACTTCGCCGCGGTAGAGCACGGCGAGCACGGCGCCGGGGTACGCGCGTCCGACGCCGTCTGCCAGCAGGCGGAGCGCGGGGGCGAACGCGCTCGCGGGAGCGGTCACACCCGGTTCCGCGCCGCGCCCCGGAGCGCCCCGGGCGGCGGCCACGTCCACTTCCCGAGCAGCGACGCGTGCCGCGCGCCGGTGACTCGGGGCAGGTTGCCCGCCATGCCCATCACGGTCGCGTGCCCCAGCAGCGCGAACGCGATGGCTTCCTTGGCGCTGGACGGCACGCCGAACTCGTCGATGCGCCGCAGGCGAATCGGCGCGATGTCCCGCGCGAGGCGCCGCATCAGCACCCGGTTATGGACGCCGCCGCCCGCGGCGACGAGGTCGACGATGGCGTGACGCGGCAGGACGTACCGTCTGATGTTGAGGCTCACGGCGTCCGCCGCGAACGCCGTCGCCGTCGCGATGAGGTCGTCCGCGCCGAGGCGGCGCCATCGGGCGAGCAGCGCGCGCAGGAACGGTTGGCCGAACTGCTCGTGCCCGGCCGTCTTCGGCGGCGGGGCCGTGACGAAGGGATCGTCGAGCAGTTCCCGGAGCAACGCGTCGTGCACCCGGCCGCGGGCGGCCCGGTTCCCGCCGCGGTCGAAGGTCTCGGCGCCGCGGGTGAAGTGCCGCACCAGCCCGTCGATGACCATGTTCGCGGGCCCGCAGTCGAACGCGGTCACGTCGGCGCGGCGGGCGCCCGCCGGCAGGACCGTCAGGTTCGAGATCCCGCCGAGGTTGAGCGCGATCCGCCCAGCCGGGCCCGCCAGGAGCGCGAGGTCCGCGTACGGCACCAGCGGCGCCGCCTGTCCCCCGGCCGCGATGTCGGCGGCCCGAAAATCGGCGATGACCGGACGCCCGGTCCGCTCCGCGATGACGGCGGCCTCGGCCAGCTGCAACGTAGCCGCGCGCCCCCACGGATCCGCGGCGTCCGGAACGCCCACGTGGGCGACCGTCTGCCCGTGGGAGGCGATGAAATCCACGCTGTTCATCCGCCGGCCGGCGCGCCGCGCGGCGGCGGCCGCGGCGGCGGCGAAGTACTCGCCGAGCAGGTAATGGAGCGAGGCGAGCCGCTGCGTGGTCACCGGCTGCGTGCACACGTCCAGGACGCGCTGGCGTACCTCCGCGGGATAGGGCACCGTCGTGTATGCGACGAGCCGTACGCGCGGCGGCCCCGGCTCCGCGTCGCGCCGGCTCCGCGTCGCGGCGGCACGCCCGGCGGCGCCGTCGGTGACCTCGACGAGGGCCGCGGCCACGCCGTCGGCGCTCGTCCCCGAAATCAGGCCGATGATGTGCTTCGTCCGCTTCGCGCGGATCGTCTCCAAGGCGCGCGCCCCGGTCGCGAAAGGGGCGCCGGAGCCCGCGGCGGCGAGGCTCGCCGCCGCAGGCCCCCGGTTCCCCGGCGCGGATCCGCCGCGGCGTGTGGGGCTCACGGGTCCGCCCGCCCGACTGCCCCGCGGACGCTTCCGGCCTCCTGGAGCGCGCGGGCCGCGGCGTCGGGGTCGAGGCCGCGGGCGAGCATGACGATGGCGACCGGCACCCGGCCGCCGGCGCGCCCGAGGGCGTCCGCTGCCGCGGCGGCGCCGGCTCCGGTCGCCGCCGAAACGATGCGCAGCGCCCGGCGGCGCAGCTTGTCGTTGGTGGCCTGCACGTCGACCATCAGGTTGCCGTAGACCTTGCCGAGCTGCACCATGGTCAGCGTGCTCAACATGTTCAGCACGAGCTTCTGCGCCGTGCCGGCCTTGAGTCGCGTGCTGCCGGCGATGATCTCCGGGCCCACCAGCGGCGCGATCGTGAGCGCGCAGGCCGCTTCCAGCGAGGACGCGGGCGAGCACGCGACGCCGATCGTGACCGCGCCGCGCTCTGCGGCGCGCCGCACCGCCCCCAGGACAAACGGCGTCTCGCCGCTCGCGGCAACACCCACGACGGCGTCGGACGGGCCGGCCCCCAGCGCATCCATCTCCCGCGCTCCCTGCGCGGCGTCGTCCTCCGCGCCTTCGATCGCGTGGAGCATCGCGCCCGGCCCGCCGGCGATGACGGCTTGCACGAGGTCCGGCGGCGTGCCGAACGTCGGCGGGCACTCGGCCGCGTCCAGCACGGCCAGGCGGCCGCTCGTGCCCGCGCCGACGTAGATGAGGCGGCCGCCGCGCCGCAGCGCCTGCGCGATGCGGCGCACCGCCTCGGCGATCTGCGGCAGGGTCGCCCCCACGGCGCCGGGCACCAGCCGGTCTTCGTCGTTCATGAGCCGGGCCTGCTCGATGACCGGCAGCAGGTCGAGCGCCCGTGTCCGTTCGTTGACCGACTCGGTCAACGGTTCGCGCGGCGACGATGTCATGGGGCCTCCGTGCCGTCGTTCGACATGGGTGCCCGCCGAGCCGGTGCGTCGCGCCCACGCGGGCCCTCGATCATAGGCGCAGGCGGGGATCCAACACGTCCCGCAGCCCGTCCCCGAGCAGGTTGAACCCGAGCACGATGAGGGAGATCGCCGCCCCCGGAAATACTGCGGTCCACGGCGCCATCGTCATGAACCGCCGCGCCTCGGCGAGCATGTTGCCCCAGGACGGCGTCGGCGGTTGCGTGCCCAGGCCGAGGAAGCTCAGGGCCGACTCGGTCAGGATCGCGAAGGAGAGGCTCAGCGATGTCTGCACGATGATCGGCGCCAGGATGTTGGGGACGATGTGGTGCAGCAGGATGCGCGGCACGCCGGCGCCTTGCGCCCGCGCCGCCTCCACGTACTCGATGCCGCGCGCCTGGAGCACGCTGCCTCGCGTCACCCTCGCGAACTGCGGCGTGTACACGATGCCGATCGCGGCGACGAGCACGGGCGGCGTCGTCCCCGCGACGGCCATGATGGCGATGGCGAGCAGGACCGCCGGAAAGGCGAAGACGACGTCCATGCTCCGCATCAACACGCTGTCGAGCGCGCCGCCGTAGTATCCGCTCACGACGCCGATGGTCCCGCCCGCGCCGAGGGCGAGCGCCACGGACGCGAACGAGACGCCGAGCGAGACGCGGGAACCGTAGAGGAGCCGGCTCAGGATGTCGCGGCCGAACTGGTCCGTGCCGAACGGATGCCCCGCGCCGGGCCGGGCCAGCAGCGCGGTCGGGGCCATGGCGGCCGGATCGGCCGGAGCGAACAGCGGCGCGCCGGCCGCCGCCACGAGGTACGCGGCGACGATGAGCGAGCCCGCCACGGCGGTCGGGGTGCGGGCCAGGGCCCGGACGCGCGACGGACGGCGGCGGGTCGCGGCGCCGCCGGTCGCGCGTCCCCGTCGCGCCGCGGCGAGCGCCGGCTTCGGCGCGGGGGCGGTGCTCATCGGTAGCGCACGCGTGGATCCGCGAGCGCATAGAGCACGTCCACGGCCAGGTTGGTCAGCACGAAGAGGCCCGCGATCAGCAGGACGACGCCTTGGACGACGGGGTAGTCTCGCTGGCCGATGGCGTTCAGCGCCAGGCGGCCCATGCCGGGCAACGCGAACACCTCCTCGATGACGACGGTGCCGCCGAGCAGGTAGCCCGCCTGGTAGCCGATGACGGTGATCACCGGGATCAGCGCGTTGCGCAGCGCGTGACGGTTGACGACGATCCGGGCGAGCAGACCTTTGGCCCGCGCGGTCCGCACGTAGTCTTCCCCCAGGACCTCGAGGAGCGAGGACCGGACGAACCGCATGAAGACCGCGGCGAGCGACACGCCGAGCGAGATCGCCGGCAGCGCCATGATCGTGAGGTTCGCGAGGGGGTTGGCCGCCAGCCCGACGTACGTGCCGATGGACGCGATCGGAGAGTTGGCCAGGAGGAGCAGGAGCATCGCGGCCAGCCAGAAATTCGGGATGCTGAGCCCGAGGAGACCGCCCACGGTGACCAGCGTGTCCGCCGCCGTCCCGCGGCGTAGGGCCGCGACGATGCCGATGGGGATCCCGAGCCCGAGCGCGATGACGAGGGCCAGCACGGTGATCTCGATGCTGATCGGAAGGCGTGCCAGGATGTCGGGCAGCACCGGGCGGCTCGTGCGCAACGAGACGCCGAAGTCGCCCTGCAGGACGCGGCCGATCCAATCCACGTATTGCAGCGGCAGGGGCTTGTCGATGCCGAAGAGGCGCCGGAGCTCGGCCATCTGGGCCGGCGTCATGGCCACCTGGGTGCCGAGAAACATTTGCACCGCGTCGCCCGGCAGCAGCCGGACGAGCAGAAAGACGACGATCGATACTCCCCACAGCACCGGCAGCAGCCCGAGGAGCCGGCCGGCGAGATAGCCGGTCACCCGGCGCGCTCCGGTCGCGCGCGGCCACCCGGCCGCCGGTTGCCGAGGTGCGGGGGCGTCACGATTGGCTGCGGGGGAGACGCGCCGGCGGGCGCGGCCATACGGCGCGCCCGCCGGCAGCGCAGGTCAGCGCTGGATCGAGGTATCCTGCAGGAGCTCCAGGGATCCCGTCGGGATGACGCGGAAGCCCTTGACGTAACTCTGCAGCACCTGTGTCGTGTACGGCGTGTACAAAAACACCGCCGGGGCGTCCGTGACCAGGGCCCGCTGGACGTCATCGTAGATGGGCTTGCGCTCGGCCACGGCGACGTGAACGCGGCCGCGGTCGAGCAGCTTGTCCACCGCGGGGTCCTTGAAGAGGAAGTTGTTGACGGCGCCCGTGCTGTAGAACGTGCGGTACAGGAAGCGGTCGGGGTCTGGATCGCCGCCCCGCAGTTCGACCATCGTGTCGAAATCGCGCTTCACCCAGCGGTTGATGTACGTGCCCCATTCCACGTTGTCGATCGTCGGGTTCAATCCCACGGCCCGGAGTTGCGCCTGGATGATCTGCGCCACGGCGAGCCCGCCCTCGTACGTCGGCGAGGCGACGATGTTGAACGCGGCGCCGGCCGCGCCGGCCTCCTGGAGCATCTGCTTGGCCTTCGCCGGGTTCGTGTGGTACTCGGGGAACGTGGAGACGGGAAGCGCGTACAGTTTGTCGGGCGCCGGGATGGGACCGCTGACCTGGCCGAACCCGAACTCCGCCGCGGCCACAATCGCCTGGCGGTCGATCGCATAGGCGATCGCGTCGCGCACCTTGGCGTTGGTGAACGGGGGGTGGGTCGTATTGAACGAGAAGATGCGCAGGTTGAGACTCGGGGCCTGCAGCACCTGGAGCGACTTGTCGCCCTGGGCCTGCTTGATCACGCTGCCGTCCGAGATCGTGGCCATGTCCAGGCTCCGGCTGCGCAGGCCGGCCAGCAGGGATGCCTCTTCGGGCACGATCCGGATCACGACCTCATCGACCTTGGGATTGCCGCGCTTGAAGTAGTTCGGGTTCCGCACCAGGCGCATGTAGTTGTCCGGCACCCACTCCGCCAGCATGAACGGCCCGGTTCCCGCCTCGGTCTTTTGGAGATCGCCGTTCTTGAGCACGGCCGCCCGTTCCACGATCGCGCTGTTGCCGGAGGCGAGGCCGGCGAGGGTGCTGGCGAGCGGGTACTTGAGGTGGATGCGCACCGTCAACGGATCGACGGCGGTGACCGTGTCCACCGCGTCAAGATACGACCGCGCCGGCGATGCGGTCTTGGGGTCCAGGATCCGCTGGATCGTGAACACCACGTCGTCCGCGGTCAACGGGGTGCCGTCGTGAAAGCGGACGCCCGGGTGAAGGTGGAAGACGTACGTCCGGTTGTCCGGCGTGTCCCACGAGCTCGCCAGATCGCCGACGACGTGCAGCCCGGGATCGTACGTCACGAGCTTGTTGTAGAGCAGATCGATCCGGCGGAACGAGGAGAACGCCGTGACCTTGTTCGGATCGAGGCCGACGACCTCCTGATCCACGCCGAGCGTCAGCGTCACCTTGGCCGGCGCGGCATACGTCCGAGCCGCCAGCGGCAGCGCCAGCACGAGCGTCAACACCACGATCAAGAACCGCGTTGCGCGCATCGCTCACCCCCGTCGTTGCGTCCCCGGGCCCGGCGCGAGCCGGATGCCGGGTCGGCCATCGCGTACCTCAGCGTACCAGGCGCCGGCGCATCCCGGAGCGGGCCCCGGCCCGATCGGCCGCCCCGCCGCGCGCCGTCACCCCGTGCCGTGGTGCGCCGGTGCGTCCGGCCGGATGGGCCCCGTCGTCTTCCGGTAGAGCCGTTCCGTGATCCCCCGGCGCACGTAGTTCGGGATCTCGCCGATCCGCTCGTATCCCCGCCGCTCGTAGAACCGCGCGGCGGCGTCGTTGCGGGTCCACGTGAGCAAGAACACGTTCGGGCCGTGGGCCAGGATGTCATGCTCCGCGGCGTCCATCAGCCGCGCCCCCACGCCCCGGCCCTGGACGTCGGCCGCGACGCCGATGGCCCGGACGTAGCCGCTATGATCGAACGTGCCGCGCAGGTGGTACACGATGAATCCCACGAGGCGACCCTCTGCCTCCGCGACGTGCGCGGACGCGGCGCCGCAGAGCGCCCCGGCGAAGAGCGCCCGGGCGTCATCGCGGGTCGCCCCGTACGCCCGCCAGAGCGGGAGATCCAGCATGATCGCGATGCACGGCTCGATGTCGGCGTCGCGCAGCGGCCGGATGATCACGCGACACCTTTCTCCGGCGGGCCGAACGGCGCCTGCCGCCGCAGGAGGCGCGCGCGGCCGGCCTGAAGCAGATCGCGTCATGATCGTCGCCGCCGGCACCATCATCGCCCGCGAACGGAATCTCAGCCCGGGGTTCGTGCAGATCGACGGCGGACGGATCGTGCGCGTGCGCGGCGGGGAGCCTCCGGCGCCGGATGGAGCGCCGCTGCTGCGGTTCCCCGACGGCACCGTGATTCCCGGGATGATCGACCTGCAGGTGAACGGCGGCGCGGGCGTGGATTGCGGCCGGTGCGTGCCCGCGGATTACGACGTGCTGGGACGGTACCTGGCGGGCACGGGGGTCACGGCGTACCTGCCGACGATCACGAGCGCGCCGCTCGAGGACATGCGCCGCGCCGGCGAGGTCGCGGCCGGCGCCATGGCCCGCGAGACCGCCCTGCCCGCGATTCTCGGGGTGCATCTCGAGGGGCCGTACCTGAACCCGCTCCGCCGCGGCGCGCATCGCGCCCAGGACCTCCGCCCGCCGTCGGTGCCGGAAGCGGTCGAGACCCTGCGCCGGCTCTCCGGCGCCGTGCGCGTGGTGACGCTCGCGCCGGAACTCGAGGGCGCGGAGGCTCTGGTGCGCGCGCTCGCCGAGCGGGAGGTCGTCGTGGCGCTCGGGCACACGGACGCCGGCTACGACGAGATTCGGGCCGCGGCGCAGTGGGGCGCCAGGCTCGTGACACACGTGTTCAACGCGATGCGCGGCCTCCACCACCGGGAGCCCGGGGCCGCGGGCGGCGCCCTGCTCACGCGCGGCCTCGTGGCGAGCGTGATCGCGGACGGCATCCACGTGCATCCCGCCATCCTGGGACTGATCGCCCGCGTGGCCGGCCCCGGCCGTATCGCGCTCGTCACGGACGCCATCTCCGCCGCCGGCATGGAACGGGGCAGCTTTTCGCTCGGCGGGCGGGGCATCGAAGTGCGGGACGGCGTACCGCGCCTGCCCGACGGCACGATTGCCGGCAGCGTGCTGCAGATGGACCGCGCGGTGCGCACCTTCGCGGCGGCCGCTGAGATCGGCCTGCGCGAGGCGATTCACTCCGCGACGGCCGTGCCGGCGCGGCTGCTGCGGCTCGCGCGCAAGGGCCAGATCGCCGAAGACTACGACGCCGATCTGGCGGTCCTCGGCCGCGACGGAAGCGTCGCGCTGACGCTCGTGGGCGGGCGGGTGGCGTATCAGCGCCGGCCGTGACCTGCTCCCCAAAATCCGAACAATGACGCGGTTTCGCTTGACAACCTACGGGATCTTTGGTAATCGACATTAAAACCGAGGGAGTGTGCCTAGGGTTCCGCGGCCCGTAGGGCCGGCCCGGACCGAGCGGCGCAGGCGCCAGCGGGCGCTACACCGTCGGGACAAAAGCCCGAGGGAGAGGTTCCTCTGAACAGGATCGCTCCCCCGGGTTTTTCTATGTTCGCCCCGGGGAGCCTCCAACCGGCGTGCCAACGGCCGCCCGCCTCGCAGCGGGCGGCGTGCGTGGGGGGTGGACCGCGATGTCCGGCCTATATGACCCGAGGTTCGAGCACGACTCCTGCGGCGTCGGCTTTGTGGCGACGACCGGCGGACGCAGCCACGCGCCGCTGTCGATGGCGCTGGAGGCGCTCGCCAACCTCGCGCATCGCGGCGCGGTGTCGGCCGATGGCAAGACCGGGGACGGCGCGGGGGTGCTCACCCAGCTGCCGTACCGCCTACTGCTGCCCGAGCTGGCTCGGCGCGGCGTGCGGGTCTCCCGGCACAGCGATCTCGGCGTCGCCATGGCGTTCTTGCCCCGCGAAGACGGCGCGAGGGCGCGGATGCGCGCCCTGGTCGAGGACGCCGTCGCGCGGGAAGGGCTCGTGTTCTTTGGATGGCGTCCGGTCCCGGTCGCATCCGGCGCGCTCGGCGCGGAGGCCGAGCGGACCCGGCCCGACATCGCGCAGGCCCTGATCGGCCGCTCCGGCGCGCGCGCCGGCGACGACTTCGAGCGCGCGCTGTTCCTCGTTCGCAAGGGCGTGGAGCGGCGGCTCGGGGAGGAATCGATCGCGGGCTGCCTGCCGTCGTGCTCGCATCGCACGGTGGTCTACAAGGGCCTGTGCGTCGCTCCCCAGCTCCGGCGCTTCTATGCCGACCTCCGCGACCCATCGTTCGAGACGGCGCTCGCGGTCTTTCACCAGCGGTACAGCACGAACACGTTTCCCAGCTGGCCGCTCGCGCAGCCGTTTCGGCTGCTCGCCCACAACGGCGAGATCAACACGTTGGGGGGCAACGTCAACTGGACCCGCGCGCGGGAGGCCGACCTGTGCGCGCCGCGCTGGCGAGCGCGGATCCGGGATGTGGTGCCGGTGATCCAGCCGGAGGGCAGCGACAGCGCGATGCTGGACAACGTGCTGGAACTCCTGGTGCGGTCCGGGCGCGACCTGGTCCACGCGATGATGATGCTGGTGCCGGAGGCCTTCGAGGCGGCGCCGGAGATGGACCCGGGCGTCCGTGCCTGGTACGAGTATCATGCCGGGTTGTGCGAGCCGTGGGACGGCCCGGCGGCGCTCGCGTTCTCGGACGGCCGCGTGGCCGCGGCCGCGCTCGACCGGAACGGCCTCCGCCCCGCGCGGTACGTGATCACACACGACGGCCTGGTGGTCGTGGCGAGCGAGGCGGGCGTGATCGAGCTCGACCCGGGACGCATCGCGGAGAAGGGGCGGCTCGGCCCGGGCCGGATGATCGCCGTGGACACGGCGGCAGGCCGGATCCTCACGGACGAGGTGATCAAGCGAGAGGCGGCGGAGCGGCGACCCTACGCGCCCTGGGTCGCCGCGGCGAGGACGCGCATGGCCGCGGACGACACGCCGCCCGTCCCTGACGATGCCGGGCTGGCCCGGCGGCTCGCGGCGTTTGGCTACACCGAGGAGGAGCTCCGGCGGATCCACGCGCCGATGTTCCTCGAGGCCAAGGATCCCGTGGGCTCGATGGGCGACGACACGCCGCTCGCCGTGCTGTCGCCGCGGCCCCGGCTGCTGTACGCGTACTTCAAGCAGCGGTTCGCCCAGGTGACCAACCCGCCGATCGATCCGCTGCGCGAGCGGCTGGTGATGTCGCTCGTGACCCTGCTCGGCCGCCGCGGCGACTGGCTTGAGGAAACGCCGGACCACGCGCGCCTCGTGGAGATCGCCTCCCCGTTGCTGACCGCGGCCGAGCTGAGCGCGCTCTCAGCACTTCCGGAGGAAACGCTCCGCGTGCGCACGCTGCCGGCGCTGTTCGCGGCGGCGGGCGGCCCCGGCGGTCTGGAGCGCGCGCTCGAGCGGCTCTGCGGCGCGGCCGCGCGCGAGGCCGAGGACGGGGCGACGCTCCTCGTGCTCTCCGACCGCGGCACCGATCGGGCGTACGCGCCGATCCCGATGCTCCTCGCCGTGGGCGCCGTGCACCACGCGCTGATTCGTCGCGGCGTACGGATGCGCGTGAGCCTGATGGCCGAGACCGGGGAGGCGCGGGACGTCCACCACGTGGCGGCGCTCATCGGGTACGGGGCGAGCGCGGTGTGCCCGTATCTCGCGCACGAGATGATCGCCCGGGAGGCACGCCGGGCCGGCGCGGATCCCGCGGTCTACCTCGCCCGGCATCGCGCGGCCATCGAGGCCGGTCTCCTCAAGATCATGTCGAAGATGGGGATCTCCACGGTGTCGAGCTACCACGGCGCGCAGGCCTTCGAGGCCGTGGGGCTCGACCGGGCGCTCGTCGAGTGCGCGTTCGCGGGCACGCCCTCGCGGCTTGGCGGCATCGGGCTCGGCGAGATCGCCGACGACGTGCTCGCCCGCCACCGGCGGGCCTACGGCGGCGAGGAGCCGGCCTTGGACGACCCCGGGCTGTTTCGGTTCCGCAAGGACGGCGAGTACCACGCGTTCCACCCCAACGTCCTCCGCACGCTCCACCGGCTCGCGCTCGACGGCGGCGACGAGGCGTACCTGGCATACGCGTGGGAGGTCATGCACCGGCCGCCGACCGCGCTCCGCGACCTCCTGGAATTTCGGGGCGGCGTCCCCATCCCGGTGGAGGACGTGGAGCCCGCCGCGGCGATCGCCCGCCGGTTTGTCGTCTCGTCGATGTCCCACGGATCGCTGAGCAAGGAGGCGCACGAGACGCTGGCGATCGCGATGAACCGGCTCGGCGCAAAGAGCAGCAGCGGCGAGGGCGGGGAGGATCCCGACCGGTTCGCGCGGCGCCCGAACGGCGACTGGCCGAACTCGGCGGTCAAGCAGGTGGCGTCGGGGCGGTTCGGCGTCACCCCCGCGTATCTCGCCGCGGCGCAGGAACTGGAGATCAAGATGGCGCAGGGCAGCAAGCCCGGCGAAGGCGGGCAGATCCCGGGCGCGAAGGTCTCCGAGGAGATCGCGCGGATCCGCCACACCCAGCCGGGGATCGCCCTGATCTCGCCGCCGCCGCACCACGACATCTACAGCATCGAAGACCTGGCGCAGCTCATCTACGATCTCAAGCAGGGGAACCCGCGCGCCCGGGTGTCCGTCAAGCTGGTGAGCGAGGCCGGCGTGGGCACGATCGCGGCGGGCGTGGCCAAGGCGTACGCCGACACGGTGCACATCGCCGGCGCCGACGGCGGGACCGGCGCGTCGCCGCTCGACTCGATCAAGAACGCGGGCGTGCCGTGGGAACTCGGGCTCGCCGAGGCGCAGCAGACGCTCGTGCGCAACAACCTCCGCGGCCGGGTCAAGCTTCGCGTGGACGGCGGGTTAAAGGCCGCGCGCGACGTGGTCATCGCCGCGCTGCTGGGCGCGGAGGAGTTCGGCTTCGCCAGCGCCGCGGTCGTGGCGCTCGGCTGCGTCATGGCCCGGCAATGCCATCTCAACACGTGCCCGGTGGGGATCGCCACGCAACGCGCCGACCTCCGGGCGAAGTTTCCGGGGACGCCGGAGCGCGTCGTCAACTTCTTCTTGGCCGTCGCCGAGGATGTCCGCCGGATCCTCGCCTCACTCGGCGTCCGCGGCATCGATGAGATCGTGGGCCGCCCGGACCTGCTGCGCCGCCGCGAGGTCCCGGCGCCCCGCGCCCGCCGGCTGGCCCTGGATGCGCTGCTTGCCGATCCGGATCCATCCGGCACCCGGGCCCGGCGCCATCAACAGGAACGAAACGATCGGCCCGGCGAGCCGTACGACGACGCCGTGCTCATTCAGATCGGCGACGACCTCGCCGCGGGCCGGCGCGTCGATCGGACCTTCGAGGTGCGCAACGTGCACCGGACCGTGGCGGCCCGCATCGCGTCGGCCATCGCGCACCGGCACGGCGACGCCGGCCTGCCGGCGGAGACCATCACGCTGCGCTTCGTCGGCAGCGCCGGGCAGTCGTTCGGCGCGTGGTGCGTCACCGGGATGCGGCTGGTCCTCTACGGCGAGGCCAACGATTACGTCGGGAAAGGCATGGGGGGCGGTGAGATCGTGATCCGGCCGCCCGACGCGCTGCTCGCGCGGGCCCACCGGCACGTCATCATGGGCAACACCGTGCTCTACGGGGCGACGGGAGGCCGGCTCTTCGCCGCCGGGCGGGCCGGCGAGCGCTTCGCGGTGCGCAACAGCGGGGCCGTCGCGGTGGTCGAGGGCGTCGGCGATCACGCCTGTGAATACATGACCGGCGGGGTCGTCGTCGTGCTGGGCGAGACCGGACGCAACTTCGGCGCCGGCATGACGGGCGGATGCGCGTACGTGCTGGACGAGGGCCACGCCCTGCGGCGCCGGTACAATCCGGGCCACGTCGGCCTCGCGCGCGTCGCGGGAGACGATGCGCGCGCGCTGCGCGAGCTGATCGCGGCGCACCGGCGTGCAACCGGAAGCGAGCGCGGGGCGGAGATCCTCGCATCGTGGGACCGGTGGCTGCCGGAGTTCTGGAAGGTGACGCCGCGCGCGGCTCCCACGGCGGACGTGGGCGTGACGCTCTCGCCAAACACACCCGGCGGCCGCGCGTAGTCGCCGGCGCGCGCTCCCGGCCGGACCGTGGTCCGCCGTCCCCGACCGCCCGCCGGGCCGGGGCGCCGCCGCACTGTGTTACAATGAGCGTGGCCAGTTCGAGCGGCAAGGAGTCCGTCGTCGTGACCGCGTTCGACCACCTCACGGGTTTCCTATGCGGCGAAGAAGAGATCGCGGCGGCCTACCTCTACGGGCAGCCGGCCGTGACCCGTACCTGGCCCGACTCCGATATCGAGATCGGGATCCTCTTTCGTGAAGGGCTCGGCAACGACGCCATCACGGAATATCTGGAAGGACTCGGGAGCAGCCATCCCCTCGGTGATCACCCCGGGATCCTCATGCCGTTTTCGCTCAACGTGCACCTGCTGCCCGTGGTGTACGAGGTGCTGACGTGGGGCTCGCTGCTGGCGGACAACGACCCCGCGGCGCGCGAAGGCTTTGTCCGGCAGACGAGCGAGCGCCTCGCGCAGGAGCGCCCGCGCCTCTTGGAGGAGGCGCACGAGACGATTCTCAAGGCGCGGGCCTTTGGGCTCCCGTCCACCGACGACGCCGTCCGTGCGGCCTCGCAGCCGGCCCGGCCGCTCGATCCTGTGCGGGCGGGCTGGCGGCTCGCGCGCGTGCTCACGTCGGTGCCCATCCTCGAGATGTTCACGCGCGACGTCGAGGCGGTGGCGCAGGACGCCGAACGGGTGGGGCAGATCATCGGCGTCTTCAGCAACGCCAGCGGCGCCGCGACGGGCATCGCCAAAGCGCTGCTGACGACGCTCGGCATCGCGCGCCCTCCGCGCCGGTGGGAGGTATTTCTGCCGCTCGCCGACGCCGGCATCATCCCCATGGAGCTCGCGCTCCACCTCGCGGCGATGGTGGAAACGCGGTGGACGCTGCTCACGGGCGGCGGCCTCATCGCGCCGGAGCGCGTGATCGCGCTGATCCGCGGTTACCTGCCGGCCATCATCACGTTCGCGCGGCGGGCGTCGTGGGCGACGGAACTCCCCGGTTTGACGGCGACGCAACGGCTGCACTGAGCACGTCCATCCCCATGGCGGCCCGGCCCCCGAGTCCCACGAACGCAGCTTCAGATTCCCTGTCGCCCGGGGTGGCGCCGGACCCGGCTCCCGGCGGACCGGTGCTGGGCGGCCGATTTGTCCTCGGCGCGCTTGCGGGGCGCGGCGGCATGGGCGCCGTCTATCACGCCTGGGATCGAGTCCGCGGCACCCCCTGCGCCGTCAAGGTCCTGGCGGACGCGCTCGCGCATGACGAGGAGCTGCGCGCGCGGTTCCGCCGCGAGGCCGAGGCGGTGATGCGGCTCGACCACGAGCGGATCGTCCGGGTCCACGCGTGCGGAGCGACCGGCGCCCGCCAGTTCATCGCGATGGAGTACGTGGCGGGCGGCACCCTGCGCCAGCTGCTCGCGGACCGCGGGCCGCTAGGGGAGCGACCCGCCCTTCGCATCGCGCTCGAGATCGCGGAAGCGCTCGCGTACGCGCACGAGCGCGGCATCGTCCACCGCGACGTGAAGCCCCAGAACGTCCTGCTCACCGTGGATGGGCACGCGAAGGTCGCCGACTTCGGCATCGCCAGAGCCGCCGACGCGACGCGGCTGACGCGGACCGGAAGCGTGTTTGGGTCGACGCATTACATCGCGCCGGAGCAGGTGCGCGGAGAGGCGGCGGGGACGGCCGCGGACCAGTACGCGCTCGGCGTTGTGTTGTACGAGGCGCTCGCCGGCCGGGTGCCGTTCGACGGCGAGGTGCCGGTCGCGATCGCGCTTCGCCACGTCCACGATCCCGTGCCGAACCTGGCCGCGATTCGACCCGACCTGTCACAGCCCACCCTCGAGATCGTGGCCCGGCTCCTGGCGAAGACCCCGGCCGGCCGCTACCCCTCGGCCGGGGCCGCCGCCGAGGCGCTGCGGGGAGCGCTCGGCGCGCTCCCGGAGGGAGCCGGTCAACAGGAGCCACTCGACACCGTGGTGCTCTCGCGCGAGCCGGACACCCAGCACGCACAGACGCAGGGCCTCGTCGCTCCCCCGGACGCCGCCGGCGAGACACCGGCGCGTCCCGCTGCCACGGACGGGCGCCGGGGCCACCGCGGGCGGGTGGCGGCGGCGTCGATGTGGGCCGCCGGCATCGTGGCCGCGGTGGCGGCCAGCGTGGCGCTCGCCGCCGGGTACCGCGGCGCGTGGCTTGCGGCCCACACGACCGTCCCGGTACTGACGGGGCTCACCATGCAGCAGGCCGCCCGGGAAGCCGTGGCCTTGCAGCTCGGCGTCATCGTGACGGGACAGCGCCAGGATCTCCACCTCCCGGTGGGTGCGATCGTCGATCAGGATCCGCCGGCCGGGCAGCAGGTGCTCAAGGGGGTCGTCGTGCAACTGACGGTGAGCGAGGGTTCCGGGATCGTGCCCGATCTGCGCGGGATCCCGGTGTCGGGCGCGGCCCGCGTGCTCGAGGGCGCCGGGCTCCGGCTCGGCGCGGTGACGTACGCGTACGACAATCAGGTGGCGGCCGGCTACGTCATGAGCCAGGCGCAACGGGCCGGGGCGCACCTCCCGGCCAACGGCGGCGTGGACGTGGTCGTCAGCGCGGGTCCCAATCAAACGCCGGCCGGAGTCCCGCAGGCTCCGGTTCCCGAAAGCGGCAGCGCCAACAAGTAGCAAGCGGGGAGGAAATCGTGTGACCGCAGCGTTGACCGTGACCGTGCAGCCCACGCCGAACGTCAATGCGCTCAAGTTCGTCGTGAACCGTCAGATGACGGCGGGGCGGAGCCGGACGTTCACCGACGCCCATACGGCGGATGCGCCGCTGGCGCGGGACCTGCTGGGCATCGCCGGCATCCGGCAGGTCTTCTTTCTCAACGACTTCATCACGATCACGCGCGCGGACGACGCCGATTGGGACGCGATCGTGCCGCAGGTCGAGTCGTTGATCCGGCGCCACCTGGGCGATGCATAGCCGGGCGGCCGGACGCCGCGCCGGCCAACGAGGGATCCCCGCTGCGCCGGGCCGCGTTTGAGCGCCTCGTCCAAAGGGCGCTGGACGACCTGCCGCCGGTCTTTGCCGAGCGCCTGCGCAACGTCGCCGTGCTCGTGGAGGATCGCCCGTCCGCCGAGGTGAGCGCGGAGCTCGGCGGTGACATCCTCGGCCTCTATCACGGCGCGAGCGAGCTCGAGCAGTCCCCGTTCGCCCCGTACGAGCTGCCCGAGGTGATCGTCATCTACCAGCGCAACATCGAGGCCGTCTGCGAAACCGACGCGGACGTGATCCGCGAGGTGCGCCTGACCGTCATCCACGAGATCGGGCACCATTTCGGGTTGAGCGATGCCGAGATGGAGGCCTGGGAGCAAGACGCCTAGCACCAACCAGACAGTCCCGCGGACTCTACCATCAGGCGGCCAATAGATTTGACAGGCCAGGGGGCGAACCATATACTCCCGTTGGGAGACTGACCAGTCAGTCTAAAGGGGGGTCGGATGGCAACCGCGATAGAACGGCTGGGAAGGCCCACACAACGCGAAGAGACTCGCCGCAAGATTCTCGCATCCGCCGCGCAAGTTTTCGCCGAAAAGGGCTTCTATCGCTCGGTTGTCGACGATATCGTCAAGGCGTCGGGCACCTCCAAGGGCGCCGTGTACTTCTACTTCGATAGTAAAGAGCAGATCTTCATGTCCCTCGTGGAAGACTACGCCGCGACGGTCGCGCAGGAACTGCAGATCGCCGTCCACCGGAGCCGTGGCCTCATCGCCGAGGTCGAGGCGACCGTCGCCACGCTGATCCGGAACTTCCAGGCGCACCGCACCCTTGCCAGGATCGTGCTCGTCGACTGGCCCGCGGCCGGCGCCGAGTTTCAAGGGAAGCGGATCGCGCTCAAGACCATGCTCGTGGAAGTGCTGCGCGGCTACTTGGACCGGGCGGTGCAGGACGGCAAGATCCCCGCCCAAGACACTGAGATGGCCGCGCACGCGTGGATCGGCGCCATCGGTGAGATCGTGGCCAGGTGGCTCAACACCGGTAAGCCCAATCCGCTCGATGAGGTGCTGGCCCCGCTGACGCGCCTCCTGCTCTCCAGCGTGGGGTTTGTCGCGAGCCCGGCGGCGGCGCGGTAACCCGGACCTCGCCGGCATGACGCCCGGCCTGCCAGACGCGTGCGGTGTGCCGCCGGCCCGGCAGCGGCTCGGTAACCGCCCGTGACGTCGTTCCCCGCGGAGCTCGGGCCGGCGCTCCGGGCCCGGACGTGGGCTCGTATCGTCCGCGCGGCGGTGCTCCGGGGCTCCTTCACGCTCAGTTCCGGCCGGCACAGCTCATACTATATCGACAAGTATCTGTTTGAAACCGATCCCAGCGTGCTCCGCGACATCGCGCGTCTCCTCGCGCCGCTCGTCCCGGACACGGCGACCCGGCTCGTTGGCCCCGCGCTCGGAGGCGTCCCGCTCGCCACCGCGCTCGCGCTCGAGACGGGGCTCCCGTTTGTCATCGCGCGCTCGGAGGCCAAGCCCTACGGCACCGGCCGTCTCCTCGAGGGGCGGATCGAGGCGCACGATCGCGCGGTCGTGATCGAGGACGTGGTCACGACGGGGGCCCAAGCCCTCCGGGCGGCGCACGATGTCGAAGCCGCGGGCGCCGAGGTCATGCTCGTGCTCGCCGTCGTTGACCGGCACGAGGGCGGGCGCGAGCGCATCACCGCGGGCGGCTACCGGTACGAGGCCCTGTACGACCTGGGCGAGTGGTCGCTCTCGCCGGACGCCGGGCCGGCGCCGCCGGGGTGACGGGTTTGCTCGTCGCCTCGTAGGAGCCTACGTGTTCCGGGAGCGCGTCGCGGGGTCCTGAGCACCGGCCCGCGTCGCGGCGCCGGCGCGCCGCCGAACCCCGAGCTTGTCGTAGATGTGCTCCAAATGCTTCTGCACGGTCCTCGGGCTGATGCGCAGGCCCGCCCCGATTTCGCGGTTCGTCTTGCCGGAGGCCACCAGCGATAGCACGTCGCGCTCCCGCGGATTGAGCCGGACATCGCCCGCGGCGTCGATCTGGCGCTGTGCGTCGACCAGATACGGATGCACGAGTTGCAGGAGTTCCAGGTCGCGCCCGGAAAAGTCCCGCGCCTGCCGGTCGAGCGTGACGCATCGAACGGTGCCCGCAGGCGCGGGCAGCGTCATGGCCATTTCCCATCGGATCCGCGCCGGCCGGTACAGCTCGCTGAACAGCCCCGTCCCGCTAAATGTGCGCATCGACGTCATGTCGGTCATCCGGTGGGGACTGCCGTCGCCCGTTCGCATCTGGTGCAGGAACAACGGGTGGTCCCGGTAGTGACGGGTGAACGGGGTGCTCCCCTCCGGCAACATGGACGCCGGCACCGCGACGGTGCGGATCGCCCGCGAGGCGGGCTGCACCTCGTTGTAGCTCGTCATCTCGCACGGGATGAGGGTCCTGAGCCCCTCGAGCACCGCGGCCACGAAGGCGCCCTGCGCCGTGACGTGGCGCAGCCGCCACAAGAAGTCGAGCACGGCCCTGCCCTGGGTGATCGCCAAATGGTGCACGACCGCTCCATACGCCAAACGGCGTATTGTTCCTCTACCACGCCCATGATGTAATGGCCCCACTGACCCGGGCCAGTGTCCTCGGGTCACGAACTTCAGTTCGCGTCGGACCAGACGCGTCGACAAGGTGGTGCAGTGATGGGGGTCGAGCAGCTGAAACTCAAGCGCGGACCGTGGCTCGCGATCAACTGCGGCAAGTTTCCGAGTGAAAAGAACTGCCAGCTCGTGATCATGGCGCCCGCCGGCCAGCGTGACGACCTGATCGAAGCCGCGAGTTCCCACGCCGTCAAGGTCCACGGTCACGAAGAGTCCGCCGAGTTGCGGCAGGAACTGGGGCACCATCTCGAGTCGATCGACCTCTAGGGGCGGTGGCGACGGCCATGATCGTGCACGCCACCTTTCACATCCACCCCAAGGATAAGGAACAGGCCAAGGGTGAGTTGCGGAAGTTGCGGGCCACCGTCGAACGGCACGGCGGCCGGCACTTTCGGTACTACGCGTCGATGACGTCTGGGACGCCGAACCGGCTGTTCGTCTACGAGATCGACTCGTTCGCCCACTTCGACGCCCTGAACAACGATCCGGAATTTCGCGCCGTCAAGCTCGACTCACTGTACTCCCTCGCGGTGCAAACGACGTGGGGTGAGGTCGCCCTGTGACGCACGGCGGTGCGCGGCGTCGAGTAGCGTACATACCCCGTTGACCTGAGCGGCCGCGGCCGCCGTCGGCGATCGGGGTGTCCCGGCATCAGCACGGTTCCACCCGTCCGTACTCCTTGCGATCGGGGGCAGACATCATGACCGAGCAGGCGATTTCCGGCTTCCAACAGGCTCTCCGCGGCCGGCTCATCCAGTCGAGCGATAGCGACTACGATGCCGCGCGGGCGCTCTACAACGCGATGATCGACAAGCGCCCGCGCCTGATCGCGCGCTGCGTGGACGTCGCGGACGTCATCGCCGCGGTGAACTTCGCGCGGGAACAGGAGCTGCTCCTTGCGATTCGCGGCGGCGGCCACAACGGCCCCGGGCTCGGGAGCTGCAACGACGGGCTCGTGATCGACCTGTCGGCGATGCGGAGCGTTCGGGTCGATCCGGGCGCCCGGACCGTCCGGGTCGACGCCGGATGCACGTCCGGCGACGTCGATCACGCGACGCATCCGTTTGGGCTCGCCGTTCCATTCGGCATCGTGTCGAGCACCGGCGTTGCCGGCCTGACGCTCGGCGGCGGCACCGGGTATCTGACTCGCAAGTACGGGCTCACGATTGACAACCTGCTCGAAGCCGATGTCGTGCTCGCCAACGGCGAGGTGGTGACGGCCAATCGGAGCCAGCATCCCGACTTGTTCTGGGCGCTCCGCGGCGGCGGCGGCAACTTCGGCGTCGTGACGAGCTTTCTGTTCCAGGCGCATCCGGTGAGCACCGTCTACGCTGGCCCGATCTTCTGGCTCGCCACGGACGCCAAAGCCGTGATGCGCGCGTATCGCGACTTCCTGCCCGCGGCGCCCGAAGAGCTCGGCGTGTTCGTGGGTCTCAAGACGGTGCCGCCCATGGACCCGTTTCCGAAGGACTACTGGGGCAAGCGCGCGTGCGCGGTGATCGGCAGCTACAACGGCACCGCGGCGGACGGCCAGCGGGCGCTCGCGCCACTGCTCGACGCCGTGCCGCCCCCCATCTTCAACTGGATGAGCGCGATGCCGTTCCCCGCGATGCAGTCGCTGTTCGACCCGTTCTTCCCCAAGGGCCTGCAGTGGTACTGGAAGGGCGACTTCGTGAAGTCGCTCCCGGACGCCGCCATTGATACCTATATCGAGCAGGCCGGACAGGCGCCGACCGCCTTGTGCTTGACGCACTTGTACCCGATCGATGGTGCGGTCCATCGCGTCGCGAAGGATGCTACCGCTTGGAGCGCGCGAGACGCCACGTGGTCGATGGTCATCGCGGGGATCGACCCGAATCCGAGCGGGGCCGAGGCGTTGAAGAGGTGGGGGCGTACGTTCTGGAATGCGGTGCATCCCTTCAATCTCGAGGGCGGCTACATCAACTTCATGATGGACGACGAAGCCGAGGGGCGCCTGACGGCGACCTACGGAGCGAACTACAAGCGCCTGGCCTCGGTCAAGGCGCGGTACGACCCGCGGAACCTGTTCCGGGTCAACCAGAACATTCAACCGGCCGCGGTCTGACGGGCCAACTCGGCCGCCGCCGTCACGCGCGGGGCCGCCTCGCGCTCGACCTGCGGCGCCCAACGGCCGCGGGGCGCGGGGCGCTTCGCACGTGAACGGACGGTGATCACGAAGGGTTGGGGCGCGGCCACCACCGCCGCACGCGACGGCAATACGCTTCGTACTCGGGACCGAACGTCCGCCGGAGCGTGGGCTCCTCGTACCACACGACGAAGAGATGGGCCGCGAGCAAGAAGAGGGCGGCGTATCCCACAAGCCGCAGCGATCCGTACAAGAGCGCCGCGCCCGCCAGCGCCGCGCCCGCACCGAGGTAGATCGGATTTCGCACGAAGCGGTACGGGCCCCGAGTGACCAGGCGCCGGGGCGGATCGAACGGCGCAGGAGTCCCCTTGCCGAGCCACGCAAAGGTCAGCGCGCACCACAGGGCGAGCGCGACCCCGGCGGCCCCGAGGAGCATCCCCGCGATCTGCCGGGCTCCCATGGACGCGGGGAGATGGGCGCGCCCGTAGAAGAGGACGAGCGCGCCGAGCAGCGCCGCGTACGTCAACGCGCGACCAACCGCAAACATGTCCGCCCCGCCTGCACGTCGATACGAGTACCGGGGCCCCCGGTTCGCCACGCGGCATGAAGAAACCCTCAGTCACTGGCCTGCATGTTCGCCGATCCCCGTATTAGGTACTCATAGTCGGACCCTATAAGGCGGCTCCTCACAGCGTCCCGGAGCGCCGTGTGCGGGACCGCCGCGGCCCGGCGCACAAGTTGATCCGCTCAAGCCGCCGTCGCGCCTCACGCCTTGGCCGGCGGGGCGGCTGTCTGGGCCTGACCCAGCGTGGCGAACAGGCCGGCACGCTTCTTCTCTCGTAGACTCCGGGTCCCAGGCTGGAACCGTAAGGGGGTCACCTCGACAACAGAAGGGAGGCGGCGTTCGCTCGTCCGGCCCCAGCGTCGCGTTGCTCCGCGCGTCGCTTCGCTCCGTTCACGACCACCGATCGCGGCGTTCACCATGGAGCGAAACGAGTGTTCATGATGAGCGAAACCAGCATCCCGTGCGAGGCGGACTGCTTGCTCCCGAAATTGCGGCGGATACTAACGGTGTTTGCCTGGGAGCTATTGGGCCTCAGCAAGACCTAGGACCATCGCGCTCCTGAGTTGACAGATAATTGCACGCATGATATTGTTTTACCGGGCGGTAAAATATATCAATGTAGACAACTTTCCAAGAGACCATGACAACACCAACCATCCAACAAGTGGAGAAGCTTCTCCCGTCTCTCATCCCGGGATTCAGAATCTCAAGCATGAGAAGGCAACCAAGACCCAAGTCTGGGGACATTCGACCGGACTTCCTCCTAAAGGGATACCTGAAGGGCCGCCCGGTGACCTTCGCAGTCGAAGTGAAGAGCGTTGGCGAACCTCGTTATGTTCGACAAGCAATGAACGAGCTACAGGCGTTCAAACGGGAGAATCGAGATGTCTATCCACTCCTCATCGTACCGTACATGAGCCCGAACGCCCAGCTCTTGGCAAAGGCGGAAGGCATTGGTTTCTTGGACTTGGCCGGAAATGCGTGGCTGGACCTGGAACAAGCGTACGTCGAACGAATCGGACGGCATCCAGAACGCGTCCCCGCACGACCGATTCGTCGAGTGTTTGCTCCTGTTTCTTCGCGAGTCATCCGCGCTCTTCTGGAGTCCCCGAAACAGACGTGGACATTAAGCACGTTGGCTGCCGAAGCTACCGTCGGCTTGCCCCTAGCGTCCAGGGTGGTGCGGAGGCTTGCCGAGGATCGCTGGATATCCTTGAAACGCGTTGGCCGGAGAGCAGAAATCAATATTACAACGCCAGGCGAACTGCTCGAAGCGTGGGCGAGCGAATATTCTTTCCTCACAACGAACTCGGTCTCACGGTTGTACAGCTTTGAGTCAGACCCAGGACGCCTGATGAAACAAATAGCGTCGGTTGCCAACCGAGAGCGTAAGAAGTATGCGTTTACTCTGGCGGCTGGTGCGACCCTGATAGCTCCGGCAGCGAGGATCTCGGATGTCGCACTCTACATTGAAGGAGATCTTGAGGCTTGGAAGAGCTTGCTTGACCTGAGGCCAGCGGAGACCGGTGGCAACGTCTTGATAGCTGAGCCTTTCGATGCGGGTGTCTTCTATCGAATTCAGACGCCAGCAGACCAGTTTTGGGTCGTTGGCAACGTTCAACTGTATCTGGACCTCGTTTCGTGGAAAGGCAGAGGTGAGGAACAGGCGGAGGCGTTGCGCCGACAGAAACTAGGTTATTAACACATGGCCACCGACCGCGGCATTGGCCATTTTGCATCCGACACCGTCGGCGCATCTCAGTCGGTACTTCTCGAACTGGCGACAACGTTGAGAGTTTATAGAGACGCACTCGTTCTTGTGGGAGGGTGGGTCCCCTACTTTCTCATCCGAAAGTACTGGGGATCCCGCGCGCATCACGTGGGATCAATTGACATCGACTTGGCCGTGGACTTTCGACAGGTCTCCGAGGCAGAATATCGAGGCATCGTAGCGCTTCTTCGAGAGCGCGGCTACAGCCCGAAGGAAGACGTTAGCATGCCGTTTGAATTCATCCGCGCGGTACCCAGGGACGGCGGGCTTGGGCCAGTCGAAATTGCTGTTGACTTCTTATCCGGGGAATATGGCGGAACCGGCCGAGGTCATCGACATCAGCGAGCCGGCGATTTGCTCGCGCGAAAAGCGCGCGGCTGCGATGTCGTCTTCGACCACCGGTGGCTTCTCAGTCTCGAGGGTCGTCTGCCACTTGGTGCAGAGGCCCAGTGCGACTTGTGGGTTGCTGACCTGGTCGGTTGTTTGACCACGAAAGGCATCGCAATGGCGTCGCGCTACAAGGAGAAAGACGCTTACGACATCTATATGGTCATATCCAATCACCCACGGGGCCCGAGAGGTGCAGCGGAGGAAGTCGCGCCCAGCCTGAGCCATCCGCTCGTGACGGAGGGACTTGCTGGAATCCGCCAGCACTTTGCTTCTCCACAGAGAACTGGTCCCCAGTGGGTTGCGGACTTCTACGGGGAGACCGCGGGCGAAGCAAGAGATCGCCGAGTGACCGACGCCTACATGCGCGTTTCGGAGTTTCTGCGTGTTCTGGGTTTGGACAAGTAGAAACCAGCCTCCAGATTGGTTCGGGTCGGTTTCGGGGAGCGAGGATAGCCTCTTCTACAGCGAGAAACCCCCGGAACCCCCCTACGTTCAATTGACAGTGAAAACGATGGGCGGCTATACTGAATCATGACTAAGTTAGTCGACAATATCAGCTTCGCGTCGCGGACGTGTCCGCGCGAGCGCGCCGCCGCGCGGCGGCGCGAGACGCCGGGACGGAGGGGTGAATGAGCGCCGAACTCCTGATCAAGAACCTGTGGGCGCAGGTCGAGGACAAGGTCATCCTGAAGGGGGCGAACCTTGCGGTCCGGTCCGGCGAGATCCACGCGTTGATGGGGCCGAACGGTTCTGGAAAGACGACCCTCGCCCACGTGCTCATGGGGAATCCGTTCTACCAGGTGATCAAGGGCGAGGTTCTCTACAACAACGAGGATCTGCTGGCGATGGCGCCCGATGACCGGGCGCGCAAGGGCCTGTTCATCGCCTTCCAGTACCCCGTCAGCATCCCGGGCGTCACCATGGCGAGCTTCCTGCGGACCGCGGTCAGCGCCCGCCGGGGCTATGAGAAGGACCACCTGATGAGCCTCGCCGAGTTCCAAAAGCTCGCGCGGGCGAAGGTGGAAGAGTTGCAGGTTGATCCGGCCGTGCTCGGCCGCTACGTGAACGAAGGGTTCAGCGGCGGCGAGAAGAAGCGCGCGGAGATTCTCCAGATGGCGCTCCTCGAACCGGAGATCGCGATCATGGACGAGACCGACTCCGGACTCGATGTGGACGCGGTGAAGATCGTGGCGGCGGGCGTCAACCGGATGTACGAGGCGTCCGGGAAGAAGATGGGCGTGCTGGTCATCACCCATTATCCCCGGATCCTGAAGTACATCAAGCCCACGCGCGTGCACGTGATGTTCGACGGCCGGATCGTGACGTCGGGCGACGCCGACCTTGCGGAGGAGTTGGATCAGATCGGGTACGACGGGATCCGCGCGCAGTACGAGCGTGTGGCCGCCGAAGTCGTCGGCGAGGGCGAAGTCCGGAGCGCCGGCAAGGTCTTCTGGGTGCAGCACTAGGCGATGAGCACCGCGTGGCGGCAGGGCAGGCAGGAGAGGGGCGCAGGCGGGGCCTGGACGGAGCGACTCGGCATCAGTCCAGCCGCCGGAGCGACGGGAAGGACCGCCGAGCCCCTGATCGACGCTAACGACTATAGCGTTCGAGGAGGAGTGCGATGGCAGTTGTAAACCCGCTGGGCATCGATCTGGACCAGTACCGGTACGGGTTCCACGATCCGGTCGACGGCTACGCGTTCCGGTCGGAGCGAGGGTTGAGCCGGAAGGTCGTCGAGCAGATCTCGCACCTCAAGAGCGAGCCGGACTGGATGCGGGCGTACCGGCTGCACTCCCTGGGGGTGTTCGAGAAGAAGCCGATGCCGACGTGGGGCGGCAACGTCGGCGAGATCGACCTCGACAACATCTACTACTATATGAAACCGACGGAGGGACAGGGCCGCACCTGGGACGACGTGCCGGAGAACATCAAGAGGACGTTCGACCGGTTGGGGATCCCGGAAGCGGAGAAGAAGTACCTGGCCGGCGTCGGGGCGCAATACGAGAGCGAGGTCGTCTACCACAGCCTGCGCGAGGAGTGGACGAAGCAGGGCGTCGTGTTCCTCGACATGGACTCGGGGCTCAGGGAGCACCCGGACATCGTGAAGGAGTACTTCGGCACGGTCGTGCCGCCGGAAGACAACAAGTTCGCGGCGCTCAACAGCGCGGTGTGGAGCGGGGGCTCGTTCGTGTACGTGCCGGCGGGGGTGCACGTGACGATTCCGTTGCAGGCGTACTTCCGGATCAACGCGCAGAATATGGGGCAGTTCGAGCGGACGCTGATCGTGGCGGAGCCGGGAGCGTATGTGCATTACGTCGAGGGGTGCACGGCGCCGACGTACACGAGCGACTCGCTGCACAGCGCGGTGGTGGAGATCATCGTGAAGGAAGGGGCGCGGGTCCGGTACACGACGATCCAGAACTGGTCGAAGAACGTGTACAACCTGGTGACGAAGCGGGCGGTGGCGTACCGGGACGCGACGATGGAATGGGTGGACGGGAACCTGGGGAGCAAGCTGACGATGAAGTACCCGAGCGTGTACATGCTGGAGCCCGGGGCCAAGGCGGAGATCCTGTCGGTGGCGTTTGCGGGAGCGGGGCAGCATCAGGACCCGGGGGGCAAGGTGATCCACGCGGCGCCGCACACGCAGTCGTCGGTGGTGAGCAAGTCGATCAGCAAGTCGGGGGGACGGGCGGGGTACCGCGGGCTGGTCAAGGTGTATCCGGGGGCGCGGGGCAGCAAGTGCGCGGTGCGGTGCGACGCCCTGATCCTGGACGACCAGTCGCGGTCGGACACGTATCCGACGATGGAGATCGACGAGGACGACGTGCAGGTGACGCACGAGGCGACGGTGTCCAAGGTGTCCGACGAGCAACTCTTCTACCTGATGAGCCGCGGGATCAATCAGGACGAGGCCATGAACATGATCGTACGCGGGTTCATCGAGCCGATCTCTCGCGAGTTGCCGATGGAGTACAGCGTGGAGCTCAACCGGCTGATCGGGCTCGAGATGGAGGGCTCCGTCGGGTAAGCGTCGACCGCAGGCGGGGCGGATCACGGGGAGGGCAGGGCGTCCGCCCTGCCCTCCGCACCGTCCCGGCGACAGGCGATGGGCGCGCGATCGAACGCCGGCGGACCCGGAGCGGCCGGACGCGCGCGGCAGACATGTCCGGGGATACTCAGGGTGGAGGCGAGCGTGAGCGACACGCAACCGGTAGTGACTAGCGCCTTGAGCCGGGCCGCCGTCGAGCGGCATAGCGCCGCCGCCGGCGAGCCCGTGTGGCTCCTCGAGCGCCGCCTGCAGGCGTGGGAGGCGTTTGTGCGCCTCGCGCCGCCGGCCGCGACCGACGAGGAGTGGCGGCGGACCGACCTCAGCGCGCTCGACCTCGACGCGCTGCAGCCGCTCTTGGCGGCGGGGGTCCGCAAGGCGACGCCTCCCGCGCCGCTCATGCGCCTCGTCGGCGACCCCGCGGCCGCGGCGGGACTCCACCTTGCGGTCGACGGCACGCCGATTCAATCCTGGCTGGCGGCCGAGCTCGTCCGGAGCGGCGTCGTCTTCGCCCCCCTCGGGGAGGCCGTCCGGACGCACGCCGACTTGGTTCGCGAGTACCTGGGGTCCGTCGTCCGCGACGATGAGAACAAGTACCGGGCGCTCCACGGGGCCCTGTGGTCGGGCGGCACCTTTCTCTACGTGCCGGACGGCGTCGAAGTCGATCTGCCGCTCGTGAGCGGGACGTGGCTGGACCGGGACGGCGTGCTGCTTTCTCCGCACACGCTGATCGTCGCCGGCGAGCAGAGCCGGGTGACGCTGGTCGAGCTCTCGGCGTCACGCGAGGCCGACGCCCGCACCCTCATCAACCACGCGGTCGAGCTCATCCCCAAACCCGGCGCCCGGATCCGCTACGTCAACCTGGAGGACTGGGGCCGGAACGTGTGGGAACTCGGCGTCGTGCGCACGCTGGCGCAGCGCGACAGCACGGTGCACACGCTGATGGTGGCCTTTGGGGCGGGTCTCGTCAAGACCAACGTGGAGTCGCGGCTCGTGGGCCCGGGGGCCACGTCGGAGATGCTCGGCGTCATGTTCGGCGACGGCGCCCAGCACTTCGACTATCACACGTTGCAGGAGCACGTCGCTCCGAGCACGACGAGCGACCTCCTGTACAAGGGCGCGTTCAAAGACCGGGCGCGATCGATCTTCGCCGGCCTGATTCGGGCGGACTACGGCGCGCAGAAGACCAACGCGTTCCAGCTCAACCGCAACCTCATCCTGTCCGACGGGGCGCGGGCGGACAGCATGCCGAAGCTGGAGATCATGGCGAACGATCTCCGGTGCACGCACGGCGCGAGCACGAGCCGGCTCAACGAGGACCAGATCTTCTACCTGATGAGCCGGGCCCTTCCGCGGGCGACGGCGGTGCGCATGATGATCGACGGGTTCTTCGCGGAGATCTTCGACCGCATCCCGCTCGACATGGTGCGTGAGCGGTTGAGCCGCGCGATCGAACGAAAGATGGCGGAGGCGTAATGGGCGAGTTCGTTCGGGTGGGCCGTGTCGCGGACCTCCCGCCGGGGTCGGTCACCCGCGTGGAGGTCGGGGGGCACCTGGTCGCCCTGGTCAACGTCGACGGGCAGTTTTTCGCGGTGGACGACACGTGCACGCACGAGGAGGCGTCGCTCAGCGAGGGCGGGCTTCTCGGCGAGGTCTTGGTGTGCCCGAAGCACGGGTCCCGGTTCCACGTCAAGACCGGCCGCGTGCTGTCGCTGCCCGCGGTGCGGTCGGTGGCGGTCTACCCGGTGCGCGTCGAGGGCGACGCGGTGTGGGTGTCGCCGGACGCGCAGGCGCCGAGCGGGCTGATGCCGCACCGGCGATAGCCGGGACGCTCGCCGCGACGCCGCCGCAGCGGGCGGCGGAGGAGGAAGCCGATGGCGATTCCGGCGACGATTCGTGACGATTTTCCGATTTTGAAGCAGCGGGTCCACGGCCGGCCGCTGGTCTATCTCGACAGCGCCAACACGTCGCAGAAGCCGCGCGTGGTGATCGATGCCCTGGTCCGCTACTACGAGGAATACAACGCGAACATCCACCGCGGGGTGTACGCGATCGCCGAGCGGGCCACCGCGGAGTACGAGGCCGCCCGCGCCAAGGTGGCGCGGTTCCTCGGCGCCGCCGAGCCGGCGGAGATCGTGTTTACGCGCAACATTACCGAGGCGCTCAACCTCGTGGCGCACTCGTGGGGGCGGCGCCACGTGGGCCCCGGCGACGAGATCCTGACGACGGAGATGGAGCATCACAGCGACCTCGTGCCGTGGCAGTTCCTCGCGCAGGAACGCGGCGCCCGCCTCCGGCACATCCCGTTCGACGACGAGGGCCGGCTGGTGCTGGGGGACCTCGACCGGCTGCTTACCGCGCGCACGAAAATCGTGTCCTTGGTCCACGTCAGCAACACGTTCGGCACCGTCAATCCGGTGGCGGAGATCGCGCGGCGCGCCCACGCGTACGGGGCGGTCGTGGTGGTCGACGGCGCGCAGAGCGCCCCGCACCGCCCGGTCGACGTGCAGGCCCTCGGTGTCGACGTCTTCGGCTTCACGGGCCACAAGATGCTCGCGCCGATGGGGGTGGGCGGGCTGTGGGCCCGGCGGGCGCTTCTGGAGGAGATGGAGCCGTTTCTCGGCGGCGGCGAGATGATCAGCGACGTGTGGCTCGACCACGCGACCTGGAACGAGGTGCCGTGGAAGTTCGAAGCCGGCACGCAGAACGTGGGCGACACGATCGCGCTCGGCGTGGCCGTGGAGTATCTGGAGGCCCTCGGCATGGACGCCGTGGCGGCCCACGAGCAGGAGCTCACCGCGTACGCGCTGGAGCAGCTCCGCGACGTGCCGGGCCTGCGGATTCTCGGGCCGGCCGGGGCCGCGGACCGGGGCGGGGTCATCTCGTTCGCGATGGACGGCGTGCATCCCCACGACATCGCGCAGGTGCTCGACGAGGACGGCGTGTGCGTGCGGGCGGGGCACCACTGCACGAAGCCGCTGCACCGGCGGCTGGGCATCGGCTCGTCGGTCCGCGCCAGCTTTTACGTGTACACGACGCGCGAGGAGATCGACGTGCTCGCGCGGTCGCTGTTGAAGGTGAGGAGTCTCTTTCGTGTCGCTTGACACGCTCTATCGCGAGGTCATCCTCGATCATTACAGCCACCCGCGCAACCGGGGCGTGGTGGAGCCGGCCGACGTGGTGCGCGACGGCGCTAACCCGCTGTGCGGCGACGAGATCCGGGTGTCGCTGCGGGTTCGGGACGGCGTCGTGGAGGACGTGCGCTTCGAGGGCAAAGGGTGCTCGATCAGCCAGGCCTCCGCGTCCATGATGACCGAGCGCGTCAAGGGCCGGCCCGTGGAGGACGCGCGCCGGACGATCGCCGCGTTCAAGGGCATGATGCACGGGGAGCAGGCGCCGGGCGGCGACGACCTCGGCGACCTGGAGGCGCTCCAGGGCGTCCGCAAGTTTCCGGTCCGCGTCAAATGCGCGACCCTGTCGTGGATCACGCTCGAGCTTGCGCTGGACGAGCTCGGGACCGCTTAAGATTCCGGAAGGTCTTGACCGGCGCTCCCGCGCCCGGTCCCGCGTGCCGGCCGCGGCGCCCCGCCGTGGATTGCGAGGGTCGCGTACGGGTGTTAGGGTGAGACCGTGGAACTCGGACGGGGAGGAGCCAGGATGGCCACGGGACTGCCGCCCGCGGCCGGCGAGGCGCGGTCGGAGCCCCAGCCGCGGCGGACGCAGATCGGGCCGCTCGCGGAGGTCGTGGAGGTTCTGGACAGCCTGCCCGGCGGCGGGTTGATTTTGACCACCGTCGAAAGCGCGCTCAATTGGGGGCGCGCTTCCTCGTTGTGGCCGCTCACGTTCGGGCTGGCGTGCTGCGCGATCGAGATGATGGCGGCGTTTGCCAGCCGGTTCGACCTGGACCGCCTCGGGGTCATCCCCCGGGCCACGCCGAGGCAGGCCGACCTGATGATCGTCGCCGGGCGCTGCTCGATCAAGATGGCGCCGATCGTGCGGCGCCTGTGGGAGCAGATGCCGGAGCCCCGGTACGTGATCTCGATGGGCTCGTGCGCGACCTGCGGCGGACCGTTCTTCTACGACAATTATTCGATCCTCAAGGGCGTGGACCAGGTCGTGCCGGTGGACGTGTACGTGCCCGGCTGCCCGCCGCGCCCGGAAGCATTGATCGAAGGCATCCTCAAGCTGCAGGAGCGGATCAAGAAGGAGCCGTTCCTGCGCCGCCAGGCGTACGCGGCGCGCGACGGCCAGGCAGGCGCGCGGTAGCGAGGGCGGGCGCGGAGGCGAAACGGTGCCGCTCAGGACGGAGGAGCTCCTGCTGAACATGGGCCCCCAGCACCCCAGCACGCACGGGGTGCTGCGGCTCGTGCTCACGCTCGACGGGGAAAACATCACCGACGTGCGCCCGGATATCGGCTACCTCCACTCCTCGGTCGAGAAGATGATGGAGCACCGGACCTACGTGCAGAATGTCGCGCTGACCGACCGCGGGATGGACTACCTGATCGCGCTCAACAACGAGGCCGCGTACTGCCTCGCGGTCGAGGCGCTGGCCGGGGTGGAGGTGCCTGAGCGCGCCCGCTACATCCGCGTCATCTTTCAGGAGCTCAACCGCATCGCGAGCCACCTCGTGTGGCTCGGTACGTGGGGCATCGACCTCGGCGCCACCACGGTCTTTCTCTGGTGCTTTCGAGAGCGCGAGCGGGTGCTGGACTTGTTCGAGCAGGTCACCGGCGGGCGGCTCCATCACGTGTACTTCAGGATCGGCGGCGTGTACGCGGACGTGCCCGACGGCTGGACCGGGGCGTGCCGCGACTTCCTCGACTACTTCCTCCCGCGCGTCGACGAGTACCATCAACTCCTGACCCAAAATCCGATCTTCGAGGCGCGGACCCGGGGGGTCGGCGTGATCGGCCGCCGCGAGGCGGCGGCGATGGGCGCGTCCGGGCCCGTCGCCCGGGCCAGTGGGATCGCCTACGACGTGCGCAAGGCCGCGCCGTACGAGGTCTACGACCGGCTCGAGTTCGACGTGCCGGTGCAGACCTCGGGCGACTGCCTGGCCCGCTACCTGGTCCGCCTGGAGGAGATGCGGCAGTCGGTCCGGATCATCCGGCAGGCGCTCAAGGATCTCCCGGCGGGAGAGGTTCGCGCGCGCGTGCCGGTGGCCATGAAACCGCCGCGCGGCGAAGTGTATGTCCGGACCGAGTCGCCCCGGGGGACGCTCGGCATGTACGTCGTGAGCGACGGCGGGGAGACGCCGTACCGCGTCAAGATCCGCGCGCCGTCGTTCAGCAACCTGTACGCGCTCACGGAGATGATGAGAGGGTGGAAGATCGCGGACATCATCGCCATCCTGGGGAGCATCGACATCGTGCTGTCGGACGTGGATCGGTGATGCGGCGCGGCGCCGCATCCACACCAGTGGCGCCCGCCGCCGCGGCGGGGCCGGCGGGGCGTGCGGGAGGTGGCCGGTGAGCGCGGCCGAACGCGTCATCCGGGGAGCGGCGGCGCTCGGGACGGGGCTCGGGCTGACGTTCAGGACCATGTTCCGCCGGAAGGTCACGGTCCGCTACCCCGTGGAGAAGCTCCCCACATCGCACCGGTTCCACGGGCTGCTGTCGCTGCCCATCGACCCGGAGACGGGCAAGGATCGCTGCATCATCTGCTTCCAGTGCGAGCGCATCTGTCCGGACCGGTGCATCCACATCGAGGCAGAGGGCAAGGGCAAGGAGCGGCAGCTCAGCCGCTTCGACATCGAGATGGACAAGTGCTGCTACTGCGGCATGTGCGTCGAGGTGTGCCCCACGGAAGCCATCGTGTTCGTGCCGCACTACGAGACGTCCACGTACAACCGGGCACGGCTGCTCTACTCGCACGAGGACCTCACCCGCGCGGCCCCCAAGGAACCGATCGCGACGGGCATCGTCGCGCGGCGCCGTCCATGACCCCGGAACGCGTGGCCGCGCTGCTCGGGCGATTCCCGCATCTCCGCGATCTCGCCGCCGAGGCCGTCGTGTCGCAGGCGCGGGCCGACGAAGCCTGGGCGGCTAAAGAGCGCGAGTGGCAGGCCGCCGCGGCGCAGGCCAAGGCCGAAGGGAAACCCGCGCCGCGCCCGCTCCGGCGCGAGGACCCGCCCGTCCACCGGTATCGCGCCCCGACCTTCGAGGTGCCCCGGGACGAGATCGTCGACGTGTGCCGCTGGCTGCGCGACAATCCGGAGTACGACATGACGCAGCTCGAGTTCGTGTCGGCCGTGGACTGGCCCGACCGGTTCGAGGTCGTCTATCTGCTCGTGTCCATGTCCCGCGGGCACACGGCCGTGCTCAAGGCGCCCGTTCCCAAGGACGATCCGCGCATCGCCTCGGTGGTGGATGTGTGGCGCGGGGCGGACTGGCACGAGCGCGAGGCGTACGACCTGTTCGGGATCACGTTCGAGGGCCATCCGGACCTGCGGCGCATCATGATGAGCGCGGACTGGAAGGGCCACCCGCTTCGGAAGGACTACGTGTACGAGGATCCGGCGTGGCTGGTCGAGGTGGCCGCGCAGCGCCAGCGCGAGATTGCGCCGACCCAGGACGGGGAGCGGCCGTCCCGCGCCTGAACGCCCGCGCCGGTCGTTGCGTATTCATCATCGAATCTTTACACGCGTATCGTTAACTGAAAGGGCGGCCCGGGAGGGCCCTGCGGCCGGGGCGGCAGCGCCGCCGAGGTGACGCGTCATCCGGGGTGGACGGCGATGGAACGTGCGCGCGTGAGGTGGGTACGCGGATTTGCGGCCGGAGCGGCGGGCGGCGCGGCGGTCGCCGTGGTGTTGTTCGCGTACCGCTTCGCCACCGGGATGCCCACGTTCCAGGAAGCGCTGGCCGAGCGCATGATCCGCCTGCTGCCGTACCAGGTGTTCGCGTTGATCCTGGCTCAACTCCAGCACGCGGCGAAGCCGCTCGGGCTGGCGATGGCCGTCCTGGCGAGCATCTTCGGCCTCGGACTGGGCGGCGTGGTGTATGCCGGGACGGCCGGTCGCAGCCGCCGCTCGCCGGTCGTCCTGGCCGCCGCGACCGCCGCGATCACATGGCTCGCCCTGACGTTCGTGTTCCTCCCCGCGATCGAGGGCAATCTGCTGGGCGTGCCCCTCACCACGATCGTGACCGCGCCGGCGTTGCCGATGGGGATCGCCAGCGCCGTGTACGCCGCGGTGCTCGCCCTCGTCGTCGGGCGCCCCGCCGCCCGGCGCGCGGCCGCCCCGGGCGACCCGCGATCCGGGTCCGCCGATCGAGCGCCGGGGACGCCGGCCGCCCACCCCGCGGGCCGGGATGCGGCGGACGGGGGCGGCCTCGCGATGCGGCGCCGGGATCTCCTGCGCCGGTCGCCGGTGATCGTCGCGGCGGTGCTGGCCGGAACGGTCGCGGCCTCGTGGATCGCGACGGCCGGCGCGGCCGTGGCCCGCGCGGCCGAGCAGACGTTCCGGCTCCTCAAGGGCATGCCGGACGAGGTCACGCCCGCCGGGCAGTTCTACCAGGTGTCGAAAAACTTCTTCGACCCCACGGTCGACGTCAAGAAGTGGACGCTCGAGGTCACGGGCATGGTCAACAAGCCGCTGCGCCTGTCGCTCGAGGAGTTTCAGCGAGCGGCCGCGCCGGTGGAGCGGTATCACACGTTCGAGTGCATCAGCAACGAGGTCGGCGGGGACCTCATCGGCAACGCCAAGTGGAAGGGCATCCGCATGAAGGACGTCCTGGACCTCGCCGGGCTCAAACCCGGCGTCACGACGATCATCATGCGCAGCGTGGACGGCTACGCCGAATCGGTGCCGCTCGATGTCGCGGTCGAGCCCACGACGTTGCTCGCGTTCGAGATGAACGGCGCCCCGATCCCGCAGAAGCACGGCGCGCCGGTGCGCGTGCTGATCATGAACCGCTACGGGATGAAGCAGCCGAAGTGGCTGACGAGCATCGAGGCGGCCAACCACGATTTCACCGGGTACTGGGAGCAGCAGGGCTGGAGCAAGCAGGCGATCGTCAAGACGAACAGCGCGTTCAAGGTGGAGACCAAGGACGGGGCGCGGCTCGCGCTCGGCGGCTGGGCGTTCGCCGGGAGTCGCGGCATTGCCAAGGTGGAGGTCAGCGCCGACGGCGGCAAGACCTGGATGGAGGCCGCCGTGAAGCCGGCCCTGGGTCAGAACACGTGGCAGTTCTGGTCGCTGGAGTGGCAGCCCCCGCGAAAGGGCGAGTATGCCCTGAGGGTGCGGGCCACGGACGGGACCGGGGCGCTGCAACCGGAGGCGCCGGAGCCCACGTTGCCGGACGGCGCCCAGGGCTATCACACGGTCCACGTGACGTTCAACTAGGTCCAGAGGGTTTTGCCCGCGCGCCACCCAAGCAATCCCTGTGGCGCGGTCCGGCACGGCTTTCGGCCCTTCGAGCAAGGCACCGGGCGTCAAGCCGGCCAGGCATGCCCGGCCAGGCGCCGCCTCCGCTGCGTTCCCCCGCGCACGCCGCCGCCGGCGGGGCCGCGCGCGCCCGATCGTCATCCTCGGCGGCCCCGGCGCCGAGGTGCTGCGCACGCGCAGCGGCCCCGTGCCGTCGGTGACCGATGCGATCCGCGGGTTGATCGCCGATTTGACGGCGACCATGCGCCGCGCTCGAGGCGTCGGGCTCGCGGCGCCGCAGATCGGCGTGCCGCTTCGGGTGCTGGTCGCCGACGCGGGTGGCGGGCCCATCGCGCTGGTCAATCCGCGCCTGCGGCGCCGGTGGGGCGTACAGGTCGGCCCGGAGGGCTGCCTCAGCATCCCGGGCGCCGTCTACCAGATCCGGCGCGCCCTGGGCGTCGTGGTCGAAGCGCGCTCCGCGAACGGCCGCCGCGCGCTGGTGCGCGCGACCGGATTCCTCGCCCGGATCCTGCAACACGAGATCGACCATCTCAATGGGGTCTTGCTCCCCGATCGGCTGCCGGCACGCCGGCGCGCGCGAGGCCCTCGGCATGCGCGGGCGCGCCTCGCACCCGCCAAGGCGCGGACGGTGTTCCGCGGAGGCGCCTGACGGCCCGAGGGGATGGGGCCGGAAGCGGAGGGCGTTGTCCCCTGTGAGGAGGCGTTACCGTGGCCAATTCCTTTGACCTGATCGTCGTCGGCGGCGGCCCGGCGGGCTACGTCGGGGCGATCCGGGCGTCTCAGCTCGGCCTCCGGACCGCGCTAGTGGAGCGGGACAAAGTCGGCGGGACGTGCCTGCACGTCGGCTGCATTCCCACGAAGGTGCTGCTGCATACCGCCGAGCGGCTCGAGGAGATGCGCGAGGGGAGCGAGATCGGCATCGTCGCCGACAACGTGCGGCTGGACCTGGATCTGCTGTACAAGCGCAAGGACCGCGTCGTCACCACGAACTTTCGCGGCGTCGAATACCTCATGCGCAAGAACAAGATCGCGGTGTTCCCCGGCCAGGCTCGCCTGACGGGGTCGACCGGCGTGCACGTGTCGGCCGCGGACGGCTCGGAGACCGATCTGGAGGCGCGCCGTATCCTGGTCGCCACGGGCTCGCGCCCGCGCGACCTGCCGGGGGCGCGCCTGGATCACGACCGGATCGTCGACAGCACGGGGGCCCTCGCGCTGCGCGCCGTGCCGCGATCGATCGCGATCCTTGGGGCCGGCGCGGTCGGCACGGAGTTTGCGAGCATCTTTGCCGCCTTCGGCTCCGAGGTGACGCTGATCGAACTGCTCCCGTCGGTGCTCCCCATGGAGGACGAAGAGTGCGCGGCCGTGGTGGGCAAGGCGCTCGAGCGCCGGGGCGTCCGGGTGCGTACGGGGACCGCGGTCACGGGTGCGCAGCCCTGCGGCGACGGCGTTCGGGTGACGATGCGCACCGGCGACGGGCCGGAGGAGTCGATCGAGACGGAGTACGTGCTCGTGGCGGTTGGCCGCGCGCCCCTCACCGACGGGCTCGGCCTCGAAGAGGCCGGCGTCGAGGTCGGGCGCACCGGCATCACGGTCAACGCGCAGATGCAGACCTCCGTGCCGTCGGTGTACGCAGCCGGCGACGTGATCGGCGGGCTCCTGCTCGCCCACGTGGGGTCCGCGGAAGCCGAGGTGGCCGTCGAGGCGATCGCCGGGGAGTCGCCGCGGCCGCTCGACCAGTCGCTCATGCCGCGGGCCACGTTTTGCATCCCCCAACTCGCGAGCGTCGGGCTCACGGAACGGCAGGCGCGCGACGCCGGGCGCGACGTCTCGATCGGCCGGTTCCCGTTCACGGGGAACGCGCGGGCGGCCATCCTTGGGCGGCGTGAGGGGCTCATCAAGATCGTGGCGGACCGGGAGTTGGGGGAGATTCTCGGCGTGCATCTGGTGGGCCCGGAGGTCACCGAGTTGTTGCCGGAGGGCGTGCTCGCGCGGGGCCTGGAGGCCACGGTCGTCGAGATCGGGCAATCCGTCCACGCCCATCCGACACTGTCCGAGGCCGTGCGCGAGGCGGCGCTCGCGGCGCTCGGACGCGCGGTGCACGGGTAGCCGCTGCGGCGCCGATCAGGCCGCGGTCGCGCCCGGCGGGGGGAGGAGGCCCCTGGCGGGGCGCGGAAACTCACGGCGGTTTGTGCCGGCCGCCGTAACGTGACGGGGAGCAGAGGGAGGGCCGCGTGAGCGCGAGAGAGGCCAAGGCCGTCAAATCGCCGGTCGAGCGCACGCCGCAAGCCCTGGGCGTCCAGGACCGAGAGCTGCTCGAGATGTACTACTACGTCCGGCTGGCCCGGGCGGTCGACGAGCGGATGTGGGCGCTGCAGCGCTCGGGCCAGGCGGCGTTCGTGATCTCCGGCCAGGGGCACGAGGGCGCGCAGGTCGGGACGGTGTACGCGCTCGACCGCGACAAGGACTGGCTGGTCCCGTTCTACCGCTCGGTGGCCGCGGTGCTCGTCAAGGGCATGCCGCCGGCGGAGATCTTTCTCATCCAGCTCAGCAAGGCCACCGATCCGAGCAGCGGCGGACGCCAGATGCCGGGACACTACGGTCACTCGGGCCACAAGATTCTGTCCACCAGCAGCCCGGTGACCACCCAACTGCTGCACGCGGATGGGATCGCGTACGCGGCGAAGCTCCGGGGCACCGGTGAGATCTGCGTCACCGAGGTCGGCGAAGGCGCCACGAGCGAGGGCGACTTTCACGAGGCGCTGAACTTCGCGGCGGTCCACAAGCTCGGCGTGATCTTCCTCGTGGAGAACAACGGGTACGCGATTTCCGTGCCCGTCTCGAAGCAGATGGCCGTCCCGAACGTGTCGGCCCGCGCCGCCGGGTACGGCATGCCGGGTGTCACGGTGGACGGCAGCCACGTGCTCGACGTGTACGTGGCCGCCCGGGACGCGGTGGCGCGGGCCCGCCGCGGCGACGGCCCGACGCTGCTCGAGGTGAAGGTGCCGCGCCTCACCGCCCACAGCAGCGATGACCGCCAGGAGAAGTACCGGTCGGCGGACGAGATCCTGCACACCAAGGAGCACGATCCCGTGCATGTCTTCGCGGCGGAGTTGCGGGCCTGGGGCGTGCTGGGCGAGGCGCAGGAGCGGCAGATCGCCGAACGCGTCCGCCGCGCGGTCGATGAGGGAACGGAGCTCGCCGAGGCCGCGCCGGCGGTGGATCCCGCGACCGCCACCCGCTACGTCTACTACGAGCACGACGCGCCGCCGGGCCGGGGGCGTTGAGCATGGCGGACAAACGCTACCTGGACGCGATTCACGACGCGCTCCACGAGGAGATGGCGCGCGACGAGCGCGTGATCGTCCTCGGCGAGGACGTCGGCCGGAAGGGCGGCGTCTTCGGCGTCACGGACGGCTTGTTCGAGGCGTACGGCGAGGACCGGGTGCTCGACACGCCGCTGGCCGAATCGATGATCATCGGCGTCTCGGTCGGCATGGCCGCCAACGGCCTCATCCCGGTCCCCGAGATTCAGTTCGCGGATTTCATTCACCCGGCGTTCGACCAGATCGTGAGCGAGGTCGCCCGGATGCGCTACCGCTCCAACAACGACTACGGGTGCCCGATGACGATTCGCGTCCCGTACGGCGGCGGCGTGCACGGCGCGCTGTATCACTCGCAGTCCATCGAGGCGTTTTACGCGCACGTGCCCGGGCTCAAGGTCGTCGCCCCCTACAGCCCGGCGGACGCCAAGGGCTTGCTCAAAGCGGCGATCCGCGACCACGATCCGGTGCTCTACCTCGAGCACAAGAAGCTGTACCGCATGATCCACGACCAGGTGCCGGACGGCGACGTCGACGTGCCGATCGGCCGCGCGGCCGTGCGGCGCCCGGGCCGCGACCTCAGCATCTTCGCCTACGGCCTGATGATGCACGAAGCGCTGGGCGCGGCGGACCTGCTGGCGCGCGACGGCGTCGAGGCGGAGGTGGTAGACCTTCGCACGCTGCGGCCGCTCGATACCGCGACGATCCTGGAGTCCGTGGCCCGCACGAGCCGCGCGCTCATCGTGCACGAGGACAACCGGTTTGGGGGATTCGGCGCGGAGGTGGCGGCCACGATCGCCGAGGAGGGCTTCCGGCACTTGGACGCTCCGCCGACCCGCGTGTGCGGGCCGGACGTCCCCGCGGTCCCGTTTGCGCCGCCGCTCGAGCAGTGGTTCATGCCGAACGCCGAGAAGATCGCGGCCGCGGCGCGCACATTGGTCGCCTACTGATGCCGCGCCCGCGATGTCCGGCGAGACGCGGTAGCGGGGCCGGCTCGAACCCTTGCCGAAAGTTGGCAATGACGCGCTAGCACCCCTGGGCGCGGAGCGCACTTTCCCGCGGAGGAGCCGGCGATGGCCACCGAGGTCAAGATGCCCCAACTCGGCGAGAGCGTGCACGAGGGCACGATCGGCAAGTGGCTCAAGCAGCCCGGGGATCGTGTCGCGCGGTACGAGCCGCT
>JAJPJL010000070.1 GCA_021324255.1 Bacillota bacterium
CTGCAGGGCGCGATCCAGAACGGCGTCCAAAAGGTCGTGTTCAAGAACGAAGCCATCCCGCAGGCGCTCCAGGAAATGCAGCAAGAGTACCTGCAGGCGATCGGCAAATAGGAGGCGGCGGCCGTTCGCACCGGCACGTCCGGGATGGCCCACGGATCTCGAAGCCACGCCGCGGCGCCGAGGCTCATGAGCGGCCAGGGGTCGGCCCCGCTCGCTCCCGGCGCCGCATGGCCGGCGCCGGGCTGGATCATGCGGGCGCGCCGCCGCTGGTTCGGACCTAGCCAGCCATGGTGGGGCTTCGTCTTCGCGCTGCCGATCCTCGTGCTGCTCGTGTGCTTCAAATTCTGGCCGATGGCGTACGCTGCGTGGCTCAGCCTGACCAATGCAACCCTCACCGACCGGGCCGGGCACTTCATCGGCATCCACAACTACGCGCGGCTGGCCCGCGACACGACCTTCATCGGCGCCCTGGAGACCACGGGGCGTTACGTCGGCGCGACCATCGCCGTGTCGATGATCCTCGGGCTCGCCCTGGCCGTCTTGCTGAATCAAAAGGTACCGGCCCGGGGCCTCTTTCGGACCCTGATTTTCCTTCCGGCCGTGGTGCCGATCATCGTCGTGCCGATTCTGTGGCAATTTCTGTTCAACCCGTATGGCCTGGTCAACGACGCGCTCAAGGTGTTGGGCCTCCAGCCCGTGAACTGGCTGCTGTCGCCCCAGGGCGCCGTGGGAGCCCTCGTGGTCGCCACCGCCTGGCGTCTCACCCCGCTCTGCATGGTCATTTACCTTGCGGGACTGCAGTCGATCCCGGGCGAGCTGTACGAAGCGGCGAAGGTCGACGGCGCGGGCGCCCCGCGGCGGTTCCGGTCGATCACGCTGCCGATGCTCAAGCCGACGTTCCTCGTCGTCGTCGTGTTTGCGATCACGCTGACCGTCCAGAATTTCGTGCTGGCGCTCGTGATGACGGGCGGCGGTCCCGACAACGCCAGCACCACGCTGTCGCTGTTCGTGTACCAGACCGGCTTCCTCGGCTTCCAGATGGGGTACGCGTCCGCGGCCGCGCTCGTCATGTTGTTGATCATCGTCGCCTTCACCATGGCAAGCCTGCGCGCGTTCAGGACCGAGGAGTGACGCCGCGATGAGCGCGCGCACCGCCGCCGTCCGTCCGTCGCCGCGCAGGGCGGCCGCGCGCGTCCGGGCGCAGGCCGCGACGGCCGCGCTCCTGCTCCTCATGACCGGCGTCACCATCGTCTTTCTCATGCCGATCGTGTGGATGGTGTCCACGTCCCTGAAGTCGAACCAGCACGTGTTCGACCTGCCGATTCAGTGGTTCCCGGCGCACCCCCTCTGGAGCAACTACCCGGCCGCGTACACCACCGTCCGCTTCACGCGCTACTTCATGAACAGCGCCATCGTCACCGCGAGCGTCACCGTCCTCAACGTGCTGCTGTCGGCCCTCGCGGGCTACGGCCTCGCAAAGTACCGCTTCGCCGGCCGCCACGTCCTGCTGGTGCTCATCCTCGCCACCCTGATGCTGCCGCTCGAGGTGATCATGGTGCCCCTCTACTTGACGGTGCAGCGTCTGGGGTGGCTCAACAGCTACCAGGGCATGATCGTCCCCGTGGCCGCGAACGCCCTCGGCGTGCTGATGATGCGGCAGTACTTTCTCTCGCTGCCCGATGACCTGATCGCCGCGGCGCGCATCGACGGCGCCGGCCACGTGAGCACCTTCCTCCGCATCGGCGTGCCGCTGGCCTGGCCGGCGCTCCTTACGGTGGCGATCCTGATCTTCCAGTCGACGTGGGACGACTTCGTCTGGCCGTTCCTCATCATCAGCAACACGGCCAAAGCGACGGTCCCGCTCGCCGTGCAGACGTTTCAGTCGGCCGAGACGTCGAATTTCCCCATGCTGATGGCCGTGTCATCCATCGCGTCCGTGCCGCTCACCGTGCTCTTCTTCGTGTTCCAGCGCCAGATCATCGGCGGCGTCGCGACCACGGGGATGCGGCACTGATGCTGCGATCCACGGTCCTCTGGCTCCACCGGGACACGGCCAGCGAGGATCAGAAGCTCCGGATGCTACGCGCGGTCGCCTTCCTGCGCATGGAATGTGCCGGCGTCCGCGCGGGCGACTACGGCGACGATCTCGGCGGCGGCTCGAGCCCGTTGCTCGCCGTGCCGCCGTGGAAGCGCACGCCCCGCTGGCGCGCCCGCACCGAGGGGCCTCCGAGCAACTACGACGTCGCGCTCCATCTCGACTTCGACGACGACGCCGCGCTGGCGCGCTACCTCGCCGACGAGACCCGCCGCGCCGTCGCCCGTTTCACCGCGTCGATCACGGTGCCGGAGCTGACCGCGCGTATCCGCTGGCGGTACGACGGCGAGCCGCGGATCCGCCGCGGGCTGGTCCGCCACACGGCCCTGTTCGTCTGGACCGCCGAGGCGGACGCCGCGGCGCGGGCGCGCGCGCTCGACGCGGCCCGGGCCCTGGCCGGGGCTCCGGGCGTCGTGTCCGCCGCCGCCGCCGAGGACGCCGGCGGTCCTGCGGCCACCTTCGATTGGATCCTCGACGTTCTCGTGCAGGACCAGGCGGCGGCCCGCGACCTGATCGGAGGCCGCCGTTATGCGGAGGCGATGCGCGTCATCGCGTCCGCGACCAAGTACGAATGGACCGCCCGGGTGACCCACGTGATGCGGGGCTACTAGGCGAGGCGCGTGGCGATCTCACCGATCCTGCGGCGGGTCGTGCTGTGGCGCTGGAACGCGGCGGCCACGCCGGAGCGGCGGCTCCGGGCGAAAGAGGGACTCGCCTACATCAGCTACGCCAGCCCCGTCGATGCCGTGGACTTCGGGGAAGACCTCGGCCTCTCGGGGACCGGCAACTACGAGCTTGCGCTGCTGCGGGATCATCGCGACAAGGCGTCGTGGGACGAGTACAATCGCGACCCTCACCACGCCCGTGTCGGCGGCTTCCTCGACACGATCACCCGCGAAGAGATCACGGCCCGCGCCGACTACGTCTACAAGGGCCCGGCATCGGTCCCGGGACGGGTGCGTCACCTGGCGCTCTACACGTGGCGTGACGCCATCGACGAGGGACAGAAGCGGGAGGCGCGGCGCACGCTCGCGGCCTTGCGCGCCGACTGCGAGACGGCGGATGCGCTCGAGGTGGCCGGCGATCTGGGGTGGGCGAAGATGGGACGGGCCGACCTCGTGCTCGAGGTTCACTTCGCCGATGAGCGCGGCGCCCGCGCATTTTTGGCGCACCCGGCGTACCGTGAGGCCGCGGCGACGCTCGCCGCGCTCACGCGCCCGGAGCGAACCGCCGTCATCCAGCACCGGATGAAGGCGGGATGAGTTGCTAGATGGTGGAGGGAGACGCGGTTGCGGCCCGTCAAGGGCCGCGCATGATGTGCGACAGGCGCGCCGTCCACTCGTACTTCGTCGCGGCGGCGACCGCTTCCATGGCGCGGGCGTACTCCGGGCTTCCGAGCAGCCGCTCCGCCGCGGCACGGTCCGGCACCTGCAAGTCCATGATCCAGTCGTAGTCGCTGACCAGCTGCCCCACGTTGTAGCCGATCGCCACCGCTTCCACACTCGGCGCCTCCCCGAGGGCCGAGGCCGCGCCGAGCGCGCGCCGTTTGGCCTCTTCGGACACGCCGTCGGCCCAGACGAACATGGCCACGTGTTTGACGTGGCCGCGCCGGGTCGGCGGGGGGCCCTCGAAGTACCAGTCCACGCGGGCCGTGAGCTCATCCCACGACACCGTCCCGTTGAACACCGAGGCGGCCTGGTGGGCGGGGTGCGGGCTGTACCGCCGGTAGGCGGCCCAGTCGTCGAAGTCCAGGTGGAGCGCCACGTCGTAGTTGGCGGGCGGGCCGTTCGTTCCGCGGTGCCAGACCGGCGCCGCCGCGAACGGCGGCGCCTCGTCGAACCGCCGGGAGCCGCCGAAGAGATCCTCGCCGTAGTCGCCCCACCGGACCATGGGGCACTCCATGCGCAGGTACGCCAGGCCCTGCAGCATCTCGGCCTGCAACGCGGGCGTGGTCGTGTCGCGCAACCGCCAGATCACGGAGTGACGCAGCATCGCCGCCGTATTTCGCGCCGGCGGGCGGCGCGGCCTGCGTGAGCGGCCGTGGCGCCGTCTTCGCCGTGGGGCACAGCGCGCCACGCGGCCGTTCGCGCACAGAGGTGGATCCCGATCACCGGACGTCGTGCGGAGCATGGTCGCGGCCGATCGATCGCCGGGTTGAGATCACCCGCTCATATGGCGCACGCGCGGCGGCACCGTCGCGGACGGCGCGGCCAACGCGCCACCGGTGGTGCCGGCGATCCCGGCCAGGACCAGCGCGGCGCCGGCCCAAAACCACGCGTCCAGCCGTTCCCCGAACAGCGCCGCGGCGAGGCCGACGCCCACCAGCGGCTGGAGATACTGGAGCGCGGCGACGATCCTCGCCGGCAGGCGGGTCAGCGCGCCGAACCAGATCCACAAGCCCACGACCGTGACGAGGACCGCCAGGTAGAGCACGACGCCGATACCCTGGACCGTGGCGTGCACCCTGGCGTGCCCCAGTTCCCACACCGAGACCGGCACGAGCGCGCACGCCCCCGCCAGGGACGTGAGCGCCGCCACCGTGACCACGGAGTAGGCGGCCGCGAACGGCACGCTCAGCACGTAGTACAGCGCCACCGCCAGCGCGGAGCACACCATGAGGGCGTCGCCCCGAACGCTTGCCGCGGCAGCCGCCGCAGCCAGGTGGCGAGGATCGCCGGCGGTGACGAGCGCCACTCCCGCGAAGGCGACCGCGAGGCCGAGCGCCTGGTGCGGGCGCACCGCCTGACGCAGGCGGGCCGCCGCGAACGCGACGACCAACACGGGAATCAGCGCGGAGATGACCGTGGCAACGGACGCGGACGTTTCGCGCACGCCGAGCGTCTGGGCGACCTGGCCGCAGGCAATACCGAGGATGCCGAGGCCCGCGACCGCGCCCAGCGTCCCCCCGGACGGGATCGGCCGCCCGCGGAGCAGCACCGCGAAGAACGGGGCCGCGACGGCGTACCGCAGGGCCGTCAGGGTGAGCGGCGGGAAATCGCGCAGGCCGAGCTTTGTCAGCGGCACGCTGCCGCCCCAGATGACCGCGAGGAGCACCAGGACGCCGATCGATGCCGGCGTGACCCGGGTCACGCTAGAGCGCCGTGGGGTTGTTCTGCGCGCCGTCCACCGGGATGTTGGCCCCGTTGAGCCAGCGCGCCCGCGGCGAGAGGACGAACGTCACCACGTCGGCCACTTCGTCGGCGGTGCCGAGACGCCCCCACGGGAACTCCCGCTCCACAAACGCCGCGTACCGGGCCGCCTGCTGCTGCCGGAACCGGTCCCAGCCGCCGCCGGGGAACAGGATCGAACCCGGGCTGACGGTGTTGATGCGAATCCGGCGGGGCGCGAGATCCCGGGCCAGCGCGCCCGCCATGAAAATCTCCGCCGCCTTGGCCGCGCCGTACTGCGCCCGGGGCCCCGGCTTCGATCCGGAGATCGACGCGACAATCACGATGCTGCACTCGCCCGGCGTACGCATGTGCGGGACCGTCGCACGGATCGCGCGAATGGCGTGCCCCACGTTGAGGTCAAACGTGCGCACCCAGTCCTCCGCCGTGGAGTCCAGCGCTCCCCCTCCGACGGCGCCGCCGACGTTGGCGACGAGGTGATGGATCTCGCCGAACTCGGCTGCCGTGGCCTCGACCAACGGCTCCAGGGTGCCGGCCACGGTCACGTCGGCGACGCCGCCGCGGATGCGCGCCCCGTGCGCGCTCAGGTCCGCGGCCGTCCGCTCGACGTCCTCAGGCGTGCGGGCGCAGAAGGCGACGTGACATCCTTCGGCGGCCAGCGCACGGCAGATGGCCCGGCCGATGCCGCGCGTGCCGCCGGTGACGAAAGCGACGCGACCCTTCAGCCCGAGATCCACGGGGTGCCGCTCCGAGGGTCCCTCACGCGATCCACCTTCGACCTCGACCGAGCCCGCGCCTACCGGCCGGCCGGGCGAACCGGCAAGCCGTGCCGCAGCCTCGCAGGCGCATCGCGGCGCTTCGAGTCGAACGCGCCCGCTGTGGCACGGTGCGGGCGCTGCCACCGCGGCGACGACATCCGCCACGGTCTGAACGGTATCCTCGGCGAACAGGCGTCGGACCACCGTCCCCATGCCTGTCCGCGGCACTCCCGGGACGTCCGCGGCCGTGAAAGTCGCTTCCCGGTCCGCGGAGTCAGCGGGCGAGAATGGCGTCGACAAAGGCCTTGGCGCGCATATTTTGCGGATGATCGAAGAACTGCGCCGGAACGGCCTCTTCCACGACCACGCCCTGATCCATGAACACAACCCGATCGCTGATCTCGCGCGCAAATCCCATCTCGTGCGTCGCGATGAGCATGGTGACGCCCGTATGCGCGAGTTGCCGGATGACGTCGAGCACCTCTTTGATCGTTTCCGGGTCGAGCGCGGACGTCGGTTCGTCGAACAACATCACCTTGGGGTTCATTGCGAGCGCCCGGGCGATGGCAACGCGCTGCTGCTGCCCGCCCGAGAGTTCCGCCGGATACGCATGCGCCTTATCCGCAAGCCCCACCCGCTCGAGGAGCCGCACGGCGACCTGCCGCGCGGCCTGCCGCGGCGTGCGGCGCACGTGGACGAGGCCGGACATCACGTTGTCCGCCGCGGTCATGTGCGGGAACAGATTGAAGCTCTGGAAAACCATCCCGATCTCGGTCCGCTGCTCGGCCACGGCGCGATCGGGCAGATCGACGAGCCGCCCGTTTGCCTCTCGGTAGCCGACGAGGTGCCCGTCCACCAGGATGCGGCCCCGGTCGACGCGCTCGAGGTGATTGATGCACCGGAGCAGCGTGCTCTTGCCGGAGCCGCTCGCTCCCACGAGCACGATGACTTCCCCCGGTGCGACGCGCAGCGTGACGCCGCGGAGGGCGTGCAGCGAACCATAAAACTTGTGGACGTCGCGCACCTCGACCATGAGGGCAGGGCTCACGTGGGCGTCACCGACTCGAGGACCGGCCGGGCGGTCCGTGAATCTCCAGGCCCGCCGCGGCGGCGCGTCACGGATCTCGCCAGCCGGCGCTCGATGGCGCGCTGGATGAGCGTCCATGCGCCGGTCAAGGCTAGATAGTAGATCGACGCCACGGCGAATAGCTCGAGCACCCGAAAGCTGCTCTGGATCGCTTCCTCGGTGGCGCGAAACAGCTCTTCCATGGAAATGACGGACACGAGGGACGTGCTCTTCAGCATGCTGTTGACCTGGTTGCCGATGGGCGGCACGGCGGTCCGCGCCGCCTGCGGCAGGAGCACGACCCGCATCGCCTTCCAGTAGGTCATCCCCAGCGCCTGAGCGGCTTCCATCTGCCCGCGGTGAACGGATTCGATGGCGGCGCGGATAATCTCCGCGACGTACGCCCCTTCGTTCACGCTGAGCGCCAGCAGCGCCGATTCGGCCACGCCCAACCGGATGCCGAACGCCGGGAGGCCGCTGTAGACGAACACCAGCTGGACCAGGAGCGGCGTGCCCCGAATCAAGGTCGTGTAGCCGGCGTAGCACGCCCGCGCGATGGGATGGCCCCACACGTACAGGATCGCGGCCACGAGACCGATCGTGATCCCGCAGGCCATCGAGATCGCGGTGAGCCACACAGTGGTCCACACGCCATGGAGGATGAACCCGGCCGGAAGGTACCGTAGGAACGCGGACCAGCTCCACGACATGATGGCGCGCGGAATCCTCCTGCCCGACCGGCGGCGCACTCCCGGGGCTAGAAGAAGTCGATCATCCCCGACTCGAGATGCCACTGGCCCATGAGCCTGGCGTACGTCCCGTCGGCCTTGAGCCGGTACAGCGCCGCCGTCAGAGGACCGGTGAGGGCGGCGTCCCCGGGCGACACCGCGAGGCCGTTCAGGGTCGGATTCTTGCCGCCAAAGGCCAGCTCGATGCGGCCGCCGCCCTTTTGGGTCACGTAATAGGTGACGATCGGCTCGTCGCCCATCACCACGTCGGCGCGGCCGTCGATGAGCTGCGTGAACGCGTCGGCGACCGTGGAGAACGTCTTGAGGTCGATCGGCGGCTTTCCGTGCGCCACACAGTCCTGGCTTTGCGCCGTGATGACCCGTTCGTAAACGGATCCGAGCAGTTCGGCGGCGTGCAGGCCGCACACGTCGGGAAGGTCGTGGACGCCGTGCGGATTGCCCTTGACGACCGCGGCACCCTGGGCGGTCCGCCGGTAGGGCACAAAGTCGACCGCTTCGGCTCGCTGGGGCGTGATCAACATGGAGCTGCACACGGCGTCGAATCGACCGGCATTGAGCGCGGGGATCAAGCCCGAGAACTGCAGGTTGGTCCACTCGACGCGGAGGCCGAGCCGCCGGCCGATCTCGTTGCACAGGGCGAAGTCGACGCCCGCCATGTTGTGGTTCGCGTCGAGAAATGTGCCCGGCGGTTGCGTAAAGTCGGCGCCGAACCGGATCACGCCGGCCTTGCGCAAGGCGTCCGGCAGCGGGATCCCGCTGGACGACGGTTGCGCGCCGGCGTTGGTGGCGAACGTGCACCAGCCTATCAACACAGCGACACAGATCAGCCTGAGCTCGCGCATCCTCTCCCCTCTCTGTCCGCCGTCGATCTCCGGGTCACGCACGCGTTGCGTGCACGCGTTCCCGCCCGGACCTGACGAGCTCGCGATATGCCGAGAGCAGTTCCGCGGTCACGGGACCGAGCGTCCCGGGTCCGATCACGCGGCCGTCGATTTCGACGACCGGCATCAGCTCCTGCACCGTCCCCGTCGTGAAGACCTCGTCGGCGGAGTACACGTCGAACAGCGAGACGTCGCGCTCCCACACGTCGCGGCCGTTCGCTCTGGCGAGCTCGATCGTCGCGCGGCGCGTGATCCCGTGCAGGCAGGCCGTGGACCAGGGCGTCGCGATCACGCCGTCCCGGACGATGAAGATATTGGAGGAGTCCGTCTCGGCGACGAATCCTGCGCGGTCGAGCATCAGGGCGCCGTCGACGCCGGCGCGGTTGGCCTCCAGCTTCGCCAGAATGCTGTTGAGCTGGTTTGCGCTGTGAATTCCCGGGTCCAGGACGTCCGGCTCCGGCCGCCGGATCCCAACCGTACGCAGCCGGATGCCGGGCGGTGTCTCCGGCACCGGCTTGAGCTCGGGGATGATGACCACCGTGGCCCGGCCGCCGACGTTTTGGGGATTCATCCCCGATGTCCGCCGCTCTCCGCGGGTCACCATCAGACGGATGTGCGCGCCGTCGCGGAACCCGTTGGCCTGAAGCGTGGCATAAACGGCGTCCGAGAGCGCGGACCGGCTCAGGGGGATGGCGATCTCGAGGGCTTTCGCAGACCGCCACAGCCGGTCCAGGTGCTCGTCGAGCCGGAACACGACCCCGTCGTAGAGGCGCAGCCCCTCCCAGACTGCGTCCCCCGATTGGAACGAGGCGTCGAAGACGGACACGCGCGCGTCCGACCGAGGCAGGACCTTGCCGTCCACGTAGATGCGAAGCTCTCGCTCCTGCGACACGGGCCGCTCCTCGTTGAAATCGTATATCGGATACGATATCATTTCGATGCTATCCCGACGGTTCCACGACGTCAAGCGGTGGGTCGCCGTGCAGGACCTATGGACGGATCCGTTCGTGGCGGAACGCAGAAGCGATCGGCGCTGGCCGGTTATCGGACCAAGACGCAACTCGTCTACGAAGAACTGCGCGACGCCATTCGCGCCGGCCATTATCCCCCGGGGAGCCGTCTCGTGGCCGACCAGATCGCCGATGCCCACGGCACGAGCAAGGTGCCGGTACGCGAAGCGATCGTGCGGCTGGCCGGCGAAGGATGGCTCGAGATCCACCCGCACGTCGGAGCGGTCGTCGCCAGGCTCTCGCCCGACGAAGTGCTGGAAACGTCGATCGTACGGGCCACGCTCGAGTCGAGGGCGGTCAGATTTGCCGCGGACCGGCTGACGGCGCGTGACTTGTCGCACCTGCGGGCGCTCCTGGTTCGCATGGACGCGGCCGTCAGCGGGGCGGCCGACGATTATCCGGAACTCAACTTTCAGTTCCATTCCGCGGTCTTTTTGCGGTGCCCGTATCCGTTGCTGCGGGAGCTCACGACGTCCATGGCGGAACGCAGTCTCAAGCTGCGCACGGTGCGGTTCTTGCCGGCCTACCTGCCGGACACGCAACGGGAGCACTGGGAGCTCCTCGGCGCCCTGGAACGCCATGACGCGGATGCCGCCGAGCGCATCACCCGGGATCATATCGAGCGGGCCGGGCGGCTGCTGTCGCAGTTCGCGCGCGACCAGGCGAAGGGCGCGGCGTCTGGCGCGCCGCGGCGAGCCCGACCGCGCCGGCGTCCCACGAATCATGAAGGTTGAGCGCCTCGCCGCCAATCCGATCATCACGCCGCTCATGAGCGCGCACGTCGGCGCGAACATCAACGGGCCGTCGCTGATCCGGGTGCCCCCATGGATCGACCGCCCGCTCGGCCGCTACTATCTGTACTTCGCCGCGCACCGCGGCACGTTCATCCGCCTGGCGCACAGCGACGCGATCGAGGGGCCGTGGGTCGTCTACGACCGGGGGACCCTGCATGTGTCGGAGTCGATGTTCACGGACCACATCGCATCCCCCGACGTCCACGTCGACGGCGACGCGCAGGAGATTCTGATGTACTACCACGGCATGCGCGACGACGGATCCCAAGCCACGCGACTTGCGGTGTCGAACGACGGCCTTCACTTCCGGCCGCTCCCGGAGATTCTGGGGCCCTGGTACTTCAGAGTCTTCGGGTGGGACGGATGGCGATACGCGCTGGCGATGCCCGGAACGCTGTGCCGATCGCGCACGGGCCGGACGCCGTTCGAGTGCGGCCCGGCGATCCTGCCGCCCGACACGCGGCACGTCGCCCTCTGGGTCAGCGGCGATCTGCTCCAGGTTGTCTTCTCGCGCGCCGGTGATCGTCCTGAACGGCTTCTCATCTGCACGGTTCGCCTGAGCGCCGATTGGCGCTCGTGGCAGGCTTCGCCTCCGGAGGTGCTGCTGGAACCGGAGACTGCCTACGAGGGGGGCGGTCTGCCGCTGCGCTCCTCGGAACGCGGAGAGGCGCCGGGGCCTCGCCGAGAGCTCCGCGACCCCGCGGTCTTCGAGGAGGACGGCGTCCGCTATCTGCTCTACAGCGTGGCCGGAGAGTCCGGGATCGCCATCGCGCGGCTCGCTGCCGCACCAGGTTCGTGATCCCGCCGCAGCGCCTCGGCCGGACTGACGGTCCCGGCGCCCGTCGTGCGCGCTCATGCTCTCCGGCGGCGTTCGCCCGGGTCCTCTTCGCCGGCCGTGCCCGCGCCCCGGGACATGTACAGCCGTCGTGAACGCCGTATGAGGTCATCCCGATCGGACCTCGCCTGATATACTGAGCTCCGAGGGATACGCCGTGCGGTCGGCGATGGCGTTGCTCGCGGTTCTGGCAGCGGTGTTTCTGCCTTCGGGGCGGACGAGCGCGGCAGCATGCCCGGCTGGACCCCCTCGGCCCGTGACCCTGGGGATCCTGGCCGCGCCCCAGCGAGGAGACCTTGCGCGGATCGCGACCGCCGCCGCCGCGCGTGTTCTCGAGCGTGCCGGATTTACGGTGACCGTGCGACCGGTAGCGCGCGGGCCCATCCCCGGCTCGGCGTGCACGGCGACCCTCGTCGTGCAGGTCTCGCCGGGGGCCCCGCAGGCGTTCGCCGCAGCGGCCACGTGGTACTATGAGCCGCTCATCGCCAGCGCCACCTTCGTCCGCCCCGACGGGCGCCACTGGCGCGCCACCGCCACCGAAATGGCCAGGTGGTTCGGAGAGGAGACGTCCCGTGCGTACACGCCGGGGCCGCCTCGCGTGGAGATCTCCCTGAGCCCCGAGCGGTTCCGTGCCGAGCAGGATGCTACACGACGAGGGACCACGGTCTCGGTTGAGCGGGTGCTCGCTGCCGTGGGGCCACTCCCGGGCGGTGCGGCTCGCTGACGCGGACGTTCTGGTGACGGCGGCGTCCTACGCGGAACGGCGGCAAAGGTGCAGCATACTGAGGTAGTGGTTAGGGCCCATGACGTGAGGGGCGCATGCCGGTGGGGGACTGAAGAAGTGTGACGGAAGATGCGCGGCGGCGTAACGAGGCCCGATTCGCGGAGACCGCCGCCAGCTACGCGGCCAGCCGGGCCGCCGCGCGCCTGGCGCAAAACGAGGCGCTGCACCGTCTCGCCGCGCCGCGTCCCGAGGATCGGGCACTGGACGTGGCGTGCGGGCCCGGCACCCTGCTCGCGGCGCTCTCCCCTCGGGTGCGGGTGGCCATCGGGCTCGACGTAACGCCCGCGATGCTGCGGCAGGCCCGCGCCCGGCTTTCCGGCGCCGCCGCGCGGCTCGTGCGCGGCGCGGCCGAGCACCTGCCGTTTGCGGACGGATCCTGTTCGCTCGTGACCTGCACCTCGGCCATCCACCACTTTGGCGACGCCGCGCGGGCGCTCGGCGAAATGGCGCGGGTCTGCGCACCGGGCGGCCGGATGGTGATCGCGGACCTCGTCGGCGCCGAAGACGAGGACGTGCGCGCGCGGCAAAACGCGATCGAGCGGACGCGCGATCCCGCCCACGTCGAGCTGCGCAGCCCCCGCGGGCTCCTCGCGCTGCTCCAGGGGGTGGGCGTCGTGCCGCGCGAAACGGCCGCGGGCGCCGAGCCGCGCGAGCTCGAGGAGTGGTGTCGTATCGCCAATACACCGCCGGACGTCGCGCGGCGGGTCCGGGAGATGCTCCTCGCCTCCCAGCCCGGGGATTTGGCCGGCATGTCCCCGGTCCTCGCGAACGGGCAGGTCCGCTTCACTCACCGGTGGGCCGTGGTCGTCGCCGACCGGCGCTGAGACTGCGGCCCCGGCGCCGCGCGCGTTCACGGCACTGCCGTACCTTGCCCGGTCCGTCGCGGGCGCCTCGACGCGCGCATCCGGGCGCCGGTGGACATGCGGTCACTGCGCGGTGTATCCTCCGTCGATGACCAGCGCGGAACCCATCGCCAGGATCGAGTCGTCGGACGCCAGGAACAACGCGGCGCGCGCGACCTCCTCCGGTTTGGCAAACCGCCCGATGGGGCGCGCTTGCTCCGATCGACGGCGCGCCTCCGCGGGATCCGGGGATGCCGCCAGCACCTGTGCCGCGAACGGCGTGTCGGTTACGCCCGGGCAGATCGCGTTCACCCGGATGTTGAACGGCGCGCAGTCGATGGCCATTTGCTTGGTGAGAATCAAGAGGCCGCCTTTCGAAGCGCAATAGGGAGCCGATCGAGGACTCCCCACGAAGCTCACCGTCGAGCCGGCGTTGATGATGCTCCCCCCGCCGGCGCGCTTCATGTGCGGAATGGCGTACTTCGAGCACAGGAACACGCTCTTGAGGTTGACGTCCATGACCAGGTCCCAGTCGTCCTCGGAGATCTCTTCCACGCCACCGAGCCGAACGATGCCCGCGTTGTTGTAGAGGATGTCGAGCCGTTCGAACGCGTGGACCGTGGCGTCGACCATGGCCCGCGCCTCGGCGGCGACCCTCACATCGGTCCGCACAAAGATCGCATCCCCTCCGGCGTCCCGGATTTCGCCGGCAATCGCCTCCCCGCCGTGAGCATCGATGTCCGCGACCGTGATCCTGGCCCCCTCCCGGGCAAAGAGCAGCGCCCCCGCCCGGCCGATGCCCGAGGCCGCGCCCGTGATGATCGCCACCTTGCCGTCGAGCCGCCGCCCTCCAGTCCCCGCCATCTCGCCACCCTCCTTCCCGTGGATGCGCCCCACGCTACAGTCGTCGCAGCAATTCCATGTGCGCCTGGAACACCCGGTCGTTGTGCCCGGCATCCGGGTTTACGTTCGGCGAGACAAAGACGGGCGGGGTCAGGCCCCGCGACGCCAGGCGCCGCGCGACTTCCGCAACGACGGTCATCGTCACGATGACGACGGACGCCGTCGACGCGGCGGCGACCGGGTGCGCCCAGCCGTCGACGGCGACCAGCGCGTCTTCCGGCGGCACGCAGTTGTCGATGACGATGTCGGCGACGTCTCCGAGCTTGCGGCCCGACGAATGCGTGGCGATGGCGAGACGCTGATTCGCGACGCTGGTGACCGCCACGACGGTCGCGCCACGCGTCTTGGCGTACAGCGCCATTTCCACAGGCGCGGCGTTCAGCCCGCCGTGCGAAAAGACCCACATCGTATCGGCGGAGGTCACATGAAAGCTCCGCATGAGATGCTCGATGTAGCCTTCCCGGCGCTCGATCCAGAGCAGCTCGCGCGCCCCTCCGGGCCCCGTGGCGCCATGCCACAACAGGCGAGGATCGATGATCGGCACGAACCCCGCAAACGAACCGTAGCGTGGGAAGATGTCCATGATCGGCAGGATGGAATGACCGCTGCCGAACAGGTAGACGGCGCGGCCGCCGGCAATCGAGGCCGCCATGACATCCGCGGCCTGCTGGATGACCGGCGCCTGCGTCCGGCCGATCGTCTCCACCACCCCAAGGATCTTGTCGATGTACGTCAGCATGATCTCCTCCTCTACCTCTAGGCCCTACCGTGACCGCGGGCCCGGTGGACGAGCGCCGCGGCGCCGAGGAAACTCGCGCGGGCGCCGAGCGCGGAGCGCCGGATCGGCACCTGCCGCGCCAGCGGCTGCGCGTACGTCCGGATCGCGGCACGGAGCGGTGCGAGCGGGAACCGCCCCGGCTGCATCACCCCGCCGCCGACGATGACGACGTCCGGGTCGAGCATGCTCACCACGTCGGCGACCGTAACGCCGATGAGCCGAGCCGTATCGTCGATGAGGGCCTGCGCGCGGCGGTTTCCTCGACGCGCCTCGGACACGAGATCCTGGACGCTCGCCCCGGGAATGCGCGATTGCCTCATGCGACGCAGGATCGCGGGCCCGGCTACCGCCGACTCCAGCGCGCCGACGCGGGAGGCCGCCGCGGCGGCGTCCGTCCGGCCGCGCGCCCACCAGCCCACGGAGCCGGCGGCGCCGTGCGCCCCCGTCCAGAAATGGCCCTCCGTCATGAACCCGAGGCCGATACCGGTGCCGATGGTGAGGAACGCCGCGGACCGAACGTTGCGCGCCGCCCCGAGCCAGACCTCGCCCAACAACGATGTCAGCCGGTCGTCCCGTACGACCGCGCGGAGTCCGGTGGTTCGGGTCAGATGGGCGCCGAGGGACACCCGGCGCCACCCCGGAAGGTTCGGCGCCCAGACCGTCCCGTCGGCCCGCACCGCCCCGGGCACCGCCACGCCGAGCCCGGTGATCGTTGCGCCGGCCGGTGCGGCGCGCCTGAGCGACCGCACCAACTCGACGACCTGTGCCAGGACCTGCTCTCCACCGAGCGGGTCCGCGGGAACCGTGCGGGACTCGGGGACCTCGCCCCGCGGCCCGACCAGCCCGGCGAGGATCTTGGTCCCGCCGACGTCCACCGCGACCGCTATGCGACGTCCCGTCCCGGCCCCCACGCGCCGCTACTTCGCGAATTGATTGTAGATCCGCATCCGCAGCGGCTCGGCGACCATGAAAGCCTGCGCGTACCGCACGCCGGCCTGGCATCCGCGCACGCGCGCCAACGAGGTGTAAAAGTCGCGGTAGGGAAACGCCGCGAGGTTTTCTCGCGCCAGGGCGTACGCGTCCATGGCCTCGAGCCACTGCTCATACGTATCGCTGATGTCCTCGTAGTGTTGCGGCCGGAAGTCCACCGGATCTTCCCAGTTCTCGGGGAACCACACCTCGCTCACGGCCCACGCGGGCCGCGCGCGCTGCACGCCGGGCAGGGCGGCGAAGAAGCAGCCGTCCATCACGAGCGCGTGGGCGGCACGGTGGTCCTTGTGCCAGCTCCCCTGCCAGTGCGTGAACACCAGGTCCGGGCGGAGCTCGCGGAGCAGATCGCAGACCGCCAGCTTGGCCTCGTCGTCGTCCGGCAGATGCGTGTCCTCGTACTCGAGCACCCGCACGGTCGCCCCGAGCACGGAGGCCGAGCGCTCCGCCTCGCCCTTCTTCTGGCCGGCATAGGCCCCGGTGCGCCCGCCGGCACGATACCCGCGCTCGCCGAGCGTCATGTGCACAATGGTGATTTCGCTGCCCCGGCGGCGGAGTTTGGCCAGCACGCCGCCGGCCGTGGCCTCCACGTCGAACGCATGCGCCCCAAAGGCGACCACGCGCGATGCCACCTCGCACGCCTCCTTGCCCCGATGTGTCATCCGCGCAGTCCGCTCATGATGACGCCGCGGATGTACGCGCGTTGTGCGAACGCAAAGACGACGATGGTCGGCAGCGATACCAGGAGCGCCGCCGCCATCAGCAACTCCATGTGGGGCACGCCCGCCCCGCCGGACCCGCCGCCGTAGAACGTCTTGAAGAAGCTGAGCCCGAGCGAGACGGGGAACTTTTGAATGCTGCTCAGGTAGATGAGCGGCCCGAAGAAGTCGTTCCACCGGCCGACGAAGGAGATCACCGCCACGGTGGTGACGGCGGCACGGGACAGCGGCAGCAGGATGCGCCAGTAGAATGTCATGGGCCCCGCGCCGTCGATCGTCGCGGCGTCCCGAAGATCGAGCGGGATGGTGAGGAAGAACTGCCGCAGCAGGAAGATGCTGAACGCGCTGTCCGCGAAGAACGCGGGCACGATGAACGGCTTGTACGTATCGAGCCAGCCGAGGTACCGAAACACGATGTACATCGGAATCACGGTGACCTGCGACGGAATCATGAGCGTCGCGAGGACGATCAGGAACAGCAGGTTGCGCAGCGGGAAGCGGAAGAACGCAAACCCGTACGCGACGAGCGAGCACGAGAGGATCGTCCCCGCGGTCGGCACGAGCGTAATCACGAGCGTGTTTACGAAGAATCGGTCGAACGGCACCGTCCCGCTCCACGCCTGCGCGTAGTTCCCCCAGGCGAAGGGCCGCGGGATCGCCTGCGGCGGGAACGCGAAGACCTGGCCCGCCGTCTTGAGTGAGGTGGAGACGGCCCACAGGATCGGCAGCAGCACGACCGCCGCGCCCGCGGCGATCAGCGCGTAGTAGGCGACCGGGCCCGCGGCCGCGCCGTAGCGAAGCCGGGACCCGCGGCGCACGCGCGTGAGCGGCGCGGCGAGCCCGCTCATCCAGGTGTGGCCCCGCCCTCGTAGTAGACCCAGCGCTGCATGAGGCGAAACTGCACCCAGGTAAAGGCCAATAGCAGGAGCAGCATCACCCAGGCCATGGCGGCCGCGTAGCCCATCTGGAAGTACTGGAACCCGTTGCGGTAGAGATACAGCACGTAGACCAAGGTGGAGTCGGCCGGCCCGCCGTTCGTCACGATGTACGCGGGGGTGAAGACCTGAAAGGACGCGATCACCCCGAGGACGAAGTTGAAGAAAATCACCGGCGACAGTAGCGGCAGCGTCACGTGCCATAGACGCCGTCCCCGCGACGCGCCGTCCAGCGCGGCGGCCTCGTGAAGTTCCTCGGGAATGCCCTGCAGCCCCGCAAGAAAAATGAGCATGCGGTTACCCCCGATCGTCCACAAGCCCATCAGGACGAGCGACGGAAGCGCCCAGGTCGTGCTCTCCAGCCACGCCACCTGCGGCAACCCAAGCCGGGAGAGCAGGTAGTTGAGCAGGCCGAAGTGCGTGTTCAGGAGCCACGTCCAGATGATGGCCGTCGCCACCGTGGGCATCAACTCGGGTAGGTAAAACAACGCCCGCAAGACAGACACGGCCGGGACGCGCCGGTTCAACAACAGGGCGAGCGTGAGAGAACCGGCAAGGGACAGCGGCACGGTAAGCACCGTATACGCCAGCGTGTTGCGAAGCGCCATCCAGAACAATGGATCGTGCCACAGATTCGCGAAGTTGGCGAGTCCCACGTAGTGCGGCGCCGTGAGGATGTCCCACTTCGTCAGGCTCAGCACCAGGGAGATCGCCATGGGGCCGGCGGTGAACGCGCAAAACCCCAGGCCCCATGGCAGGATCAGCAGGAAGCCCGTCAGCGCCTCGCGCCGCGCCCGCGGCGTCATCTCGGGCGCGGCCGTCCGGGAGGCGCAGCCCCCGTCACGGCGGCGCGCGTCAGTGCTGGAGCAGCGCGTCGATCTTGGCGCACGCCTCGCCCGTCGCGGCGGCGGGTGACTTCTGGCCCGTCCAGACCAGGTCCATCTCGCTCCCAAGCGTATCCACCATCTCCGCCCAGTGCGTCGTTCGCGGGTCGAGGCGGCCGTACGCGAGCGCGTCCACGAAGACCTTGCGGTGCAACGGCACCTTACCGGGAGCCAGGAACTCCGGCGACAGCGCCGCGGCACGGAGCGCCGGAATGATCAGCCCCAGGTGGGCCAGCTCCATCGTGTTGTCCGGCTGCGACAGGAATCGGATGAGCGTCCAGGCCTGATCGGGATGCGGCGCCTTCGCCGGGATCGCGTAGGCCCCGGTCGCGACGCGCGTGGATTGGATCGTGCCCTTGGGCAGCGGCGCCACGTCCCACGCGAACGTCTTGATCGCGCTTCCGGTCACGACGATATCCCAGTAACCGCTGGCCATCATGCCGATCTTCCCGTTGGCGAACAGGTTGGTCTGCTGCGCTTGGGACGGGAGAATCCCGGCGTGCTGCTTGAGAAGCAAGTCCTGCAGAAACGCGATGCCCCGGACCGCCGCGGGCCGATCCAGGCGGCACCTCGTGTTCGTCGGGTCGAGCACGTCGCCTCCAAAGCTGTACACGACGGGGAACAGCCCGAAGGGCATGTTGACCGGCGCGACCGTGCCCCACTGGACGATGGCGTTCGGATTGAAGCCCGGCTGGTCCGCGCTCTTGCCGTTGCTGTCGCGCGTCAGCTTCTTCGCCACGGTCAAAAAGGTATTCCATGTCCACTGGCCCGCGGCGTAATACTCGTTCGGGGTCCGTAGCCCGGCCTGCTTGAACATGTCGGCGTTGTAGTAGAGCGCGATCGACGATGTCTCGCGGGGCAGCGCATACAGTTTCCCGTGATCGGAGAATTGTTGAATCGCCGTCGGGAAGTACGCGCTCTTCGCGAGGCCGGCCTTGGCCAGATACGGATCGATGTCGAGCAGGAAGTGCTTCGCCAGCGCGGCCGGGAACCACGAGTAGTGGCCGTAGATCACGTCGGGGTAGTCTCCGCTGGCGGCGATGACCTGCACCTTCTGGAAGTACTCGGGGTCCGAGGAGGCCACGACCGTCTCCAGGTTGACCCTGATGTCCGGATGGGACTGTTCGAACTTGGACACCAGCCCCTGGTAGAGCTTCAGTTCGTTGGCTTCGCCCTGCCAGACCATCCGTATGGTGGTGACCTTCTGCGCCTGCGCGGGCGATCCGCCCCCGAGCGTCCACATCGTGCCGGCGAGGGCCGCCATCACGAGCACGCTGGTCCACTTGCTGCGCATTCGATCCCCTCCTTCCGCAAACCGCGCCCTGCATACCGCCTGCGTGTGTCTACTAGCGTGCGTCGATGGCATCCCCCCCTCACGCGTCTAGAGCCGCGCCGCTTTGCGAATCAGTTCGAGCGTCAACTGCATCCGGTCGCCCCGGAGAATGGAGGTCACGAACTCCACAGGGCGGTTGTCCGAATCGAACGTCGTGCGCTCGACCTCGAAGGCCGCGGTTCGTGTGGACGCCCTCAACGCCGCGGCGATCACGCGCCGCAGGACGATCGGCCGGTATACCTCCTGCGCGCGGACGATCTGGATGCCGTACTCCTGCTCCAGGATCCGGTACAGGGACTCCGTCGCCAGCCGGCTGGCATCGATGCCGCCGAACCGCGATCCTGGCAGATACACGGTCTGGAGCGCCAGCGGCTCACCGTCCGCGAAACGGAGGCGCCTGATAGCGACGACGGCCTCGCTCGGGGACACCTGGAGCGCGTCGCGGATGCGCTCGCCGGCGGGGACCGTGCCGCTCTCCAAGATCCGGGAGGTCGTGGTGAGACCCCGCTGCGCCATCTCCTCCGTGAAGGAAACCAACTCGGACACCACGTGGGAGACACGCGGCGCCGCGACGAAGGTCCCGCGCCCGCGCGCCCGGTACAGCAACCCCTCGGCGACGAGCGCGGCCACGGCCTGGCGGACGGTGATGCGGCTGACGCGATACCGTGTGCACAGCTCGGATTCGGCCGGGATTCGTTGACCGGGACGCCACGCACCGCCATTGATCCCAGCGCGCAGCACTTCCCGCAACTGGTAATGGAGGGGCAACGGCGAGGTCCGCGAGATCGTGAGCGTCGGCATCGGCTCGTCCTAGGTAGATTAGATCATTATATTGTTATATCATCATTAACAATTCCTGCTATGCTGCATCGTCCGCCAATCGTATGGTCTCCACGGTCTCTCCATCGGGCCGGCGCGGTAGGGATCGGCCCGGGCCGCGGCGGACCTAACAATGCATGCGCACGTTGTTCGCTTCGATCCTGGCCGCCGGCTGCATCATGCTCAGCGCCGCGCCCGTCGCGCCGGCGGGGGCCGCGAGCGCCGCACCCGACTACTCGCCGCCCCCGGGCGCGTACAACCCCGCGGTCACGCAGGCCAACATCGACCGGACGATCTGCGTGCGCGGGTGGACCAAGACGGTACGCCCGCCGTACGAGTACACCGAACAGCTGAAGCGCGAGCAAATCAGGGCCCGGCATCTCCCCGGCGGCGTTCGCGTCTACCAGGAGGACCACTTCATCCCGCTCGAGCTGGGCGGGCACCCGACCGATCCCCACAACCTGTGGCCGCAGCCTCGCGACCAGGCCGAACGGAAAGACCGGTGGGAGCTCCGCCTCAACCACGCCGTGTGCAGCGGCCGCATGTCGCTGGCCGACGCGCGCCGCAAAATCGCCGATCCCCGGCTGTGGCAGTAGACCGGAAGGACCGGCCGAGCCCGCGGCAAACACAGCTGAGTTTCACCTTCGCCGCGCCGTGGAGCGCCGGTGGATCATCAAAGTGCAAAGGAGCCTGACGTGACCGACGACAGCGCGAAGCTCGTGGCCGTCAGTGAGGCGATCGACAGCCTCTGCACGATCGAGATCACAGGGCGCGGCGTCGTGGGCGCCCTCGCCGCCGCCGCGCGGGCGGCGCAGGGAGGCGCGCTCTGCCTGCGGGCGGCGCGGGAGCTCGCCCGCCGCGTACAGCCGGGCGATACGGTCGTCATCGCCACCGGCCTGCCTACGTATCCCTGGTTCTGCGGCGAGCAGGATGGTCCCGTCGGCGCGGCAACGCTCGCCCGGGCGTTGGTCCTCGGGCTCGCGGCGCGGCCGGTGATCGTCACGGAGGCGATCCACGTCGACATGTGCCGCGCCGCCGTGCGGGGCGCGGGGCTGTACGCCCGCGGCGTCGACGACGCGCTCCGGTTACCCACGACGGTCGGCGTGGTCGAGTTCCCGACCGACCCGGAGCGCGCGGACCGCGAGGCGACCCGCCTGCTCGAACGGCTCCGCCCCAAGGCCATGATCGCGATCGAGCGCCCGGGCGCGAACGAGCACGGCCATTACCACGCGTCCAAGGGCTATCGCCTGACCGATCACTGCGCCAAGATCGACGGCCTGTTTGCGCGCGGGAAGGCGGCCGGCGTCTACACGGTCGGCATCGGGGACGGCGGGAACGAGCTCGGCTGCGCCGTGATCAGAGACACGGTGGTGGCGAGGGTCCCGTACGGGGCCAAGTGCCAGTGCCCCTGCGCCGGCAGCGTCGTCCCGGCGTTCGTCCCCGACCATCTCGTCATCGCAGCGATCTCCAACTGGGGCGCGTACGGCATCGAGGCGGCGCTGGGTCTCGTGCTGGAGCGCCGGGAGCTTGTGCACGATCGTGACCTCGACCGCCGCGTGCACGAGCTGTGCGCGGCCGCCGAGGCGAACAACAACGGCCCCGGCCTGCTCGACCCCGGGACCGACGCCGTGCCCACGGAGGTGCACGGGGATTTCGTGAGACTGCTCGGCTTCATGATTCAGAGCGGCATCGATTTCGGTCGCCTGTACAAGGAGCCGCGGTACCCCTGGCTCCGTCACGTGGAAGCGCCGTCCGGGCGATCGCCGGCGCAGCGGGAGGACATCCCGCGATGACCCGGCCCGCCTACACCGCCGACGACCTGCGCGCGCGCATCGCCGCGCTTGCGCGCGTGCGGCTCGGATTTCTCCCGACGCCGGTCCAGCGCTGCGCCAACCTCTCCGCGGATCTCGGGGTGGATCTGTGGGTGAAGCGCGACGATCTCACGGGGCCGGCGTTCGGCGGCAACAAGATGCGCAATCTCGAATGGCGCATGGCCGAGGCGCAGGCGTCGGGCGCCGATATCCTGGTGTTCGGCGTCGAGGCGACGTCCAACTCCGCGCGACAGACGACCGCCGCGGCGAACATGCTCGGGTTGCCGCTCGTGCTCGTGCTGCGCGGCCGCCCCGACACGGAGGTCCAGGGCAACCTCTTGTGCGACCTCGTGCTGGGCGCAGAGGTGCGCCTGCTCGACCTGCCGAGCTATCACGATCTCGGCCGCGCCGCAGCGGAGGTGGCGGACGAGCTCCGCGCTCAGGGGCGGCGGCCGTGGAGCCTCAATCACGGCAAGATGTTCGAGGTGGGCGCCGCCCTTGCGACCGTCGAGAACTTCCTCGAGATCCTGGACCTGCTTGCGCCGCACGGCCGCCGCCCGGACGCGATCTATATCTCCTCGGGCGGCAAGGGGCTGGCCGGCCTCGCGCTGGCCAACAAGGCCCTCGGGCTGCACGTGCGCGTGGTCGGCGTGTCGTGCACGACCAACGAAGACCCCTGGCGGTACGCCGCCGACACCGCCAACGCGGCGGCGGCGGTGCTCGACCTCGCCGTCACGGTGTCCCCTCAGGAGATCGAGGCCACGTACGACTACATCGGTCCGGGCTACGGCATCCCGACGCCGGAGGGGCTCGACGCCATCCTCGCGTTTGCGCGCCGCGAGGGGATCATGCTCGATCCCGTGTACACGGGCAAGGCCGCCGCGGGCCTGCTGGACCACATCCGCCGGGGGATCGTGCCCCGGGGCAGCACCGTGGTTTTCATTCACACTGGCGGCCAGCCGGCGTTGTTTGCCCAGAGCGAGGCGATCGCCCGCCACATCCAGCGGCGCCGGGCCGGCGCCGCCCGGGCCACGGAGGCGCGCGCGTTCCCCACTGGGTGATTCGCGCGCAGCGCGGCGGCCCTGCATCGCGGCGCGGGCGGCGGCCGCTGGGCGCGGTCGTCAGTCGCCGAGCACGCGGTCGCCCGCGGCTTCGACCGAGGGGCTCACGCCCGCGAACTCCACGAGCCGCAGCCCGCTCAGCACGGCGGCGGCCGCCGCAAAGGCGGCGGCCAGCGTGATCGAGATGAGTGTCCCGCGCCCGATGCCGCCGTGCCGGGCCGTGAGGCCGAACGCGAGCGCGACGAGCGCGGCGCCGGTCGTCTGACCCAGCAGCCGGGCCGAGGAGATGACGCCGCTCGCGTTGCCGCTCCGCACCCGCGGCACGCTCGCGATGATGGCGCGGTTGTTGGGGGATTGAAACAGCCCGAACCCGAGGCCGCAGAGCGCCATGCGCCACACGATCGCCCCCGCCGGCGGATGCCGCGGCAGGAGCGCCACGAGCACCAGCCCCGCGCTCAGGAGCGCCAGGCCGAGCCCGCCCAGGATGCCGGCGGGGCGACGGTCGGCCAGCCGTCCGGCGATGGGCGCGATGGCCGCCACGGCAAGCGGCCACGGCGTCATCAGGAGCCCCGTGTCGACCTGCCCCCGGCCCAGCACGTCCTGAAAATAGAACGGCAGCGACACGAACGCGAGCCCCTGCGCCGTGAAGGAGCAGACCGAGGTCACCGCGGAGAGCGCAAAGACCGGCCGGCGGAATAGGTCGACCGGGAGCATCGGCGCGGGCAGCGCGAGTTGACGGCGCGCGAGGATGAACCCAAACGTCGCCGCCGCCAGGAACTCGCCGGCGATCAGCGCGGCGGTCTCTCCGTGACCGAGCCCGTCGATCGCGGTCACGAGCAATCCGAACGCCGCGGCGCTGACCAGCGCGCTCGCCACGTCGAACCGCTGGGGCGAGCGCGCCGTCCGCGGCAGGGACCGGAGCGACAGGGCGAGCGCAACGAGGCCCAGGGGGACGTTGATCAAGAACAGCCACTGCCACGACACGACCGAGAGGATGCCCGCCGCGACCGTCGGGCCGGCGGCGGAGGCCACGGCGACGACGAGCGTGTTGATGCCGAGGCCGCGCCCCAACAGCCGGCTCGGGTAGATGAACCGGATGAGCGCCGTGTTGACGCTCGTGATCCCCGCCGCGCCAAACCCTTGGAGCACGCGGGCCAGGGTCAGCGCGAGGAGCGAATGCGACGCCGCGCACCCGAGCGACGCCAGCGTAAACAGGCCGAGGCCGCACCAGTAGACGCGGCGGTAGCCGAAGATGTCGCCCAGCGAGGAGAACGGCAGCAGGGAGATGGTGAGCGTCAACTGATACGCGTTGACGACCCAGATCGATGCCGCGGGGCTCGCGCCGACGTCTCTGGCGATGGTGGGGAGCGCGATGTTCGCGATCGCGCTGTCCAGGACCGCCATCGCGACCGCGATGGCAATCGTGAGGATCGCCCAGTAGCGCTGCGGGAGGGGAAGACCGTCCGTCGCTTCCATTTCGCGGTGGGTGCAAGTTTCGACCCGCGGGCGCCCGCGTTCCTGCGGCGCGCCCGTGTCGTGAGGGCGCGGTGGTGTCGTGGGTAAACCCTAGAGGAGGTGAGCGACCATGGACGAGGCACGCTTTGCCGCCCGATGGCACGAGTTGCGCCATGACGTACAGCGCCAGTGGAACCGCGTGACCGATGAGGAGCTGGATCGCGTGCAAGGCGACCCCGACGTGCTCATCGGCATCCTGATGGAGAAGTACGAGGAACCGCGCCGGGCGGTCGAGCTTCAGGTCAAGCGCCTGGCCGAACGGCAAACGCAGATCGGCGCGGGCTGACCCGCGCCGGCGCGCGAGCGTATCCGCCGATGATTGTGCGTCCCATCACGACCGTGCTCGGCACCGCGCTCGGCGTGGCCGTTCTGGGCGTCGTGCTGACGCCCGGGTCCGCGTGGCCGGCGGGGATATCCGCCCACGCGCGGTCGATCGTCGCGTCCCCCTCCGCCGCGTTCAGCGGCGGCTTGGTCGCGATGGCCGTCGTGCTGACCGGCCTGGAAATCCTGCGCCAGCGGCACCGCGGCGCGCGCGCCCGACAGGCCCGGCGTGCACGGGCGCTCCCGGGGCCGGGCCTCGCGATGCCCCGGCGCGCCGCCTGGCCCGCGGCGCGCGACCCGGACACGTCCCCCTCACGACGCGGATGGGAATGGCTCCCTGCGCTCGGCAATCGCGGCCAACGCGCTGAGCAGCAGCCGCGCGGCGGTGCGGGAGGTCACTTCCGCCCAATCGTACGGTGGTGACACCTCGACGAGATCCAACCCGATGACGCGGCATCGGCTCGCGATGGCACGGACGGCGTCGCGCAGTTCCGCGTAGGTCAACCCGCCCGGCTCCGGCGTGCCGGTGCCGGGCGCCGTTGCGATATCGAGCACGTCGATATCGATGCTGAGGTAGCACGCGGCCCCCGGCGGCACGACCGCGGCGGCGGCGTCCGGGCCGCCGCGGCGCAGTTCGGTGGCGGACACCGCCCGAACCCCGTAGGCGGCCGCGGCCTCCAGGGGCTCCGCGTACTTTTGCAGGGCGCGGAGGCCGAGCTGCGAGATTCCCGCGACGAACGGCAGCTCGGAGACGCGGCGCATGACGTTGCCGTGTCCGAACCGGGTCCCCTGCCGTTCGTCCACGAAATCTTGATGCGTGTCGAGCTGGACGACGTGCACCGGCCCGCGGTCCGCGAAGGCCCGCAGCACCGGAAACGTGATCGCGTGATCGCCGCCCACAACGACCGGCAGGCTGCCGTCCGCCAGGATCTCCGCCGCCGCGGCGGTGATCCGGTCCAGGTTGCCGGGGATCTCCGCCGGCGCGATCTCGACATCGCCCCAATCGGCCATCGTCACGCCCCGCAGGATCCAGCGGCGCAGGTCGAGATCGTACCAACCCCCCGCGGCCACATCGTCGCGGGAGCGGTAGGACCACCACATTGACGCGGCGCGGACCGCGGCCGGGCCAAACCGCGCCCGCCCGCAGCGTGGTCCCGAGATCGAACGGCATGCCGAGGAACGCCACGTCCGTCTTGACGTCGCGGCTGGGATCGCGCGGCGGCGCCCCGAAGAACGTCGGGAACCGGGCGCGGGAAGCGGCGTCGCTCACGTCTCGTGCCTCCTTCCGGCGCTTGAGACGACCGTGGTGCGCTACCGCGGCAGCGCCAGCGCGCCGCCGGCGAGGAGCGCCGCACCGACCGCCGCCTGGATCGAAATGCGGCGCGCCCGGCGCCGCAGCTCCGTGCGCTCCGCCGGGTCCTCGATGCGCTCGATCGTGTCGACAAGGTTGCGCGCCCCGCGCGCAGCGAGCTGGATTCAGGTCGCCTCGCGCCACTGGAAGACGCCCAGGGCCGCGCCCCAGAACAGCGGCAGCAGCACGAGGCGCCACCAGCGATCGACCCCCGTCCCGACCAGGACCCCGAGCAGCGCGAGGCTCACGCCGAAGAGGGCGACGCCGATCGCGAGGCGCTTTCGCCGCTCGGCGGCGCCGATGTTGGTGAGGCAGGCCGCGCTGCTCACGAGGCGCTCGCGGGCCGGCTCCGGCGATACCATCGGATGAGCGCGTTCGTGGACCCATCGTGCGCCAGGACCGGATCGGGCGCGGCCAGCTCCGAGATGATCCGTGTGGCGAGCGCCTTGCCCAGCTCCACGCCCCATTGATCGAACGAATCGATCTGCCACACGACGCCCTGCACGAACACGCTGTGCTCATAGAGGGCGATGAGCTTGCCGAGCGTCTCCGGCGTGAGCTGCTCGGCGAGCAGCACCGTGGACGGCCGGTTGCCCGGACACACCCGATGGGGGACGAGCGCCGGCGGGGTGCCTTCCCGTGCGACCTCGCCGGCCGTCCGGCCAAACGCGAGGGCCTCCGCCTGCGCGATGAGGTTGGCCATGAGCAGGTCGCGGTGGGTCTCCAGGGGGTTCAGCGGCCGGGCGAAGCCGATGAGATCGCACGGGACCAGCTTGGTCCCCTGGTGGAGCAGCTGGTAGAACGAGTGCTGGCCGTTGGTCCCCGGCTCGCCCCAGTAGATCGCGCCGGTGCCGTGCGTCACGGCCGTCCCATCGAGCCGGACCGACTTGCCGTTGCTTTCCATCGTCAGTTGCTGCAGGTAGGCGGGAAACCGATGGAGGTAGCGGTCGTAGGGCAGCACCGCCGCGGTCTGCGCCCCGAAGAAGTCGCCGTACCACACGGCGAGGAGCCCCATGAGGACCGGCAAGTTGCGCTCGAACGGCGCCGTCCGGAAGTGCTCGTCGATGGCATGAAACCCCGCGAGCATCTCGTGGAAGCGCTCCGGTCCGACGGCGATCATGGTCGAGAGGCCGATCGCGGAATCCATGGAATACCGCCCGCCGACCCAATCCCAGAACCCGAACATGTTCTGCGGATCGATCCCGAACGCGGCCACCTCCCGGGCGTTTGTGGACACGGCCACGAAATGCCGGGCGACGGCCCGCTCGTCCCCGAGCCGGGCGAGCAGCCAGGCGCGCGCGGCGCGGGCGTTCGTGAGGGTTTCGAGGGTGGTGAAGGTCTTGGAGGACACGATGACGAGCGTCTCCGCCGGGTCGAGATCCCGCGTCGCCTCGACGAGGTCGGTGGGGTCGATGTTCGACACAAACCGGAACGTCATGTCGCGCCGCGCGTACCAGCGCAGGGCCTCGTACGCCATCACCGGTCCGAGGTCCGAGCCGCCGATGCCGATGTTGATGACGTTGCGGATCGGCCGGCCGGTATGCCCGCGCCACGCGCCGCCCCGCACACGCGCGGCGAAGTCCGCCATCCGGTCGAGCACGGCGTGCACGTCGGGGACGACGTTCCGGCCGTCGAGCACGATCGATGCCCCGCGGGGCGCCCGCAGCGCCACGTGGAGCACGGCGCGCTGCTCGGTCGTGTTGATCTTGTCGCCGCGGAACATGGCCTCGATCCGCTCGCGCAGGCCGGACGCCGCGGCGAGCGCGCGCAGCAGCCGCAGGGTCTCGTCCATGACCCGGTGCTTGGAGTAGTCGAGGCGGAGGCCCGCGGCCTCGGCGACCATGCGCTCGCCGCGCCCGGGATCCGCCGCGAAGAGGTCGCGGAGGTGCCGGGGCGCGACCAGCGCGTGGTGGGCGGCGAGCGCGTCCCAAGCCTGCCTGGTGGTTTCGCGGGCCGTCGCCATCGACCGCCTCCCTGCCGCCGCGGTTACGCCGGCGGCGCGCCAAAGACGGCGAGCGGCACGAGCGCGCTCACGATGTACTGGCCGGCGTCGACGATCTCCGAGATCTTGAGATCCACGCACAGGCTCGAGAGGAGATACGCGTCTTCGCGCGACAGGCGGTATGTGTCGCTCACGTGCGCCACCATCGCCCGCACGGCGTCCTGGGCCGCCTTGTAGAGGTCGGGGCCGACGCCGGTCGTTCCGTACCAGCCGCCGCGGTTGACGCGCGGCACGAGCGGCCCGGGTGTCACAAACTGCGGCGCCGGGAGCCGCCGGCCCTTTTGCAGGGTCAGCCGCAGCGCCGCGTACATCGGCGCCTCGATGCCGGTCACGCACACCTCGCCGTCGCCCTGCGCCGCGTGGGCGTCGCCGCAGCTAAAGAGCGCGCCCGGGACCTGCACCGGCAGATACAGCGTCGCGCCCCGCACGAGCTGCCGGGTGTCCATGTTGCCGCCGAACACGCCGGGCGGCATCACCGCTTGCCGCGAGGCGCCGGCCGGGCACACGCCCATCGTGCCGAAGAACGGCTCGATGGGGACCGTGACGTCCTCGCGAAATCGCGCGACGCGGCCGTCCGAGAGGTCGAAGATCCGCAGGTACGGCGTCTTGAAGTCCTCCGGGAGCAGGCCCAAGCCTTCGAGGATGGCCGCCCAGCCCCAGCCTTCCGTGTGGATGTCGAGGATCTCCACGGCCAGCGTATCGCCGGGGCCCGCTCCGTTGACGAGGATCGGTCCGGCCAGCGGGTAGACGCGCTCCCAATCGAGGCTCGCGAGGTCCGCCGTGGTCGAGGACGGGGTCAGCTGATTGTCGCTGACATCGCGGGTCCGCACGACCACGGTGTCACCGCTGTCGACGGCGACCGCGGGCTGGTGTCGCACGTCCCACGTGAAATGCACCGCGTCATGCGGCACGTAATGGGTTCGCGCCATGGCCACCCCTCCTTGCGCATCGTCTCCCCGGCCCGGTCAACGTTCCCCGCGGTCCCGCGGGGTCCTCCAGAACGGTGCCTAAGGAGACCGTCGCGGTCCGCCGTCACACGGCCCTCCGGTAGACCTCGGGCGCCGGCTCGAACGTCACCGCGTCGTCCAGCGGAAACATCGGCCGGCGGCACACGCGGTGTCCGAGGGATCGCAGGTCGGCGCTCGTCGATCCCGGCGCGTCGATGTTGAAGGTTGTTTGCGCCCACGCGTCAAACATGTGGTATTCGCAGTACGGCGACTTCACGACCGTCAGATGGTAGTCTTGCGGGTTCCGGCCGTGCGCGAGGAACATCGCCCGGTCGAAGAGGCTGACCGGACGGCTCATCGCGAGGATCGTAACGCACCCGGCCCTGAGCACGGCGGTGGGGCCCGCATCGAGCGCGCCCCCGCTCGTCTCCAGCACGGCGCGGCCGCGCGACAGCATGTCCACCTCAACGGTCATCTCCAGCGGCGTAAACCGCGGGTCGCGCGCGCCGCCGAGCCGCACCGTGATCGTCGCGCCGACCCCGGCCCGCACGGCGGCGGCCGCCGCGGGCGGATCCACGATCGGCACCAGGACGGGCTTCTCGTAGCCGGCGCGGAGCAGCGCGTGGAGAATGACGTTGCTGTCGCCGGTGGCGCCGGATGAGGTCGCATCCGCGGCGTCGGTGAAGATCACGGGGCCGGTCATGCCCCGCGCCTGCGCGATGGCCCGGTCGAGCGGGATGAGCCTGGCCTGCATCCGAGCGCGCTGCGCCCAAAACTCCCGGGCCAGGCGGACCGCGTGCGCGGCGGCCGCCTCGCCATCCTCGGCCACGACGACCGTCTGGCTGCACAACTCCGGCACGTCCGTGAACGGGTTGCCGATCAGGACGGCGGCCGCGTGCGCCGCGCCTTCCCGCTCGAGGCGCTGCGCTTCGCGGACCACGTCGCCGTAACAGCCAGACTTGGTGATGAGCTCATCCCCGCGGACGAGCGCGGGAATCGCGACCCTGGCCATCGCCGGGGGACGCCGCCGCGCGAGGACCCGGAGCAACAGGCCCGCCGCGCGCGCGCCGGTGTCCGCGAAGTCGACATGCGGGTAGGTCTGATACGCGGCCACGCCGTCGATGGCGCGGAGCATCCGCGCCGTGAGGATACCGTGCAGGTCCAACGAGATGACGATCGGGACACCGTCACCGACGAGCCGGCGGGTCTCCTCGAGCAGGGCGCCCTCCGGATCGAGCTCGCCGTCCGCCGCCATCGCGCCGTGGAGCGAGAAATATACGCCGTCCACGCGGCGTGCGTGCTCGGCCACGGCGTCCAGCACCTCGCCGGACAGCCGGCGCCAGCCCGCTTGCGAGAGCATGCCCGCGCTCGTCGCCCGGGCGCCGTACGCCGGGACCACCTCGACGTCCCCGCGCGCCTCCAGGACGGCGACGGCGCCGGCGACCGCCGTGTTGCGGCCGCGCTGGTCGGCCACCGCGTCCCCGCGGCGCACGGTGAAGTCGGCGTACTCCGTCGGCACCGGGTTGAACGACGAGATCTCCTGAGCACACTCCACCACGAGCACCTTCGGCACCGACGCACCCCCGTGCGCACCCGGTTTCGGCGCGTTGAGAGTTCTCGGCCGGCGCGGCGCCGTCCCGCCGGCCTGCTACAATGCGGGTGATGGCCCGCCGCGCGGCGGCGGGGAGCCGGAGCGAAAACGAGGTGACGGACCGATGGCTTCGACCCCGAGCCCGATGTTCCAGCGGATCGACCACGTCGGCGTGATCGTTGGAGACCTCGGCGAGGCGCGCCGCTGGCTCGGCGAGGTGTTTGGGCTGCCGCTCGAACGGACAGTGGATCTCGCGGATGGGCAGATCCACGGGGAATTCTTCGGGTGCGGGGGCGTCAACATCGAGGTCATCTCGATCGGCGACCCGGCGGTGCGGCAGCGACGCCTCGGCAACGCCCGCGCGCGGATCGAGCACATCGCGGTCGAGGTCACCGATCTCCGCGCCGCGCTCCGCCGGCTCGAGGCGGTGGGCGCCAAGACGACGACGCCGGAGCCGCAGCGCATCGGGAACAATCTCGTTGCGTGGACCGCTGAGGAGACCACCGGCGGGATCTCCTACCAGCTCATCGAGCGGGGTGGCGCGTAGCCCCCGGCGCGCCGGTAGGGAGCCGTTGGCGGAGGAGCGAATGCTCCCCCACTTCCACCGGAGGCCGCCTCCGCCGTGACGTTTTTGTGGCCGGCGTTTCTGTGGGGACTCGCCGTCGTGCCGCTCGCCGTGCTCGGGGCCGCCGCCGTGGCGCGGCGCCGGCGGCGGCCGTCGCTCGTATTCTCGCGGCTCGATGCCGTCGCGGACGCGGCCCGCGGGACGCGCGCGACGCGGCGGTATGCCGCGACGGCCGTGTTCGTGGTCGCCCTCATGGTCGTCCCCGTGGCGCTCGCCCGGCCCACGATTCCGCTGCTCGTTCCGGCCGACCGGGCCGCCGTCATGCTGGCGATCGACATCAGCGGCAGCATGATGTCGCAGGACGTCAAGCCGTCCCGGCTGCGCGCGGCGCAGGAGGCCGCCAAGACGTTTGTGCTCGGGCTGCCCGGTCACGTGCGCGCCGGCCTCGTCGTGTTTGCGGGGTACGCCACGCTGCTGTCCCCGCCGACGACCGACCACGCGCAGCTCGCGCGCACGATCGACGGCATCAGCGTGCAGCACCGGACCGCGATCGGCGATGGGTTGCTCGAGGCCGTGGCCGCGCTGCCCGGGCGGGTGCGGCCGGCGCCGGACGGCTCGTTGCCCCCGCTGCCCCGCGACCTCCCGCCGGGATTTGTTGTCTTGCTTTCCGACGGCCAGAACAACAGCGGGACCGATCCCATGCAGGCCGCCGATGTGGCGCGGCGCGAATCGGTCACGGTATACACGGTCGGCATCGGCACCGAGTCGGTCGGGGACAACGGGGCGTTCATGATCGGCGGCGCGCTCGATGAGACGACGCTGCGCGACATGGCGCGCCATACCGGCGGCCTCTACTACCACCCGCAAACCGGCCGCGACCTGACCGATATCTATCACCGGCTGGCGCGCGCGATCGGCTGGCAGCAGCGGCGCACGGAGGTGACCGGCGGCGTCGCCGCCGGCGTCGCCGGGCTGCTCGTCGCGGCCCTCCTCGTGTCGGTGCTGACCAAGCCCATGCTCGCCTGACGCCGTCGCGCCCGGGCGGGCCCGCGGGCGCAGGAGCGCCCGCCGCACCCGCGAATGGTTTGCGGCGCGCGCGCCCACGGCCGCGACCCGCCGTGCGCACGGCGGGGCTGTTCTATGGCACCGATCTGCATCCTCATCTCGGCGTTCCTCTATGGGATCTCGCCGATTCTGGCGAAGGTCGCCTACGCCTCCGGCGTCACGCCGCTCACACTGCTCTCGCTGCGCGCCACGGCCGGCGCCGCCTTGACGTGGTGCGGCCTCCTGATCACGCGCGGCGCCCGGCCGCCGGCCGCCGGCCTCCTGCTGCCGCTCGCGGGCCTCGGCGTGACGGTGGTGCCGCTGCAGGTCTGGGGCTATTTTTACGCGCTCACGGTTCTGCCGGCATCGTCGGCGTCCGTCATCGTCAACACCACGCCCGTGCACGTGGCCTGGATCAGCCGCCTGCTCCTCGGCGAAGCGTTGCGGCCGTTCGACGTCGGGATCCTGCTCGTCATCGTGGCGGGCGCAACGCTCGTGGCCGGACAGACACCGCAGGCCGGCCACGTTGCCGGGATGGCGGCGCTCGGCGTCTCAACGCTGGGGTCTGCATTCTATCTTGTCGCGCAGCGCCGCCTCGTCCGCGACGCCCACCCGCTCGGCGTGCTGGCCGTCATCCTTCCCTGCTCGGCCGCCGTCTACTGGACGGCCGGGCTGCTCGCGGGGCAGCTCGACCTGGCGCTCTCCTCCACCGGCCTCCTGGCGGTCGGCGCCACCACCGTCGCGGCGGCGGTCGCCTCCGTGCTCGTCCTCACGGCGCTGCGCCGCCTCCCCGCAACCCGCGCGGCGATGCTCGGTATGCTCGAACCGGTGGTCGCGGTCGTGAGCAGCGTCCTCCTGTTGGGCGACGCGATGACGTGGTTGCGGGCCGTCGGGATCGGCATCGTGCTCGCCGGGATCACGGCGCTGCAGCTCAAGGGCGCGCCGGCGGCGGCGCCGGCGCCCCAGCCGGGGTCGCGAATGCACGCGAAGTTTCGGGACAAGCCGCGGCCGGTTCCGTGGAGTTCCTAGCGATGCTCGATCGCGAGGCGTGCCCCGACGCCGATCCAGGCGCAGCCCGTGGGGCGCCGCCCAACGGGTGGGTTACGGGTCGTCCGGGTGCAGAACCTTGAACACGACGCCGGCGGCGGCGCCCCCGGCGAGATTGGCAACGAGGTACACCCACAAGTTTGCCCACACGGACAGGCCCATGAGGGTGATCCCGAACGCCACGGCCGGGTTGAAGGCGCCGCCCGTGATGTTGCCGACCGCGAAGGCGCCGGTCATGACCGTCAACCCGATCGCGAGCCCGTAGAACGAGTTGCCGCTGGTGGCTTTGGCCGTGGCGACGTTGAGCACGACGTAGACCAGCGCGAACGTAAACAGAAACTCGGCGAGCAACCCCGGGCCCACCGGCATCGCCATGGGCTTGATCTCGGCGCCGGCGCGCAAGACGCCGACCGCCGCGGCGGCGAGCAGCGCGCCGGCGAGCTGCGCGATCCAATACGGCACGACGTCGCCGGACGCGCAACGACCGCGCACCCAGGCGCCGAAGGTCACCGCGGGATTGTAGTGGCCGCCGGAGATGTGTCCCCCGGCAAAGACCATGACCATCAGCGCCGCGCCGATGGCCAGCGGCGGGATGACGCCGGCTCCGCCTCCGATGACGGTGCAGCCGACCGTGAGCACGAGAAAGAACGTGCCGATCAACTCGACGGCGTACTTCCGCATTGTCGAACCCCGCCCCCCGTCTGCGACATCTCTCCCATGAGGCTCCGGCGGGTGGCTACGCCGTAGTGCGTCGAGAATTCCTGCCTCCGCGCAGCGCCGGCCGCGGGCAGCCCCGACAAGGACTCCTCGAACGGCGTCACGAAACGTGGGCCAACCATTACAGCCATTCGGCGGAGTCGCCGCAGCGTGGGCTCCGCAAAGGAGGAGCGGGATGACGCAGGGTGGATCGCGGCAGCGGTTGTCGCGGCGCGGGTTTCTCCGGCGGCTCGGTCTGGGGGCAGCGGCGCTGGGCGCGGGCGCCGCGGGCTTGGGAGATCTCTCCGCAGGGCCCGCAGCGGCCGCCGGCGCCGGCCCGGATACGCTGGTGGTGGCGCAGGACACGTCGGTCCAGACCCTGGATCCGCAGATCGTCTACGACAATACGGTCCGCATCACTCGCGGGATGTACGAAGGCCTCGTGGGGCTCCGCGGCGGCACGGCCCAGGTCATTCCGCGCCTCGCGACCTCGTGGCAAAGCAGTCCCGACGCCAAGACGTGGACCTTCAAGCTCCGCTCGGGTGTGAAGTTCCACGACGGCACCCCGTTCGGATCCGACGCGGTCAAGGCCACGGTCGAGCGGCTGATCACGATCAACCGCGGCATGGCCTACGCGTACAAGGGGACGGTGGACACGATCGATACGCCCGACCCGCTGACCGTGCGGTTCAACCTCTCCCACCCCGACGCGGCGTTCGCGGCGAAGCTCGCGGCCGTCTCCGGCGCCCTGATGGTGAGCCCCGCCGCGGTGAAGGGGCACGCGTCGGGCAGCGACCTCGCGCAAGGCTGGCTCGCCAGCCACGCGGCCGGGACCGGGCCGTACATGCTCGAGAGCTACGACAAGGGCGCGGGCCAGGTCGTGCTGGCGCAGTTCCCCGGGTACTGGGGCGGCTGGGCCGGCCAGCACGTGAAGCGGATCATCTTCAAGATTACGCCCGAGGCGTCCACGCAGCGCCTGATGCTCGAGCAGCAGGACGCCGACATCCTGACGCTCGTGGCCCCCGACATCATCGACGCGCTGGCCAAGGAGTCCGGGATCAAGGTCCTGTCGTTCCCCACCATGCGCATCTTCTACGTCGCGATGCACTGCCAGCGCGAGCCGCTCAAGGACGTCAAGATCCGGCAGGCGCTATCGTATGCGTTCGACTACGAGAGCGCCCGGAGCCTGATCTTCAACGGGAACCTCCAGCCGCTGTACGGCCCGCTGCCGAACGCGGATCCGGCGCATCTCTCCGCCGCCGACAAACCCTACCGGTTCGACATGGCGAAGGCCAAGCAGTTGCTCGGGGAGTCGAGCCATCCGAACGGCGGGTTCACGTTGAGCCTGTTCCTGTTCCAGGGGGACCAGACGTTCCGGAAGGCGGCCGAAATTCTGCAAAATCAATTGAAGCAGCTCAACATCAGCCTGAACATCCAGGAAATGGCGTCCTCGGTGCTCCTGGACAAGGCCGGCAAGCCGGAGACCGCGCCGGACCTGCTGCCGGTGCGCAACTATCCCGACTACGCCGACCCCTCGGCGATGCTCGACGCGACCTTCGGCAAAGACGCATGGGGCTCGGCCGGATGGAACTTCAGCTTCTATGCGAACGACAAGGTCGAGGAGTACATGCGGGAGGCCAACCAGATCACGAACCAGGCCCGGCGGATCCAGCTGTTCAAGAGCGCCCAGAAGATCGTCGTGGACGAGGCGGCGGCGATCTTCATCGGCACCTTGATCAACCGCGTGCCGATGCGGGCCAACATCCAAGGGTACAGCTACAACCCGGCGCTCGGTAACACGTTCGACCTGTACGCGATCTCAAAGAGCTAGGACGCGCCCCGGCACCGCGCGGGCGGCGTGACCCGCTACGTCGTGCGACGGTTCGCCCTGCTCCCGCCGCTCCTGGTCGGGGTGAGCCTCCTGCTGTTCGTGCTCACGCACCTCGTGCCGGCGGACCCCGCCAAGCTGATCGCGGGCGAGCATGCCGGCCCGGAGCAGATCGCGGCCGTGCGCCACGCATTCGGCCTCGACCGGCCGCTGCCCGAGCAGTATCTCGTCTTTCTCGAGAAGCTCTGCCGCGGCGACCTCGGGGTCTCGATGCTCACCAACAGCCCCGTGACCGCCGACCTCGAGCAGTACTTTCCGGCCACGATCGAGCTGGCGGCCTCCGCGATGCTCCTGACGATCGTGCTCGGCATCCCGATCGGTGTGGTGTCCGCCGTCCGGCGCGGCGGCACGGTCGACCTGGCCGCCCAGCTGTTGAGCCTGAGCGGTTTGTCGTTCCCGATCTTCTTCTTCGGCATCCTGCTGCAGCTCGTGTTTGTCCGCTGGCTCGGCTGGTTTCCCCTCTCGGGCCGGCTCGGCGTGACCGCGGCGGCCCCGCCGCACGTCACGGGCCTGTATGTGGTGGACAGCCTGCTCACCGGGCGGTTCGGCGAGCTCCGGAGCGCGCTGCTGCACCTGGCCCTGCCCAGCCTCACCCTGGCGCTGTCCTCGCTGGCGCCGACCGTGCGCATGACGCGCTCCACGATGCTCGAGTCCCTGTCGCAGGACTACATGCGGACCGCGTGGGCCAAAGGCCTGGCCTCCGTGCGCGTGCTCCTGCACCACGCGCTGCGCAACGCCCTGATCCCGGTCATCACCGTGCTCGGCTTGTACACGGGCGGGCTGCTCGGCGGCGTGTTTCTCGTGGAGCTGATTTTCACGTGGCCCGGCGTGGGTCTCTACAGCGTCAACGCGATCACGGCGCTGGACTACCCCGCGATCATGGGGACGTCGCTGCTCCTGACGGTCGTGTTCGTCCTGGTCAACCTGGGCGTGGATCTCCTGTATGCTGTCGTCGACCCTCGCATCCGCTACTAGCGTCCGGGCCGGCCCGGGCACGAGTTACCTCCGCCGGTCCTTCCGGCTGCTCGGGCGCATTCCCGCCGCGTGGATCGGGGTCGCGATCGTGGCGCTCCTGCTGCTCGCCGCGCTGGCCGGTCCCGCCGTGGCGCCCCAGGATCCGTATCACATCTCCGCCGCCGAGAAGCTCCGGCCGCCGTCGCCCGCGCACTGGTTCGGGACGGACGACCTCGGCCGCGACCTCCTCAGCCGGGTGCTCACCGGCGCGCGGATCTCGCTCGCGGTCAGCGCGGTCGTGCTCGCGCTGGCGATGACGCTCGGGGTCGGCCTGGGGCTGATCGCGGGATACTGGGGCGGATGGGTGGACGAAGCCCTGATGCGCACCACGGACGTGTTCCTCGCCTTCCCCCGATTGGTCCTCGCGATCGTCATCGCGGCGACGCTCGGCGCGGGCCTCTCGAACACGGTCTTCGCGATTGCGCTGTCGTGGTGGCCGTGGTATACGCGGCTGGTGCGCGGTCAGATCCTGTCGCTGCGCGAGATGGAATACGTGCAGGCGGCCGTCTCGCTCGGCGGGGGCCCGCGCCGGATCCTCCTGCGCCACCTGCTCCCGAACGTCGCCACGACCGTCGTGATCCAGGCCTCGATCGACATCGGCTTTGCCATCCTGGCAACGGCGAGCCTGAGCTTCATCGGGCTCGGCGCGCAGCCGCCGACCCCGGAATGGGGGGCGCTCATCGCGCAGGCGCGGAGCTACATGGTGGATGCCTGGTGGTATCCAACGTTTCCCGGCCTCGCCATCTTCTTCGCCGTGCTCGGGTTCAACCTGCTCGGCAACGCGATCCGCGACGCGTTCGACCCGAAGCTCGGGGCCCCTGTGAGCGCGCCCGGACGTCGCGCATAGAAGACACGCTCGACGCGGCCCGAGCCTGGTGCGCGCGATCGGATCGCCCCGGTGCCGCCGGCTCGCCCTGCATGCTTTACATGTTTTTAGTTGACATCGGCAAACCTGCAAGATAGAAATGAATGAGTACCCACTCAGCAATCTAACCCAGACCGGCGCCGCTGTGCGACGTCGGCCTGTGCGCCCTGCCATCCCGGCCGCCGTGGTTAGAGAAGGGAGACGCGTGTCGATGTATTGGCCCCGCTACACTTCGAACCGGAGAACGCCGCCGCACACGCGGGCAGCGGTGAGCACGCAACAGCCCACCCCCCGCGCCCACACGTGGGTCGCCGCCGCGCTGGCCGGCGCCATGCTCACCGGCTGCACGGCGGCGCGCGGCCATAGCGCGGACCCGCAGGCCGCCGCCCCCCCGCCCCCGCAGGTCGTCGTCACCGAGACGATCCAGCACACGGTGCCCGTCTACGAAGAGGACGTGGCCCAGACCGTGGCCGTGCAGACCGTGGATCTGCGCGCGCAGATCGGCGGCACGCTGGAGCAGGTCTTGTTCAAGCAGGGCGCGGAGGTGCGGCAAGGGCAGCTGCTCTTCGTCATCGATCAACGGCCGTACGTCGCGGCCCTGCAATCGGCGCGGGCCCAGTTGGCGACGGCGCGCGCAAACCTGCAGCAGGCGCTCGAGCAGGTCCAGCTCGCGCAGGCCAAGGCCCAGCTGGCGTCCCTTCAGGCGACGCTGGTGAACGCGCAGAAGCAGGTGCAGCGCGACAAGTACCTCGTCGCGCAACAGGCGCTCGCGCAGCAGCAGCTGGACAACGACACCGCGGCCGCCGACGCCGCCGCGGCGAACGTCGCCGCCCAGCAGGCGGTCGTGCAGAATACCGCGCTGTCGACCCAGGTCGGCATCGAGCAGGCGCGCGCCGGGGTGCAGCAGGCCGAGGCGGCCGTGACGCAGGCCGAGCTCAACCTGCGCTACACGACCGTGCGGGCCCCGATCGACGGCGTGGTGGGGCTGCTGGCCGTCGACCAGGGCAACCTCGTCGGGGCGAACGGGGAGCTCGCCACGATGTCCTCCGTCGATCCCATGGTCGCCCAGTTCCACATGAGCGAGGTGACGTTTCTCGGGCTCGTGAAGCGGGCGGCCGCGATCGCGGCGCAGCGCGGGACCACGGCGCTGACCGTGCCGTCCTTCCAGTTGGTGCTCGCGGACGGCAGCACGTACGCGCATCCCGGAACCTTCCGCACGCTGGACCGCGCGGTCGATCCGCAGACCGGGACGATCATCGTCCAGGCGTTGTTCCCGAACCCCGAGCGGCTGTTGCGCCCCGGCATGTTCGCCCGCGTCCGCGCCAAGCTGCAGGACCGGCCCGACGCGGTGCTGGTGCCGCAGTTGGCGGTGCAGCAGATGCAAGGGGTGAAGACCGTGTTCGTCGTCGCGCCGGACAACACGGTGTCCGTGCGCACCATCACGGACGGCGGGCCGTACGGACAGTTCTTCATCGTGCAGAGCGGCCTGCGCGCCGGTGAGCGCGTGATCGTCGAAGGCGTCCAAAAGGCCCGGCCCGGCGCCCGCGTCTCCCCGACGCTGCGGCCCGCGCCGCCGTTGCCGCCGGACACGGGGCGCGCCAGGACGGCGGGGGCGCAACCGTGCTGAGCCGGTTTTTCATCCACCGCCCGATCTTCGCGATGTCGATCTCGCTCTTGATCGTCATCGTGGGCGCGCTGTCGTACGAGACCCTGCCCCGGGAGCAATACCCCGCGATCGCCCCGCCGACCGTCACGGTGACGACCACGTACATCGGCGCCAGCCCCGAGGTCGTCGCGGCCAACGTCGCCGTCCCGATCGAGGAGGCCGTCAACGGCGTCCCCGACATGCTGTACATGCAGTCCCAGAGCTCGGCCAACGGGCAGTACTCCCTCACCGTGACCTTCCGGCTTGGGACGGATCCCGACATCGACGCCGTGGCGGTGCAGAACCGCGTGACCCAGGCGTCGGCGAACCTCCCGGCCGCGGTGAACAACTTCGGCATCACCGTCCGCAAGGCGTCCCCCAACTTCCTCATGGGCATCGCCGTGTACTCGCCGCAGGACAGCTACGACGCCACGTTCCTCTCCAACTACGCGCTCCTCCACATCGTCGACCCGCTCGTGCGCGTCCCGGGCGTGGGCGACTACTTCGTCTTTCCGGACCAGAGCTACGCGCTGCGCGCCTGGCTGCGCCCGGACCGGCTCGCGTCGCTCGGGCTGACGGTCTCGGACGTCTCCAACGCGATCACGGCGCAGAACGTGGTGGCGCCGACCGGGACGCTGGGGCAGCGCCCGGCCGTGCCGGGCACGCAGATCCAGTACACGGTGAGCGCCGACGGGCAGGTGACGGACCCGGGCCAGCTCGGTAACATCGTCGTCCACACCCTGCCGGACGGCGGCATCGTCCGCCTCCGCGACGTGGCCTCCACCGACCTCGGCGCGCAGAGTTACACGACGAACGGTGCGCGGAACGGCCATCCCGCGGCGGTGGTCATCCTGCTCCAGGCGCCCGGGACGAACGCGCTGGCCGCCTCGCAAGGCGTCCGCGCCGCGCTCGCCGGCCTCGTCAAGCAGTTCCCGCCCGGGCTCACCGCGGACGTCGCGTTCGATACGACGCTGTTCATCACGGAGGCGCTCAAGGAGGTCACCCAGACCCTCGGCCTCGCCGTGCTCCTCGTGCTGTTCGTCGTCACGCTCTTCCTCGGCCGGGCGCGCGCCACCCTCATCCCGATGCTCGCGATCCCGGTGTCGCTCATCGGCGCCATGGCGGTGTTCAACGCGCTGGGATTCACGATCAACATCCTGACGATGTTCGCGATGACGCTCGCCATCGGGCTCGTCGTAGACGACGCCATCGTCGTCGTCGAGGCGGTGGAGCGCCACATCGAGCAAGGCCTGGAACCCGTGGCGGCCGCCGAGGCCGCGATGCGGCTGGTGCAGGGACCGATCATCGGCATCGTGCTCGTGCTGGACGCCGTGTTCCTGCCCACGGCGTTCATCGGGGGGCTGAGCGGTCAGCTCTACCGCCAGTTCGCGCTGACGCTCGTGGCCAGCGTCACGCTCTCCGGCCTCGTCGCGCTGACCCTGACGCCCGCGCTCTGCGGGCTGCTGCTCCGGCCGAGCAGCCCCGGCCGCGGGCCCCTCGCGTGGTTCTTTGCCGGCTTCAACTCGCTGTTCGCGCGCGGCACCGAGCTGTACATCCGGCTGTTGCACCGGGCCATCCGCGCGCGGTGGATCATGTTTGCCGCGCTCGTGGTCATCGCCGCCATCACGTTCCAACTGCTGCGCATGATCCCGTCCACGTTTGTGCCGATCGAGGATCAGGGGTTCTTCGTGGTGGCGTTCCGCCTGCCCGACGGCGCGACGCAGGACCGCACGGAGGCGGTGGAGCGCAAGGCGGAGCAGTTCCTGCTGCACATGCCGGGCGTGAACGGCGTCATCACCGTCGGCGGGTACGACCTCCTGGCCGGCGGCACCATCAGCTCCAACGCCTTCGCCGCGTTTGTCGTCCTGAAGCCCTGGGGCGAACGGCGGGCCAAGAACGAACAGCTGTTTCCGCTCCTGACCCGCGCCAACGCCGCGCTCTCCCAGTATCCCGAGGGGGTCGGCTTTGCATTTCCGCTTCCCCCGCTCCCGGGTGAGGGCAACGTGAACGGCTTCCAGTTCATGGCGGAGGACCTCAACGGCACCGGCGATCTGAACCGGCTCGCCCAGGTGGCGCAGGGCGTCATCGGCGCGGCGAGCACCCATCCCACGGTGACGTCGATCTCCACCGGATTCCGCACGACGACGCCGCGCTACAACGTCACGCTGAACCGGGACAAGGCCGGAACCCTGGGCGTCTCGGTGGACAGCATCTACCAGAGCCTGTCGGCGCTGCTCGGCGGGCTCCAGATCAACAACGTGACGCTGTTCGGGCGGATCTTCAAGGTCATGATCCAAGCCGAGCCGTCGTACCGCATGACCGCCGCCAGCATCGGCGATTTCTTCGCGCGCACGAACGCCGGCGGGATGGTGCCGCTGAGCACGCTCGTGTCGGTCGCGCCGGGGGCGGGCCCGAGCCTCGTCACGCGCTACAACGGCTACTACGCGGCGGAGGTGGACGGCCAGGCGCCGTTCGGCGCCAGCTCCGCGCGCGCCATCGACACCATGGAGCAGGTGGCCCGCACGGCGCTGCCTCCCGGCTACGGCTACGAGTGGACGGGGCTCGCGTATCAGGAGAAGCAAGCGGGGAGCACGCAGGCGCTGATCTTCGTGCTGGCGCTGGTGCTCGTCTTCCTGCTCCTCGCGGCGCTCTACGAGAGCTGGAACATCCCGCTCAGCGTGCTGCTCGCGGTGCCCATCGCCGCGTTCGGCTCGCTCGCCGCGATCATGGTACGGGGCATCGTCTTCAGGGACGTGCTCAACGACGTCTACGTGCAGATCGGCCTCGTCATGTTGATCGGCCTGACGGCTAAGAACGCGATCCTGATCGTCGAGTTCGCCAAGGAGCAGCACGAGCGGCAGGGGCTCTCGGTCATCGACGCCGCGATCGCGGGGGCGCGCCTCCGGCTGCGCCCGATCCTCATGACGTCGCTCGCGTTTGTGTTCGCGGCGCTGCCGATGGTCGTGGCCACCGGGGCCGGCGCGAACGCCAGGCACTCGCTCGGCACCGGCGTGGTCGGCGGTATGATCATGGCCACGCTGCTGGGCATCTTCTTCATCCCGGTCCTGTATGTGCTGGTGGCGGGCGGAGGGCGCCGCCGCGGCCGGACGCGCCCGCGGCCGCCGGCCGGCACGCCGGAGGCCGAGCCGGGCGAGCGGCGACTGCCGCCCGCGCGCGAGGGCGGCGGGACACCAACGGACCATGACGGCGAGGCGCCCGCGTAGGCGGGCGCCTCGCGGGGACGCGCCCGAGCGCGCCGGATTCTTGCCGGCGTCACCCCGTGGTCGGGGCGCCGCGCGCGGCTACCGTCCGGGGTCTGAGTGAGCGCCGGCCGGCCGCCGTGGCGGCGGGGTCCCGGACGGCGCCGCCGCTACCATCCGATCGCGTAGTTGCGCTCGCCGCGCGAGCTGGCGCCACCCTCGATGAGGCGCCGCGCCGGATCATATCGCACCGCGGTCGTGTAGTTGAGGCTCCAGTCGCCGGCCAGGCGGATCTCGTGGCCCCGTGCGCGCAACTGCTCGAGCACGGCGTCCGGGATCCGGCGCTCGACGACGAGCTCCAGCGGCTTGGCCTGGCGGGGGTAGAACGAGCTCGGCATGTGCGCCGTGTGAAAGCTCGGCGCATCGATCGCGTCCTGCACGTCCATCCCGAAGTCCACCGTGTTCAGGAAAAACTGGAGCGTCCACTGGTCCTGTTGGTCGCCGCCGGGCGTGCCGAACACGAGATGCGGCTCGCCCTCGCGCGTCACCAGGGACGGCGTCAGCGTGGTGCGCGGGCGCTTCCGCGGCGCGAGCGCGCCTGGATGGGCCGGATCGTGCAGCCAAAACATCTGAATGCGGGTGCCGAGGCAGAACCCCAGGCCGGGAATCACGGGCGAGCTGCGGAACCACCCGCCGCTCGGCGTCGCGGAGAACATGTTGCCGTCGGCGTCGACGGCCCGGGTCCCGGTCGTCCCTCCGCTCCACGCCCGGCCGTCCGCCGCCGCGTGCGGAGCCGGGGCGGTACGCCCCTCAAACGGGTACGGATCGCCGGGGCGGAGCTGGGCCGAGGCCGCCCGGGGATCGATGAGCCCGCGGCGGGACGCCGCGTACGCCTTGGACAGCAGCCCGCGAAGCGGCACGTCCACGTAGTCCGGATCGCCGTAGAACCGCTCGCGGTCGGCCATCGCCAGCTTCGTCGCCTCCACGACCGTGTGGATGTAGTCCGCGGAGTTGTGCCCGAGCGCCTGGAGATCGATCCCTTCCAGCAGGCCGAGTTGCTGCAGGAACACCGGCCCCTGCGACCAGGGGCCGCACTTGTGCACCTCGTAGCCGCGATACGTCGCGCACACCGGCGCCTCGAGCCGGACGCGGAACGCGGCAAAGTCGTCCTCCGCGAGCAGGCCGTTGGAGACGACGCCGTTCGCGTCGCGGACCTTGGTGTCGCGCTGGAACGCCACGATCTCCCGCGCGATCGGGCCGCGGTAGAAGTAGTCGCGCGCCGCCGCGAGGCCCTCGCTCCGGCCGCGCGAGCGCGCGCCCCGCTCCGCCTCGACGAGCCGCTCGAACGTGCGGGCGAGATCGGGATTGCGCCAGGTGTCGCCGAGCCGCGGCATCGCGCCCCCCGGGAAGAACAGGGCCGCGGAAGCGGGCCACTCCCGGAGGCGCGGCTCGTGCTCCGCCACCGACCGCAGCATCCCCTCGTAGACCGGAAAGCCGCCCGCGGCCAGCTCGATCGCCGGGACGAGCACCTGCTCGAGCGACAGCCGGCCGTAGCGGTCCAGCACGGTGATGAGCGCGTCGGGCACCGCGCAGACGCCCGCGGCGAGAAACCCGTCGCCGGGAATCAGGGTAATGCCCCGCGAGCGGTACCACTCGATCGTGGCCCGGGACGGCGCGCGCGTGTTGCCGTCGATCGCGACGACCCGGCGTTCGCGCGCGTCGTACACGAGGATCGGCACCTCGCCCCCGAAGCCGAAGCTCTGAAACTCCAGCACCGACTGCGCGAAGACCATGGCGACGCCGGCGTCGAACGCGTTGCCGCCGAGCGCGCGCATGCGCATCCCGGCCGCGGCCGCCAGGTAGTGGCCGCACGCCACGACCAGCGAGCGCCCGCGGATCACCGGGCGCGTGGCGCTCGTCGAGAACTGCCAGTCGGTGTACGCGGGGCTCGCGGTGGCGCCGGGCGCGGCCCCGGCGCCGGCGTCCGTTCGCGAGGGAGTGTCCGGCATCGTCGCTAGCGCCGAATCGCCGCGAACGCCGCGTCGCACGCCTCGAGCGTGCGGTCCACGTCGGCGTCGCTGTGCGCCAGCGACAGGTAGAACTTCTCGTTGGGATTGGTCAAGATCCCGCGCCGGATGAGCTCCACGGACCAGCGCAGGTTGAGGTCCTTGTCGGCGGTGAGCAAGTCCTCCCACGTTCTGAGCGGACGGCGGTCCGTAAACCGGACGCCAAACACGGCATCCTCGCCGGGGGTCTGCACGGCAAACCCGTGGCGGGCGCCGATCGCGGCGATCTCGCGGCGCAGCCGGCCGCCGATGCGGTGGAGATGCTCGAAGGCTCCAGGACGCGCGAGAATCTCCAGGGCCGTGAGCCCGGCGATCGCGCTCACCGGGTTGCCGTTGAGCGTGCCGCTGGCCCACACGAGGTGCGCACGATCGACCCGCCGGGCGTCCAGATGCCTCATCACGTCGGCGCGGCCCGCGATCGCGGCCATCGGAAACCCGCCCGACATCGCCTTGCCGTAGGTCGCGAGGTCGGGCACCACGCCGTACCGCTCCTGCGCGCCGCCCCAGGCGATGCGGAAACCGGTCACGACCTCATCGAAGATCAACACGATCCCGTGGCGCCGCGTGGCCTCACGCAGGGTTTCGAGAAAGCCGGGTACAGGTACCAGCACCCGCTCGAGCGGCTCCACGATCACCGCGGCCAGTTCGTGCGCGTGCCGGTCGATCAGCGCGGCGGCGCGCGCGGCATCGTTGAGCGGCGCCACGAGCACCTGGCCCCGAAGCGCGTCTGGGATGCCGAGCGAGTCCGGCGCGGCGTCGGGATACGGGCTCGGTTGCGACGGGACCGTGCCCCAGAGCGCATAGTCGTGCATGCCGTGCCAGCCGCCCTCGAACTTGAGGATCTTCTGGCGCCCGGTGGCGCCGCGCGCCAGGCGGAGCGCGAAGAACGTCGCCTCGGTCCCCGAGCCGGTGAAGTGCACCTGGTCCGCGCAGGGAATCGCCTCCACCAGGCGCTCACTCAACCGAATCACGGGCTCGTTCAGGAAGTAGTAGGTCGACCCCTTGGCGACCTGGCGCTGCACCGCCTCGACGATCTCCGGGTGGGCGTGGCCGAGGAGCGCCGGCCCCGACCCCAGATGGTAGTCGATCAAGTCGCGGCCGGACGCGTCGGTGACGTGGCTGCCGCGCCCTTCGGCGATCACGAGGTTGACGTCGGGCGGGAGGACAAACAAACCCAAACCGCCGCCCGCGAGATAGCGGCCGGCGCGGTCCAGCAGATCCGCGTGGCGGTCGAGCTGGGTGCTGCGGGGCGTCATGGCAGGCCTCCAGGCGTTAACGGCGTCTAGGGGCACACTTCCATGAGGGCGCGCCGTCTCCTCTACGCGGTCCGGAGGACCGCGATCTCGAGCGCCGGACGGCACAACCGGTCTGGACGAGTCGCGTTACGAGCGGCGTTCGCTCAGCGGCACGCCGCCTTTGGCCTTGTTCGCCGGATCCGATTCCATGATCTCCACGAGCACCGCGTCGGCGGGAACGCCGAAATGCCGCACGACGGCATCGGTGATGTCCTTGATGAGCGCCCGCTTCTGCTCCGCTGTTCGTCCCCGCACCGCGTGTACGTAGACTTCCGGCATGTCGAGTCTCCTTCCCATCCCAGACCGTGTCGGCGCACGTCCTGCGCCTCGGGACCTACAGGTCGAGCGCCGGGCCCGGCACGTCCCGCACCGGCGACACGTACGGCGATCCCGCGGTCGCATCCCGGTGCTCGCGCTGAGCGCGGGCGATCAGCTCCGGGTTTCTCATGAGTTCGCACGCCGCGGCGGCGAGGATCTGCGCCGCGAACTGCATCCCTCGGCGTCCGATGGCGCTGCCCACGCTGACCACGTTTTGCCACGAGTGGCCCGGCATGCCGAGGGGCGCCGTGACGGTTCGGACCTGGGCCGTGGGGACCACGTACGACACGTCACCGACGTCGGTAGATCCGCCCACGAACTCCCCGTAGGGGGGCGGCGGCAGGATCCGCTCCACGAGATCGGTCCCGGCGTCGCCCGGCCGTCCCAGATCGACGCCGCGCTTGCGCAGGTCGTCGAGCGCCTTCTCGAGCGCGCCCTTGGGAAACGTGCTCTGCAGCTGCCGGGCCAGCGCGTGCTCCTCTTCGGTGTACGTCGGCGCGCCGATCTCTTCCATCACCTGCTGCAGCAGTCCGTCGAGGGTGCGGTTCGGCAGCGTGTCGTAGCAGCCCGCGACGAGGCGAACGTCGTGCGTGGTCCCGGTCATCAGGCAGGCCCCGCGCGCGATGTCCAGCAGGCGGGCATACACCTCCTCCACCTGGGCCCGGCGTGGAGCGCGCACGTAGTACCACACCTCGGCGCGGTTGGGAACCACGTTCGGGGCGAGCCCGCCATCCGTGATCACGTAGTGGATCCGGGTCGACGAGTGGACGTGCTCGCGCAGGTAGTTGGCGCCGACATTCATGAGCTCGACCGCGTCGAGCGCGCTGCGCCCGTTCTCGGGCATGCCGGCCGCGTGCGCCGCCACGCCGTGGAACGTGAACCGGGCCGAGTTCATCGCGGTGTGCACCTCGTTCATGAGCTGATTACCGGCCCCGGGGTGCCACGTCAACGCGCAATCCACGTCCGCGAAGCGCCCGTCCTTGACCATAAACACCTTGCCGACCAGCGTCTCCTCCGCCGGACACCCATAAAAACGGACCGTGCCCTTCACCTCTCCCCGGCGGATCGCGTGTCGCACCGCCATCGCGGCGCCTGCCGCGGCGGTTCCGAGCAAGTTGTGACCGCAGCCGTGCCCCGGCCCGTTGAGGACGATCGGGCGGTGTTCGGCCACCCCCCGCTGCTGGCTGAGACCCGGCAGCGCATCAAACTCCCCGAGGAGCGCGATGACCGGGCTGCCTTCTCCGTAGGTCGCAATGAACGCCGTGGGCATGCCCGCCACCTCGCGTTCGACGGCAAAGCCCGCCGCTTCCAGCGCGCCGGCGAGCGTGGCGCTGCTCTTCGTTTCGTGCAGGCCCAGTTCCGGCGTCTCCCAGATCCGGTCGCTCAGCTCGGCGAGCACTGGGGCCTGCTCGGTCACGAAATCCAGTACCGATGACAACGGCATCGATCCACCTCCTCGAAGTCGCGCGGGCCCGCCGCGCACCGGTCTTAGCATTTACGCGCCGGGCGAGCCAACTCCTAGAGGCGCGTGCGCGCCGCGCCCACGGGCCAATAGCGCGGGGCCCGCATGCGCGAGCCTCGCACCCGGCGCTGCCGGTCAGGACGGTGGATCGACGGGTATACCTCGTACGAGGGGCGTTACCATACCTCGGGACACGAGACGGCGCCCATGAGCGAACACATCGGCAGTGTGCGTCAGGGCGGACGTGAATATACGATTGTCCTCGACTACGGAGCTCCCGGTTTCTACGAGTGGGAACTCCTGGCCACGAGCTGGATCCCGGAGCACGGCTACGAACGGGGGAGCACCGTGACCGCGGCCCGGGGCCGCGCGACCGACCGCGAGGCCGCGGTGGCGCAGGCCCACGATGCCCTTTGCGCCGCGATCAAGGCGGCCCGCTATCCGAAGCGCAAGGACGGTTAGACGGCAGGCCAGCGCGATACGGTGCCGGGCAGTCCCGTCCGGTGTGACCCCGCGAACGCGGCTGCTCGGCGCCTGATCCCGGTCGTGTTACCAGCGGCCCCACCGATCGCGGTGGTAGTCGCGATCGTAGCGCCGATTCTCCCAGCACTGCCGGTCGTAGCGCCGATCCCGGCGCCTCCGGGAATCATGCGAAGTGCCTACGGCGATCGCGTGAATAATTCACATCTCACCCCGGATGCGTCCCGCCTCCCGAGCCGTCCCCCCGGCCGGTGAGCTCCTTGCTGCGTTCGCTGAGACGCCGGCGCGCATCGCGGTCACATGTCTCGCGGGTCCGCGCGCCCCCCCGCCGAGGCGGTTGAAGCGGCGGCTGCTCTCATCCCTGACGACGCTGGCGGGAGGTCCCCCGTCTGCTCGGGGTCCGACGGCTGCTAAGCGGCGGCGACTGCCATCTCCGCCACACGGAAAGCGGCGACCCCGGCTGCGCTCGCGAGCGTCACCGCGTACAGCAGCTGCGCCGCGGGGAGCCACGTGTTCGCCCCCAGCGCGATACCGTGCCACGCGGCGGCGGCAAACGCCGGATACGCGAGCGCGTGTACGGCCCGCCAGATCCGCGGGGCGAGGCGCCGCCGCGCGTAGACGGCGACCGTCGAGAGGATCATCCCGTACAGGCCAACGACGCCGAGGGCGAGCGGGGCGCCGACGCCGGCCAGGCCCAACACCGCAAACTGGTCGCCCTGGGGGGTCGCGACGCCACGGAGCGCATGCACCGCCGACGCGCTGAGGCCGGCCAGCGAGAGGATCGTGTGCGTGCCGCTGCTGCGCGCCGCCATGGGCAGGCGGCGCCGGAGCCACGGCGACGACATCGCCGTCCCCGTGACGACGGCGAGATACAGGAGTGCGTACGCTGCGAAGCCCCAGAGCGACAGCGTCACGCCGCCTGCGTCCTACGGCACGTCGATACTGTCAGCCTGGCGGCCCGTATCTCGGCAAGGCGCTCAATGGCGTTCGGTATGCGGGGGTCCCGCCCGAACCGGGTCCTCCTTGCCGTTCGTGGACACTCAGGACGAGCATTGCGCCATGATGTCGACGCCGACGTGACCGGATGGCGTTCCAAAGTGGTTTCGCGCCTCGTCTAGAAGACCTCTCCTACGCAGTTTATCTTCTGGACTGGAGGGTCTCAAATGCGAAGGCGTCGTTCATCGTCGGCTCGCGCGGTCTGCTCAACGCGGCACCGCGCGCCGTTGGGCCGGCATGAGACCGCAGGGTCGGACCGTCATCCGCGCCATGACCGCCGGGGGGTTGCATGCCTGTAGATCTTGGATTCCACTGGTCCATGCTCAACGACTACGATCGCAATGCCGCATACCGCGCGGCGATCCGGCGCACGGTGCCGGATCGGGTCGTCTACGACCTCGGCGCGGGAGTCGGGCCGATGTCCTATTACGCCCTCACCGCGGGCGCGCGTCGCGTCTACGGGTTCGAGATCGATCGCGACGCGCTGCCGTACCTCCGCCGGCTGGCGGCGGAGTTCTCCGCGTTTACGGTCTGCCACGCCGACGTCGTGAGAGCCGCGCTGCCGCGCGACGCGCCGGACGTCGTGATCTGCGAGATGTGGTCGGCGTGGCTCACGGACTGGCCGATGGTCAAGGCCCTGGCACGGGTGCGAAAGCGCGCTCCGCACGCGCACATCATTCCTGCGCGCGGCCACCACCTCGTCCAGCTCGTGCGCGCGCGCCACCGCGCCGGGGTGCCGCTGCGCGTGACGCCGGGCACGGAAGCGCCGGTGATCAACGAGAGCCCGGCCACGCTCGATGTCTCGCTCCCGGCGCTGGCGTGTGTCTCCGATTTCCGCTCCGAGGTCGGGCCTGTTGATGCTACGGTGACGCTCACCCCGCTCGTCACCGGCCTGGTCGACGCCGTCCGGCTCTTTAGCTACGAGGAGGTCTGGCCAGGGTACCTGCTCCCGCGCGCGGGCACGCGGGGGGACGAGCTGCTTCGGTGGATCACCCCGACACGCGTGCGCGAGGGACGGCGGGTCCGGCTGCGCGTGCAGTACGCGTGGGGCAAGGCGCCGCTCGTATGGCTCGAGTAGCCCCCGTCAGCGGCCCGCGCCGTACGCGTCGCGCCCGGGATCGACGCCGGGCCGCAGCTGATCGTCTCGGGTCACCCCGTGCGTGCGCACGGTGTACCTCCGCCGAGATGTCGCGCCGGGTGCCTCGCTGCCGCGGAGCGCGCGCTCCACGGAGGAATTTCGCGCCCCCGCCGCTCATTTTTTTGATGGCGCTGCGCCGGGAGGGGCCGAACATGAGCCTGCGGGGTGAGACGGTGGTCGTCTTCGGCGGTGGGCGCGGGCTCGGCCGGGCCGTGGCGCTTGCGGCCGCCCGGGCCGGGGCGGGCGTCGTCGTGGCCGCGCGGACCCGCGCGGACGTCGACGCGGTCGCGGCGGAGGCGCGCGCCCTTGGCGCGGAGGCCACGGCGGTCACGGCCGACGCGCGGCGGCCCGCCGACATCGCGACGGCGCTCGCCGCCACGGATCAGCGTGGCGGCCCGAGCATCATCGTGTGCACGGTCGGCCGCAGCCTGGTGAAGCCGTTCGAAGCGTGCACCCTGGACGACTGGCAGGACATGATCGACGGCAACCTCACGCCGGCGTTCCTCGTCGCCCAGGCCGCGATGGCGCGGCTAATTGCGCGCGGCGGCGGCCGTCTGGTGCTCGTCGCATCCCGCGTCGCGGTGCACGGTGCCGGGATCGCGGCCATCTACGGCGCGGCGCAGGCCGGGGTGGTCGGCCTCGCGCGGTCGCTCGCGCTGGTGGGAAAGCCGTACGGCGTCGCGGTGGACGCGGTCTGCCCCGGCCCGATGGACACGCCGATGCGCTGGTCGGCGACCCCGGAGTTCGACCGGGCCAAGGTCATCTCCCCGGACGCGGTCGCCGACCTGGTCCTCACCCTCGCGGCGCATCCCGGCGTGAGCCTCGATGACGCGGTCGTCCCCGCGGCGGTGACGTATGACCCCTGAGGACGCCGCGGCCGGGCCCGATCGGGACGACCGCCTCGACCGCCCCATTTTGGACGGCGGCTCCGCATGTCCCGCCTGCGGCCGGCCCATGGAGCGCCTGTGGTGCCGCACGCGCTGCCCGGCATGCGGATACTTCGAAGGCTGCGAAGACTGATGCCCAGGGAGTCGACGATGTTCGAGTTGGTGAAGCGGCTGACCGAGCTCACGGGGCCGACCGGCTACGAAGACGAGGTCCAGGCGTGGGTCGCGGACGCCTGGCGCGAGCGCGGGCTGCGCGTGGAGCGCACGCCGATCGGGAATCTCATGGCCCGCGTCGGCGGGACCGGGCCCAAGCTCCTCATCGGCGCGCACGCAGACGAGATCTGCTTCCGCGTCAAAAGCGTCGACGAGCAGGGCTTTGTCTGGTTGACCGCCGGGCGCGGCATGGGTGAGCAGCGCTTGCCCGAGCCGGTGCCGCTCGGGCTTGTCGCGGAGATCCTCACGGAGGCGGGCGTCGTGCGCGGAACGTTTGTCACCGTGACCGGGCATGTCATGACCCGCCAGCAGCGCGGCCGCGCCGAGCGCCACGGCATGGATTGGATGGATTTTTACGTCGATATCGGCGCCCGCACGCGCGCGGACGCCGAATCGCTCGGCGTCCACCCCGGCTGTGCGGTGATCAACGCGGTCACGACGCGGCGCGAGGGGCGAAACATCGTGGGCAAGGCGATGGACGATCGCGCCGCGCTCGCGATCATGACGGCGATGCTCGACGGGTTGGACCGGTCGCGCCTCTGCTACGACGTGTGGTTGACCTCGACGGTCGCCGAGGAGATCGGCCTCATCGGCGCCCGCTCCGTGGCGGCCGGGTTCGACCTCGGCGTCATCGTCGAAGTCGGGCTCGCGGGCGACATCCCGCTCGTCGACCGGCGGCAGATGCCGGTCTCGCTCGGCGCCGGGCCCATCGTCGTGCACAAGGACATGTCGCTGCCCTACAGTGCGGCGCCCACGCGGGCCCTGATCCAGGTGGCGCGCGCCGCGGGCATCCCGTTTCAGCACGCGGTGTTTCAAAATTTTGCCAGCGACGGGCGCGAATGGATCCAGGAAGGCGTACCCACGGCGATGGTCGCGTTCCCCTGCCGGTACACGCACAGTCCCAACGAAACCGTGGACGAGTCGGACCTTGCGCGCACGGTCGACCTCCTGCGCGCGTTTGTCACCAGCCGGCCCGACGACCGCCGGTAGGGTGCGGGGCGCCCCGCGCCGCCGGGACCGCCGGTGACGGGATGGCGCGCCTCCTCGTCGGCACCTCAGGGTGGAACTATCCGCACTGGCGCACCCGGTTCTATCCGCGGGACGTCGCGGTCAGCGCATGGCTGGGGTACTACGCCCGGCACTTCCCCACGGTGGAGGTCAACAACACCTTCTACCGCCTCCCGGACGCGCGCGTCTTTCGCGCATGGCAACGGGCGGTCCCGAGATCGTTCGTGTTCGCCGTCAAGGCGAGCCGGTTCATCACGCACATCCGCCGCCTCCGGCTCAGCCGGGCGCCCGTTCGGCGGCTCCTGACGCGGGCGCGGCCGCTCGGGCGGGCGCGCCGGCCGATCCTCTTCCAGCTTCCCCCGGCGTTTGCGCGCGACGACGTGCGGCTCGCGGGCCTGCTCGCGTCGCTCCCCGCCGGGCCCCGGTACGCGATCGAGTTCCGCCACGTCTCCTGGCCCTGCGATGCGGTCTACGAGCTGCTCCGGCGCCGCCGCGTCGCGTGCTGTGTCAGCCACGGTCCGGGCATCCCGTTGCGCCTCGTCCGGACGGCGCCGTTCGTGTACGCCAGATTCCACGGCCCCGGCGGCATCGGCGCTGGCTGCTACACGGACGCGGCGCTGCGACGTTGGGCGGGCCGGCTTCGCGACCTCTGCGGCGACGGCGGGGCCTACGTGTACTTCAACAACGACCAGGAGGGCTACGCCGTGGCCAACGCCGCGCGCCTGGCCGAGCTCCTCGCGCGAGCCTAAACGCGCCGCTGGCGCGCGGCTTGGCGTGGCCGGGCGATCGAAGGGACGGGCCGCGGGCGTATGGCGCGTCCGCCGGGCCTACGCCAGCCGGAACACACCCGGCTTGACCTCCGGGAACCGCGTCCACACCTCCCCGTCGTGGCCGGGGCAGATCCGGCTTTCGTCGCCGCCTGCGAGCGTCCGGATCCGCTCCATCGCCTCGAGGCACTCGGCGATGCTGCCGAGGTGGATCGCGGGCGGCGCCCACTCGCGCAGGTTGCGGTAGCACGTGAGGGCGTCGTTCGCGAGCACAAACAGGCCCCCGGCGGTCTGCACGGTCACAATCTGCATCCCCGGAGAATGGCCGCCCACGCGCTCCAGCCCGATCCCGTCCGCCAGCTCCACGGCCCCGTCCACGACGCGCAGCCGGTTGCCGGCGCGCAGCGTCCCGATGTCGTCTTCGAAACAGTCGCTCAGAAACCGGCGGTGCCACCGCTCCGCGGCGCCGTACCCGGTCCAAAACTCCAACTCTCGACGCTGAACCACAAACGTTGCCTTGGGGAAGAGCCCTTCCACGTCGAAATGATCCCAGTGCAGGTGCGTGAGGACGACGGTCGACACGGCTGCCGGGTCCACCCCGGCGGCTTCCAGCAACTCATCCCGCGTCCGCATCTGGTCCACCGGCAAGCCTTTGAGCCTGCCGAGGCGATGCGTGAAGCCGGTGTCGACCACGATCGGGCCCCCCGGCGTCCGGACCACCCATACAAAGTACGCCGACGTCGTCGTCTCCCCGGCCGGGTGCAGGTACATCCGGGTCGACCAATCCACGGTCCTCCCGCCGGCACTCAGCGCCTCGATCCCATACGTCGCGGCCATTCGCTCCTCCTCACGCGCCAGCAAGACGCGGACTTGAACGTGCAGCCGGCGGCCGCAACCGCGGACACGCCCGCGCACTCCTTCGGCAATGGCGGGGTTTCTCCTTACGCGCGCCCGCGATGACAGGGGCGCACCGCGCGGCCATCGAACAGGGCCTGCGTCCGACGCGCCCGGCACGCGCGCCGCACCCTGTCACGTGGAGGTTACCGATGGACGGCACGGCCAAGGTCGCGATGGTCACGGGGGCCGGGACCGGCATCGGCCGCGCGGCCGCGCTCGCGCTCCTCGAGGCGGGGTACGCCGTGGTCCTCGCCGGGCGCCGCCGGGAGCCGCTGGAGGAGACGGCCCGTAGCGCGCCGGCGGGCGCGCACACGTTGGTCGTGCCCGCGGACGTATCGGACCCCGCCGCCGTCAAGGCCTTGTTCGCCGCCACGAAGGACGCGTTCGGGCGCCTCGACGTGCTGTTCAACAACGCCGGCATCGGCGCGCCCGCGATCCCGCTCGAAGATCTCTCCTGGGACCAGTGGCGGGCGGTGGTCGATACCAATCTCACCGGCGCGTTTCTCTGCACCCAGGAGGCGTTCCGGCTGATGAAGGCCCAGACGCCCCGGGGGGGACGCATCATCAACAACGGCTCGATTTCCGCGCATGCCCCGCGCCCCCACTCCGCGCCGTACACGGCCACGAAGCACGCGATCACCGGCCTCACGAAGTCCACCTCGCTCGACGGCCGCCGGTATGACATCGCGTGCGGTCAGATCGACATCGGCAACGCGGCGACGGACATGACGGCGCGAATGGAAGCGGGCGTCCCGCAGGCGGACGGGTCCATGCGTCCCGAGCCGCGGATGGATCTCGTCCACGTGGCGCGCGCGGTCGTCTACATGGCGAGCCTGCCGCTCGACGCGAACGTGCAGTTTCTCACGGTCATGGCGACCAAGATGCCGTTTATCGGCCGGGGCTGACAGCGCGCCGCCGCGGCGCCGGCGAACCCCCGGCCCGCTCTGCGGCGCGGGCTTCGACCCCGTCCCCGCGTCAGGGCAGCGCCGCCAGCGCGTCCTCCAGGAGTCGAAGGAACGCCGGGCGATCCACGCGCAGGCCGACGCGTGCGTTCGGCGCGTCGCCGCGGGGCGGTGTCCCGGGCCGGATCGCGGGATTGAACTCGGGGAGGTGGCGAGCGTCGCACAGCGTCATGCCCCGGGTGCGCTCACCCCGCAGCTCGACGGCGACATGCATCGGCGCCCACGCCACGATCTGGGGCTCGAGCAGGATCGCCACGGCGCACGGATCGTGCGCCGGAGCGAGGGCATTCCCCGCCCGCGCCTGCCGCGCGAGGTAGAACCGCAGCAACGCCGCGACCGTCCGCGCCGCGCGGGTGCCGAGCGCCTCGATCCGCTCGATATCGTGCAGGTCGATCCCGGCCTGCCTGGTGAGATTGAGGCCCGACATCCAGATCGGCACGCCGCTGCGAAAGACGACGTCCGCCGCTTCCGGGTCGAACCAGACGTTGAACTCCGCCGCGGCGGTGACGTTGCCCGTGGTGACCGACCCGCCCATGATCGAGAGCGCATCGATCCTCGCGGCGAGATCGGGGGCGGCGCGCAGGGCGATCGCGAGGTTGGTCAGCGGCCCCGTCGCGATGACGGTGACCCCGTCGCGGGCCCGGAGGGTTTCCACGAGAAACTCGGCGGCGCCGCGCGGGTGGGGCCGGCGCTGCACGGCGGGGAAGTCGTACCCATCGAGCCCGCTCTCGCCGTGGATCGCCGTGCCAAAGACCGGAGCCTGCACGAGCGGGGTGGCGCAGCCGCGGGCAACCGGAACGTCCATGCCGGCGAGCTCGACGATGCGGAGCGCGTTCAGCGTCGTGCGGTCCACGTCGGCGTTCCCCGCGACCGTGGTGATCCCGAGGATGTCGAAGTGACGCGCCGCCAGTAGAATCGCCAGCATGTCGTCGTGCCCGGGGTCGCAGTCGACGATGACCGGGCGACGCGTTGGACGCACGCCGCTCCCCTCCTCGCCCGGCGCGGTGCGGGTGGCGGTACCCCCGGAACGCGCCGGCGGCCCGCCTCGTGTCAAGGCGGGCCGCCGGTCAACGCCGGGAGCCTCCGTGATGCCGGCCGGGCGGCACCCTCGCGGGAACCGTCTCGCTCAGTGCCCGCAGCTACATGCGCCGCCGCAGCCGCAGCCGCCGCCGGACGACGGGGCCGGAGCGTCGCCGCCCCCGGCGCCCACCATGACGGCAATCGGCGTGTACACGCGCCGCGCCCGAGCCGTCCCGCAACTCGGACACGCCGGCGCGCCGCGGGACTCGTACTCGGCCACCGTGGCCGTCATCTCGAACTCCTGTCCGCACGACTTGCAGCGGAAGACGTAGGTCATCATCCCACCACCGTATCCAGGCTCGGTCGCCCGCGGCTACCGGAAATCGACGCCGGCATGCCCATGGGGCAGACCATACGTTCCTTGAGTTCGCACGCCGCCCGGGGCCTTCCTGCCGTGCGGCCGGCGCGCGGGGCGTTACCGTCCGGTCCACTGGGGCGCCCGCTTTTCCAGAAAGGCGGCGACGCCTTCCTGGAAGTCGGCGCTGTCGTAGCACGTCTTCACCAGCTCGTGACCGGCGTCGTCCGGCAACAGACGATGCACGACCCGCCGCACGGCCTCTTTGCTGACCCGCAGGGTCAGCGGCGGCGCCTGCGAGATGCCCCGGGCGACCTCGCGCACGCGGTCGTCGAGCGCCGCCGCCGGCGCCACCTCGTTCACCAAGCCCCACGTGAGCGCCTCCGCGGCGCCCACGTGGCGGGCCGTATAGATCATCTCCTTCACGCGGGCGGGACCGAGCAGGGCGACGAGGCGCGCGTAGTTCTTCATGGAGAGGCAGTTGCCGAGCCGAATGACGGGGATCCCAAATTTGGCGTTGTCCGCCGCGATGCGAAGATCGCACGCGACCGAGACCGTGAGGCCGCCGCCGATGACGAATCCGCGGAGTGCGGCGATGGTGGGCTTGGTGACGGCCTCCAGCCGCCCGATGACGTGATCGATACGCTCCTCATAGTCGATCCCCGCCTGCGGGTTCCCCCGGAACGCCGGAAACTGGCTGATGTCCGTTCCCGAGATGAACGCCCGATCGCCCCGGCCCGCGAGAACGAGCACCTTGATATCCGGATCGCGGTCGACCCGGTCGCAGATCTCGACGAGCCGCTCGTACATGGCCCAGGTCATCGCGTTGCGCTGGTCGGGGCGGTTCACGGTGAGGTACGCGACCCCGTCCGTCACGTCGAACAGCATGTCCGGTTCAGCCACCGCGGATGCACCTCCCGATGGGGCCTCGGATACAGGACGATGCGCGGCGGCGCCGGGTGGGCGACGCGCTCCGGGTCCGCGGCCCCGGCCCGGAGGGACGCAGGCCGCCGCGGTGAGTTGCGTGGTCGGTGTCGCGCGGGGTGGCGGCGGGGGTCAGGCCTCGGAGGGCCGCCGCGGCGTCTCGCCGCCGGCGGGATCGTCCTGACGCGCCGGCGGGCGCGCATCTTCCGCGGACGTTTCGCCGGTGCCCGGCGTCGTGACGACCTGGCGCAGCAGCTCCCCCGCGATGTCCCCGATGGTCACCCGACCTTCATCGTTCTGGGACGTGATGTACTCTTGGACCCGCGTGCGCTCGCGCTCGCGCGCCAGGCGTTTGAGGCTCAGGATCATGCGGCGCTCTTCCGCGCGGACCTCGGTCACCAGCGCTTCGACCGACTCCCCGGCCTGCACGACGTCCTCGACCTTCTGCACGCGCCGTTCGGCCAGCTCGGAAATCGGGAGAAACGCGTCCACTTCGCCGAGCCGCACGAACGCGCCGGAGGCGACGATGCGCACGACTTTTCCGGAGACCACCTGCCCCGGCCGGTACGCATCGCCGAGATGCTGCCAGGGATCGGGCAGGATGTGCTTCAGCCCGAGCGAGATGCGGCCGGCGTTGCGGTCCACGCGCAGCACCGCCACGGTCACGCGCTGGCCGCGGCGCACCACCTCGGACGGGTGCTTGATGTACGTCCAGGACATCTCGCTGATGGGGAGGAGCGCGTCGACGCCGCCGAGATCGACAAATGCGCCGAAGTCGGTGAGGCGCTTCACCACGCCCTCCCGCACCTGGCCCTCCTCCAAGGAGGCCAGCAGCTCCGCGCGCGTCTTGGCCCGGAGCTCCAGGGCCGCGTTCTTGTGCGACAGAATGACGCGCCCTTTGTGGCGGTCCACCTCGATGATCTTGAGGGGAATGCTCTGGCCGACGAGCGCCTCGAACTGCCGCCCCTTCACCTGCGAGAGGTCCACGTGGCTCCCCGGCACGAACCCGCGCACGCCGAGATCGACCACCAGGCCGCCCTTGACCTTGTCCACCACCATGGCGTGGAGCACGGTGCCGGCCTGGAACATCTCCTGAATGCGGTCCCAGGCGCGCACGAGGTCGGCGCGCTTCTTGCTGAGGAGGATGTTCCCCTCGTCGCCCTCGACCTTCACCACGTAGACGTCGATTCGGTCGCCGACCGCGATGCCTTCCACGGTGTCGCCCCTGGCGGAGAGCTCCCTGGGCGGGATAAACCCCTCCGACTTGGCGCCGACGTCGACCAGGACGCCCTCGCTGTCGACGCGGACGACGGTACCCTGCACAATCTGGCGTTCCGCCAGCGTGGGCATCTGCGCGAGATCGATCTCCTCGGCCTGAGGCGCCGCCGTCTTTTCGTCGGACATGGAACCGTCACCGCCCCCATTCGACAATCACACCCGCACCACGGCGCGCGGCGGGTGCGCTACTGCTTCGCCGACTCGATCACCTCTCCTGCCCCGGCGAGCAGCGCTCCGATCGCGTCCGGAATCCGCCGCGCGCGGCCGCCGCGATCCACCGCCGCGTGCACGGTGTACCCCTCGGCCAGGACCTCCCGGTCCGGGTGGCGCACCACCTCGTACGCGAACGCGAACGTCGCCGGCCGCACGTCGCGAACCCGGGTGCGAATGATCAGCACGTCGTCGTAGCGCGCCGGCCGCCGGTAGCGGCAGTGCGCCTCGACGACCACGAGCAGCCACCCGGCCGCCTCGATCTCGGCGTACGACCGGCCGCGCTCGCGGATCCACTCCGTTCTCGCCGCCTCGAACCACACCAGATAGGCCGCATGGTGCGCCACGCCCATCTGATCGGTCTCCGCGTACCGGACGCGGACCCGGAGCTCCGAGATCCCCGCCGCACCTGTCATGCCGCAGCGTTCGCGCCGCCGCCCGGCGCTTCCTCGCTGCCGCGCCGGCGCCCGCGGAACGCGGCGGCCGGCGCTGTTCCTTGAAAGACGGGCCAAGCGCCCGGAAAGTTCTCCTCGCGCTCCACCGGCTAGAACCCGCGGCCGCGGAGGCGGGGATCGAGCAGATCGCGCAGCCCGTCGCCGACGAGGTTGAAACCGACGACGGTCACGAGGATGGACAGTCCGGGAAACGTCGCGATCCACGGGGCCGTGAGCATGTAGGAACGCCCCGTGGCCAGCATCGAGCCCCACTCCGGCGTCGGCGGGCTCGCGCCGAGGCCCAGAAACGACAGTCCGGCGGTCTCCACGATCGTGAAGCCGACGGTCAGCGTCGCCATGACGATGATCGGCGAGAGGACGTTGGGGAGGACGTGCCGGGCGAGGATGCGGGGCGCGCGCGCCCCCACGGCGCCGGCCGCCTCCACGAACTCTTGCTCCCGGATGGCGAGCACCGCGCCGCGAACCACGCGGGCGAACTGCGGCGTGTACACGATCCCGATCGCGATCATCGCGTTGGTCAGGCTCGGCCCGAGAATCGCCACTACGATCATCGCCAGCAGCAGGTACGGAAACGCCAGCATCACGTCGACCACGCGCATGACCGCGGCATCCGCCCGGCCGCCGAAGTACCCCGCCACGGTCCCCAGCACGACGCCGAGCAGCATCGCGATGCCGTCGGCGATCACCCCCACGACCAGGGCGATGCGCGCGCCGTAGAGGCAGCGGGAGAAGATGTCCCGGCCGAACTCGTCGGTGCCGAACAGGTGGGCCGCGGACGGCGGCTTGAGCTGGTCCGTGAAGACCTGGTCGATCGGACTGTACGGCGCGAGCTCGCGGGCGAACCCCGCGCACCCCACGACGAGGACGAGGACGGCGAACCCCACGAGGAGGTTGGGGCTCCGCACCAGACGGCGCCACGACAGCGCCGCGGACCGGCGCGGGGCGCGTGGCGCCAAGGCCAGGGCCGGCACCGTCATGTATAGCGAATCCGGGGATCGAGATAGGCGTAAAGGACGTCCACGAGCAGGTTCGCCAGGACAAAGATCGCCGCGGCGATGAGGACGACGCCCTGCACCACGGGGTAGTCCCGGGCGAGCACGCTCGTGATCGCCAGGCGTCCCAGCCCCGGGATCGCGAAGATCGTCTCCGTCAGCACCGCGCCGCTCAGCAGCAGGCCGAGCTGCAGCCCGATCAGCGTCACCACGGGCAGCAGCGCGTTGCGGAGCGCGTGGTGGCTCACCACCAGGCGCTCCCCCACCCCTTTGGCGCGCGCCGTCCGGACGTAGTCCAGATTGAGCACCTCGAGCATCGTCGACCGCGACATGCGGGCGATGGTGGCCATCGACGTCGCGCCGAGCGCCACCGCGGGCAGCACGAGGTGCGCCAGGCTGCTGCGGGCGACGGTCCAGTTCCCGGTGAGGAGCCCGTCCACCACGGGCATGCCCGTGACCCGCCGCCACCGCATGCCCTCGTCGATCATGCCGCCCAGCGGCAACCAGCCCAGCACACCGCCGAAGACGAGCAGCAACAGGATGCCGGTCCAAAAGACCGGCATGGACACGCCGATGAGGACACCGACCATGGCGCCGGTATCGAGCACGGAACGCGGGTGCCGGGCCGCGAACACGCCGATGGCGAGCCCAAACAGGACCGCAAAGACGAGCGCCGCCAGGCTGAGCTGGATCGTCACCGGCAGGGCCTGGCCGATCTCCCAGATGGCCGGTTGCCGCGTGCGGAGCGAGACGCCGAAATCGCCGCGGAGCGCGCCCGCCAGAAACCGCAGGTATTGGACGTAGACCGGTTGATCGAGGCCGAGCTGGTGGCGCAGCCGCGCCAGGTCGGCCGCCGTCCCCTTGTCGCCGAGCAGCAGCTCGGCGACGTCGCCCGGGATCAGGTGCATCCCGAAGAACACCAGGATGCTGACGCCCAACAGGACCGGGACCAACTGCACGAGGCGGCGGGCCACGTACTTGAGCATCGGGGCTCGGCGCCGCGCCAGCGGCGGGGGCCCGCGGCATCCGGCGGGCCCCCGCATCCCGGGCGCTCGGCGCTTACTGCAGCGAGACGAGCTCCATGTGAAAGAACATCTGCAGGGGGTTGAGCAGGAAGCCGCGGACGTTCGCGCGGGTCGCCCGCACCTGGTTCGTGTAGTTGATGAAGATCCACGGCGCGTCGTCGTGGAGGATCTTGTTCGCCTGCTCGTAGAGCTGCGCGCGCTTGGCCTGGTCCGTCACCTGCCGGGCCTGCACGATCAGCCGGTCGAAGGCGGGGTTGTGGTGGCGCGAGTTGTTGTTGGTCCGAGCCTTGCCGGCGGCTTCATCCCATTCGAACAGGTCGCCGAGAAAGTTGTCCGGATCGCCGTTGTCGCCGGACCAGCCGCTGATCGCCATGCCCTCCCACTGCGTGTGCCGGATCTTGTCCAGGTACGCGCCCCACTCGTACTGCGTGATCTTCACCGTGACGCCGACCTTGGCGAGGTACCCTTGGACGGCCTCGCCCAGCTTCGCGCCGCCGATCGGATTGTAGCCGCGCGGGTTGGCGTAGACCATCATGTCCGTCGTGAAGCCGTTCGGGAACCCGGCTTCCGCGAGGAGCTGCTTGGCCTTCGCCGGATCGTACGGGTACGGGGTGACGGCCTTGTTGAAGCCCCAGAGCACGGGCGGCACGCCCTGGCTCGCCGTGGTGGCTCCCCCGTAGAGCCCCTTGTTGATCGCGTCCTTGTCCACGGCGTAGTTCATCGCCTGCCGCACGCGCACGTCCTTGAACGGCCCCAGGTCGTTCGACATCGAAACGCCCAGAATCGTCAGCCCCGGCTGCGTGTACAGCTTGAGCTGGGGATTGCCCCGGACGCGCGCGTAGTCGGACGGCGGGACGTCGGCCAGGATCTGCACCTGGTTCCGCTCGAGCTGCAGCATGCGGGTGGCGCTCTCGGGCACGACCTGGAAGATGATCCGGTCTACCTTCGGGCGTCCGCCCCAGTACCCGGCGTTGGCGTCCACGGTGACGTGATCGTTGCGGACCGCCTCGACGAACTTGAACGGCCCGGTGCCGACCGGGTGTTGGCTCGCGTCGCAGTTGTACTGCTTCGTCGCGGCGGGCGACATGATGCCCTGCCACACCATCGCCAGGCTCGTAATGAACGGCGCATTCGGCTTCGGCAGCGTAAAGCGCAGGGTGGAGTCGTCCACGACGTCCATCTTGGCCACCGTGCCGTCCTTGGCCGATCCGAACGTGAAGTCGTCGTACGTGTCGACGCCTTTGCGGCCGAGCACGTAGCAGGGGTTGTTGGGATTGATGGCGCGGTCGACGTCCTCGGCGACGGTGTGCGCGTTCATCGGGGTCCCGTCGTGGAACGTCACGCCGGGCCGGAGCTTGAAGGTGTACGTCCGCCCGTCCGGGGAGATCGTCCACGACTGCGCCAGCCCGGGCCCGACGATGCTCGAGCCCGGCTTGTAGTTGACGATGCTGTCGAAGATCGTCGACATGATGAAGCCCGACTCGTTGTTCTCCACCGTCTGCGGGTCCAGCCCCGTTTGGTCGGCGCCGATCGCGATGACCAGCGTCTTGGGCGCCTGCGCCTGGGCTTGACCGACGGCCGAGATGCCCACCGGAACCAACGCCGCCGCCACGACGAGGGACACCCACCGCCGGCGGATCGCCTGCGTCATGCACCACCCCCTGCTAATGCGAGTCGACCGAACCTTATAAGGATACGCGCCGCGGGGGAACCAGCCCTGCTCTGGATCATGGTCGGCCCGCTCCCTGAGGGCGCCGGGCGGCAGGGACGGGGCGCGCGCGTCAGGCCAAGGCGTCGCGAAGCTCGCGCGCGCGGGACGCGGCCCGCTCGACCGCCTCGCGCACCGCGTGCGAAAAGCCCCGCCGCTCCAATTCGCCCACGCCCGCCATCGTCGTCCCGTTGGGAGACGTGACGCGTGCGCGCAGCGCCGCGGGGTCCTGCCCGGTCTCCACGAGCATCTTGCCGGCCCCGAGCACGGTCTGCGCGACCAGCGCGAGCGCCGTCGCGCGGTCCAGGCCGGCGCGCAGGCCCGCGTCGACCATCGCCTCCGCGAGGAGGTAGACGTACGCCGGACCGCTGCCGGAGAGGCCGGTGACCGCGTCGAAGAGCGCCTCGGGCACGACGGCCACGCGGCCCACGGCCTCGAACAGCGCCCGCGCCACCTCATGGTGGGCCGCGGTGGCCCACCGGCCGGCGCACAGCGCGGTCGCCGACGCGCTCACAGCCGTGGACGTGTTCGGCATCGCGCGGATCGCCGGCACGCCGTGGAGATAGCGCTCGATGGTGGCGAGCGGCACGCCCGCCGCGACGGACACGACCAGGTGGCGGGGCGTGACGTGCGCGGCAATCTCATCGAGCACGCCGGCCATGTCCGCGGGTTTGACCGCGAGGATCACGACGTCGGCGTCGCGCAGGAGCTGCGCCTTGTCGCGCGTCGTGCGCACGCCCCACCGCGCCGCGAGCCCGCGGAGCCGCGCGTCGTTGCTGCGATTGGTAACGATGCACCGCCGCGCGCTGATCGTACGCGCGCCGACGAGGCCGCGCAGGAGCGCATCCGCCATGTTTCCGGCGCCGATGAGCGCCACCGAACGATCGACCGCCATCGCCGTCCTCCCCGCGTAACAAACGCCCCTTCTCGCCAAAGGGCGAAACGGGGCGTGTTCGCGGTACCACCTTTGTTCCCCGGCGTCCCGCCGGGGCCCTCGACGCTGTCACGGGCGACCCGGCTCCCGGTACGCGCTCTGCACACCGGGAGCGGCTCAGGGGGTGGGTTCGGACACAGCCGCCGCGGCCCTCGCACCGTGTCGCGGCCGCTCTCTCCGTGACGCGCCGGGTCCTACGTCCCCCGTCGAAGCCATGCTGTTCGATTGTAGCGAACTATAGCACGCGGCCGCCGGCAGCGCAACGCACCGAATCGCACCGTGCAAGATCTGGCCGCGAGCCCTTGCCCCGCGCCTTGCCCGCGGCGTCACGCCGGGGTCCCGCCCCCGCGCGTTTCGGGCCTGTGGCGCGAGATGCTGCGACAATGTCCATGGTGGTCGCCGTCTATCGTGCTCCGCAGGCGAAGCGCGCGCGGTCCGGACGGCGGAGGAAAGCCCGCGCGCCTTGCCGGATACAGACGCCACGGGGGCGCGGGATCGCCCGTCGATTCTCGGGGCGCGCCGGCGCCGAAGCGGGGTGAGCACGCGTGGGCGAACGGATCGGTTTCATCGGGCTCGGCATCATGGGCCGGCCCATGGCCATGCACCTGGTCGAGGCCGGATACGAGGTCACGGTATGGAACCGCACGCAGGCCAAGGCGGCCCCGCTCGTCGACGCGGGAGCGCGCCGCGCCGCCTCGCCCAAGGATGCCGCCGCGCGGAGCGAGATCACCATCACGATGGTGGCCGACACGCCCGACGTGCGGCAGGTCATCCTTGGCCCGGACGGCGTGATCGAGGGCGTCCGGTCCGGCTCCATCGTCGTGGACATGAGCACGATCGCTCCGGTCGCGACCCGCGAGATCGCCGCCGCGCTTGCGGACCGGGGCGCGGCGATGCTGGATGCACCGGTGTCGGGCGGAGAAAAGGGCGCCATCGACGGCACGCTGTCGATCATGGTCGGCGGCGACGCCAAGACGTTTGAGCGGGTGCTGCCCGTCTTTCAAAAGCTCGGCAAGAACATCGTCCACCTCGGGGGACACGGCGCGGGGCAGGTGACGAAGGCGTGCAACCAGCTCGTCCTGTCGCTCACGATTCTCGGCGTGGCCGAGGCGTTCGCCCTCGCGTCCCGCGCCGGCGTGGATCCGGCGAAGGTGCGCTCCGCGCTCCTCGGGGGCTTTGCGCAGAGCCGCGTGCTGGAGCTGCACGGACAGCGGATGCTGGATCGGAATTTCGAACCGGGCTTTCGTACCCGCCTCTATCACAAGGACATGGGGATCGTCACCGAAGCCGGCCGCGCGCTCGGGGTGCCGCTCCTCGGAGCCGGACTCGCCGCGCAACTGTACCAGGTGGCGATGAGCCACGGCTTTGGGGAGCTCGACTACTCGGTGCTGGCGCGCGTGGTCTCGGAGATGGGCCCGGCCGCGCGGTAGCGCTCCGGACAGACCCACGCACGCACACGGGCCGCGAACGCCGCGGGCTAGGGGTCCTCGACCCGGAGCCGCGCGTGGTAGTCGGCGATGCCCTGCGCGGAGATCGCTAGGCGTTCTGCGAGCAGGGCCTGGATACCCGGCGTCCAGGCGATCCCGCGCGCGGCGAGGTCGCGGCGGACGTGCTCCGTGAGGGCGGCGGCGATCTCGGCCGGCGTCGCGCGGCGGCCGCCGACCCGCCCGAGCGCGGCCACCGCCGGAATCTCACGGGCGAGCCGTTCCTGAAGCACGCCGTAGGGCGCGGGATACCGGCCGAAATGTGAGAAGAGGATCGCTTCCGGCCGCAGGTCTCCGAGCCGCGCGGCCGACCGGAGCATCGCGTCCGGATCGAACTGGTTCGGCGCGGTGTCGGCAAGCACGTAGTCCTCGGCGATGTCCGGCAGCCGCTCGCCGAGCTCGTCGGCCGCAAACAGCGCGCCCGCTCCCCTGTCCAGGATCATGTATTGGTGGCGCGCGTGTCCCGGCGCGTCGATGAAGCGGAGCACGTGACCGGCGCCGAGGTCGAGCTCGTGGCCGTCGGCCACGGGGTGGACCCGCGATTCCGGCACCGGCTCCGGCGCGCCGAAGTACGCGTCCAGCCGCGGGCCGAAGACGTCGCGCGCCCCGGCCACCAGCCGGGCAGGATCGACCAGGTGCCGCGCGCCGCGCGGGTGCACGGTCACACGGGCCGACGGCATGAGCGGCAGCAGATGCCCAACCCCGCCGGCATGGTCCAGGTGAATGTGCGTGACGATGAGGTCGGTCACGTCCGCCGCCGCGACGCCGAGCGCCGCGAGGGCGTCAAGCCAGACCGGCACGCTCCGGGCGCTCCCCGGGTCCACGATCGCCGGCCGCGGGGCGCCGATGAAATAGCCCGCGGTGAGCCGAGGTGCGCCTCGCTCCAGCACGTCCACCAGCCTGATGCCACGGGCGACTTCGGGATACGCGGCGGTCATCGTCCCTCCGGCGGGATCAGGCGCTCGAGAATCGCTTTCGCGGTGGAATGCGGATCGGCTTCGTGCCGCTTGGCCCGGGCGAGGAGTTCGGCGGGTTCGCCGCGGTCGTGCACCGTGGCCCGCACGCGGGACGCAAGCGCCGCCTCCACGAGGGCGAGCACCTCGCGTTCCGCGCGCCGCCCGCGGCGCGCCTCGAGCTCGCCCGACGTGCGCAGGTGCTCGCCGTGCCGCCGGATCGCCTCCCACACGTCGGCCACGCCGGCCCCCGTGGACGCCGTCGTCTCCACCACGGGCACGTCCCAGGCGTCGTGGTGCGGCACGAGGCGGCGCATCTCCCGCAACTGCATCACGGTCTCCTTGGCGCCCGGCCGGTCCGCCTTGTTGACGACGAGGACGTCGGCGATCTCCAGGATGCCGGCCTTGAGCGTCTGCACGGCGTCCCCAAATCCCGGTGCCGTGACGACGACGACCGTATCGGCGAGCCTCATGATCTCGAGCTCGCTCTGCCCGACGCCCACCGTCTCCACCAAAATGAGATCGAACGCGAACGCTTCCAGCACGTAGGCGACGTCCCGGGTGGCCGCCGCGAGCCCCCCGAGGTGCGCCCGCGCGGCCATGCTGCGAATGTACACGCCCGGGTCGCCGCTGTGCCGCACCATGCGCACGCGATCGCCGAGGATGGCGCCCCCCGAAAACGGGCTCGATGGATCGACCGCGATGACCGCGACCGTGAGGCCGCCGTCGCGCGCGGCCGTGATGAGCTGGTCGGCGAGCGTGCTCTTGCCGACCCCCGGCGCCCCGGTCAGTCCCACGCGCCGGGCGCGCCCGGTGCGGCTCCACAGGTCCGCGATGATCGACGCGGCGGCCCCGGGGTGGTTCTCGATCCGGCTGATGAGCCGGCTGAGGGCGCGGTACTCGCCGGCGCCGGCGGGCGGGGAACCGTCGCGCATCAGGCTTGCCCGGGCGCGCCGCGGCCCGGGCGGCGCGGGGGGTCGTCCGCGCCGGCCAGCGCCGTCTCGTACAGCGCGCGGTTGTCGAGCACGCGCCGCGCCTTGAACTCCGTGCGCGGCAGCGTCCCCGGCGGCTCGCACCGGACGATCGGGCGGATGCCGAGCGTGGCCGTGAGCCGTGCGGCCATGCGCTCCCGCAGGGCCTGGAGCAGGTCCGGCGCGGTGGCGGCCCGGCGCGCGACCTCCGCGCTGTACTCGGCTCGAACGACGAGCTCGTCCATCGCGCGCTCGCGGCTGATCACCACCTGAAACTCCCCGCCGAAGCCGTCGATCGTCCGCAGCGTGTCCTCGATCGCGCTCGGGTAGACGTTCGCGCCGCGGATGATGCACATGTCGTCGATCCGCCCGTAGATGCCGCGCGGCAACCGCGGGTAGGTGCGCCCGCACTCGCACGGGTCGTCGGTCCACCGGGTGAGGTCGCCCGAGAGCAGCCGGATCATCGGCTGCGACGTACGCTCGAGATGCGTGTACACCGGGGTGCCCTCGCGGCCGTAGCGCACAGGCTCGAATGTCCGCGGGTCGCAGACCTGGCAGTAGACCACGTCCTGCCAGAGGTGCATGCCGGACCGGCAGGCGCACTCGGCGTTGCTCATCCACGGGGTCATCTCGGCCATGCTCCCGCTGTCCAGGCACGCCGCCCCAAATATCTCCTCGATCCGGCGCCGCGTGCCGGGAATCCCGGCTCCCGGCTCGCCGGAGAAGAACATCACACGGAGGCCGAAGTCCCTGGGGTCGACCCGCTCAGAGGCCGCTACCTCGGCCAGATGGAGGGCGTAGGAAGGGGTCCCGTAGAACGCGGCCGGCCGGGTCTCCAGCAGCCAGCGCACGGCCCTGAGCGTCTGGCCGGGCTGCCCGGCCCCGAACGGGAAGCATGCCGCGCGGAGCCGCTCGCCGCCCGCGAGGGCGCCCCAGCTGCCGATGTAGAGACTGAAGAACGACGCGATGAAGATCATGTCCCCGGGCCTGAGTCCCATGCCCCACATGATCCGGGCGTGCGCATTGGCGATGCGGCGCCAGTCATCCCGCCCGATCAGAAACACGGTCGGCTTGCCCGTCGTGCCCGACGTGCCGTGCACCCGCGCCACGTCCGCGGGGTCGATGCACACGTATCGCCCCGCCGGCGGGTGAGCCGCCTGTTCGGCGCGCAACTCCTCCTTCGTCACGACGGGGAAGCGGTGCAGGTCTTCGAGCCGCCGGAGGTGGTCGGGATGGACGCCGGCCCGGGTCCACTTCTCCCGGTAGAATGGCGACCGCTCCCACGCCCAGCGGACGGTCGCCCGGAGGCGGGCCAGGATGAACGCGTCCCGCTCGCCCGCCGGCATCGTCTCGCGCTCCGGAAACCAATAGCGCTGGTCCGGCGCCGGCAAGTACTCGTCGTCGTAGACGGGCGGCCACGCCGCGGTCCCGTTCATTCCTCGGACCGAACCCCGTGCCGCCGGATCCAGTCGACGACGGCGTCGGTGCTCGCATCCTGATCGAAGACCGCGGCCGCGCCGAGGTCGCGCAGTTTTGCGCGATCCGCCTCCGGAATCACCCCGCCCACCAGGACCTTGATGTCGCCGGCGTCGCGGGCCTGCAGCGCGTCCAGCAACGGCGGCACGAGCGCCATGTGCGCCCCGGAAAGAATGCTCACGCCGATCACGTCGACGTCCTCCTGAACGGCGGCGACGGCGACTTCCTCCGGCGTCCGGTGGAGGCCGGTGTACACGACTTCGAAGCCGGCGTCCCGCAGCGCGCGCGCCACGACCTTGACGCCGCGGTCGTGGCCGTCCAGGCCGATTTTCGCCATCAGGACCCGAATGCGCGGCGAGCTCGACACGCGCGGCTCAGAACACCGGCTGCTCCACGTACGTGCCGAAGACGTCGCGGAGCGCCCGCACGATCTCGCCCAGGGTGGCGCGGGCGCGGACGGCGTCGATCGTGGGCGGAATGAGATTGCCGTCGCCGCGCGCGGCCTGGGCCAGCGCCGCGAGCGCGCGGGCGACCTCGTCCCCGCTGCGCTCCCGCTTCACGCGGGCCAGCCGCTCCCGCTGGCGCGCCTCGACGTCCGCATCGACCTCGTGCAGGGCGAAGGGCACCCCGGCCCCCGCCGGATCCACGTACTTGTTCACGCCGACGACGGCCAGGTCGCCCCGCTCCTTCTGCCGCTGATACCGGTAGGCCGTATCGGCGAGCTCGGCCTGGAAGAAGTTCTGCTGCGCCGCGGCGACCGCGCCGCCGAGGTCGTCGATCCGCCGTAGATACGCCCAGATGCCGGCCTCGATCTCATCGGTGAGCGCCTCGATGAAGTAGCCGCCCGCCAGCGGGTCGATCGTGTTCGCCGCGCGCGTCTCCTCGAGGATGATCTGCTGCGTCCGCAGCGCCACCTTCATCGCGAGCTCCGAGGGGATCGCGAGCGCCTCATCCATCCCGTTGGCGTGCAGGCTCTGGGCGCCGCCGAGCACCGCGGACAGGGCCTGCAGCGCGGTCCGCGCGATGTTGTTCAGGGGCTCGCGGGCGGTGAGGCTCGACCCCGCGGTCTGGCAGTGAAATCGCAGGCGCATCGACTCCGGCCGGCGCGCGCCGAACCGGTCGCGCATGATCCGCGCCCACACCCGCCGGGCCGCCCGGAACTTGGCGACCTCCTCGAAGAAGTCGCGCTCGGCGATGAAATAGAACGCCAGGCGCGGTGCGAAGTCGTCGACGGCGAGGCCCGTCTGCCGGACCTCCTCGACGTAGGCGATGCCGTTCGCGAGCGTGAACGCCGCCTCTTGCACGGCCGTCGCGCCCGCCTCGCGAATGTGGTACCCGCTCACGTTGATGGGGTTGTACCGCGGCAGGTGCCGCACGCTGTACACGATGAGGTCGCGGACGAGCCGCATCGCGGCCGGGATCGGGTAGATCCACTCCTTCTGGGCGATGTACTCCTTGAGGATATCCGCCTGCACCGTGCCCGAGAGCGACGC